>NZ_FNOL01000005.1:0-368242 GCF_900106655.1 Variovorax sp. YR634
CCAGGAACGGCATTGAAGCCCGCTTCGAGCACCGCATCGGTCATCCCGCCGAAGAGATAGCTTCGTTCGCGCAGAAGGGGCAGTTCGACCTCGTGATGATGGGTTCGCGGGGCCATGGCACCTTGACCAACCTGGTACTGGGGTCGGTAGCCACCAAAGTGCTGGCTGCGTGCACGGTGCCGGTCTTGCTGGTGCGTTGAATGAGTGCCGCAACCCTGGCACGGGGCGCGATCGTGGCCGCCTTCGGTGCATTCGCACTAGCGGGCGGAACGAGCGTCTGGTCACGGCCGAGACCGCGCTCGCCCAGGCGATGCAGGCCGCCTCCCCCGCCGGCCCAGCGCGACCTTCCAGCCCACCTCCCGAGGAGCTGTGGCTCGTCGAAGGCATCTTCGATGCCATCGCCCTTGCGCACCACGGCATTGCGGCCGTAGCGCTGCTCAGCTGCAACAACTACCCCGAGAAGGCGCTGGCCGAACTGAAGGCCATCGTCGACGGGCAGAACGGCGCGGTAGAGACGCCTCGGCTCGTGTGGGCCTTCGATGCCGACAAGGCCGGGCAGGACTTCACGCTGAAGTACGTCAAGCGGGCACGCGAGGCCGGCTGGATCTGCTCGGCGGCGCAGATCCCGCAGCGCGGCAAGGCAAAGATCGACTGGAACGATCTGCACCAACGCGGCCGACTTGAGGAGAAGCACCTCGACGACTACCGCTACTACGGCGCGCTGCTGCTGGCCGCTACGCCGCAGGACAAGGCTCTGCTGATCTACAACCGCACCAGCAAAACGAGCTTCGACTTCGATCACGGCAGCGCAGCCTCATCACAGGCGAGATAGCAGGAGCGCGCAACCGCAAGTTTCGCCGACCAGTGGCGTCGAATCTCGTCCCTCTTTTGTCGCCGCTGCTGCAGCAGCGGAATGGCAATTGCCACGGCAATTGCCAAGACGGAGCCAACCGCTTGTACCCAAGCTGGGGCGTCAAGGCGAGCGAGCACTATTGCGCAGGTGACAAAAAACCACCGAATTGCAGGCACGCCAGGAAAGATCGCCAACGCGTACACCTACGATGGCGCCTCTACGGCGTGGACGCGCGCACGGGAACGGGCCAAGGTCAAGAACGCTCACTTCCATGACCTGCGAGCCAAAGCCCTCACTGATATCGATGGCGTGATCGACCGCGGCATAGGCCAGGCCCAGACCATGGGCGGGCACAGCACGCAGACGCAAACCGCCGACTACGTGCGCCACAAACGGGCAAAAAAGACCAGCGCAACACGCTAAAATCGTCTAACGGCGGTTTCGCCTCAGAGGGAGAAACAGCCCCGAAGGCCGACTTCTGCGTTAGAAAAAATGACGCTAAGTTATTGATTTTTATGGATTCTCTGTCTGTTTTGGGACCAGAGGGTCGAAGGTTCGAATCCTTTCGCCCCGACCATAAAAATGAAATGCACACAGTCACCAGCGGGCTGTGTGCATTTTTCGTTTTGGATCGTGGAGTGCAGCGAGCCAAGGTGTGGAACTCGGTAGAATCCGCCGCTGCTGCTTAAGAGAAAAAGCTCCTAAGTCATTGATTTTTTTGGCTTCTCTCCAGCCTGAAATCTGCCCGTAGCTCAGTTGGATAGAGCACCTGCCTTCTAAGCAGGTTGTCGGGGGTTCGATCCCCTCCGGGCAGGCCAATTTCCAGCCCTCATAGCCGCACAAGGACTTTGCCCCCGAAGTTTCGACGTCGTCCTGCGACCGCCGCGTCCAGGCTACCGAGACCGAAAATCCATTCCGCTCGCAGAGCAAGCCCGCCCGGCTGCTGCATAAATTTCCTCACGGCTCCATCAAACGGAAGACCCCCGCTGTCGATACCCGTTCGAGGCTTTCTCGGTGTTCGGCATGCCGAACACCGAGAGAAAGCTACGGACAGAGAGGTGAATTCGGCACGTAGCGAATTCGGGTGGGGACTATCGAATGGGCACCTGCGTCTCCTCGCTGCACGGCAGTGCCCCCAAGAACAGCCTACTCTCGCAGCGTGAATACCACCGACAGGTAAGAGACCGGCTGGGTCTGAATGGCCTCGATCCCATGCAGTGCAGTCGCATCGAACAGCATCGAGTCCCCCGCCCTCACCTCCACAGTCCTGCCGCCATAGCGGTAGCTGACCTCCCCGGACAGAAAATACAGAAACTTCAGGCCCGGATGCTGGAAGGTCACATAGGGATCGGCACCGGGCAGCAATGTGACCAGGTAGGGCTCCACGAACAGGTTGCCCGACAGCAGATGGCCCAACAGCTCATAGCGGTAGTCCGCCACCGCGCCGATGCGATCGACCAAGACACCATGCCCTGCACGCACATGGCAAAAGTCAGTGCGCCGCGCCTGATCACTGAAGAAACGTGAGGTCGGCACATGCAGGCCCTGCGCGAGGCGCTCCAAGGTCTCCACCGAAGGCGAGACCAATCCGCGCTCGATGCGCGAAAGCATTGAGGCAGAAATCCCCGAGGTCTTGGCCAACTCGCCGCCAGACACCTCTGCCGTCATGCGCAGCGCCCTGACCTGCGCACCGATGCGAGCCGCAGACAGGCTGCGCACGACAGGTGCAGATTGCCTCGGGCGGACACGCGTCACCGAGACCGGCAGCCGCAGAGGTCGGGCCGTTGGCAGAGGTGAGGCGACTTGTCGACGCGTCATTGGATTCGTTGGCAGCGGTAAGAGCTTTGAATCTCGGCAACAGAGGTAACCCGCAGCAGGAGCGATCCATTGCGGAATTAGAAACGCAGATGCGCAACCAATTATGTACCATACAAGCGGGTGCATAAAGAGGTCCATGCAGCGAGATTCGTTGCATGCGATCAACGCAGGATCCCGCACTACTGAAAGCCTTTGCGGCCGAGCTGAAGGCTCGGCGGGCAGTGCGCGGGTTCAATCAGGAAGAGCTCGGTTTTGCGTCGGGCCTCAATCGCACATTCATTGCCAAACTGGAGACGGCCACTACCAGCCCTTCATTGACCAGTCTCGTCTTCTTGTGCAATGGGCTCGAGGTGGAGCCGTCGGAACTCATGAGTTCCTTGATGAAGCGCTACAAGAAAGAGCTGCGGACTAAGTCGGCGGCCGAGTAGGAGATCTCGCCGATCATCCAGAGCAATCGCTCCTCTGATTGAGGCCATCTCTGTAGATGCCGCTGACCGGCTCCGAAGTCAGAGCGCGTCGGCGTTCTGCCCCAAGACGCGCTCAGCAGGCAAGGCGCAAAAGGGACAAGACTTTTCAGGCGCTGCAGATCACCCGACCACCCGCCGGAACGACGCTCGATAGTCGATGGGCTCCAGATGAATCTGGTCTTCCAGGCTGCCCTTGAGGATGCAGAGCCTCGGCCGTTCGCGGAACTGAAACACGATAGAGATGAAACGCCTCCTCCGCATCTGCGGCGAAGTCCAACTCGTTGCGACTGATGATGAAGGAGGAGGCATGGCCACCTTTCGTGGTCTTGACCTCGATGAAGCGAGGCTCGCCGGGCCGCTCATGCGAAAGGATGTCGTAGCCGATCCCGTCACCGAGGCGACCGGATTCAGCAGCCCGCGTTTGCCCGGGCGCATCGCCACGTGCCAGGTCGGGCCCACGGCCTCCGATCGTTTGCGCACGCCCTGATAGCCTGAGTCATCCGAAAGATCACCGAACGCTACAACGTGGCGTTCATCGGCATCGACACCACGGGCCTCGGCCAGGGCGTCTACCAGTTGGTGAGCAAGTTCTTCCCCGCCGCCAAGGCCATCAACTACTCGCTCGAGGTGAAGACGCGGCTCGTGCTGAAGGCCAAGAGCGTGATCAGCAAGGGACGACTCGAGTTCGACGCCGGCTGGGTCGATCTCGCACACGCGTTCCTTGCTATCCGCAAGACCCTCACGGCCAGCGGCCGAAACATCACGTTCGAGGCGGGGCGCACCGAGGACACCGGCCACGCCGACCTCGCGTGGGCCTGCATGCACGCCCTCGACAACGAACCGCTCGAAGGCATCACTTCCGCGAACAGCGGCTTCATGGAGATTTCGTAATGGAACAAGCAGCGCTTGCCGACAACTCGGCCCGCATGGAGGCATTCACCTTCGGCGACCCAACGCCGGTGATGGACCGGCGCGAGATCCTCGACTACATCGAATGCTGGATGAATGGCCGGTGGTACGAGCCGCCGGTGAGCTGGGACGGCCTGGCGAAGTCCTTCCGCGCGAGCACGCACCACAGCAGCTCGATTTTCTTCAAGCGCAACATCCTGCTGAGCACCTTCGTGCCGCACAAGCTGATGGACCGCGCGACCTTCAGCGCCTATGCGCTGGACTACCTCACCTTCGGCAACTCCTATGTCGAGCGACGGGACTCGCTCACGCGCCGGCCGGTGGGGTTGACGCACGCGCTCGCGAAATACGTGCGCCGCGGCGCCGACCTTGAAAGCTATTTCTTCGTGCGCGGCTGGAAGGACGAACACGAGTTCAAGGCCGGAAGCATCTTCCACATGCGCGAGGCCGACATCAATCAGGAGGTGTATGGCCTGCCCGAATACCTGAGCGCGCTGCAGTCGGCCTGGCTCAACGAGTCGGCCACGCTGTTCCGCCGGCGCTACTACAACAACGGCAGCCACGCGGGCTTCATCCTGTACATCAGCGACCCGGCCCAGCAGCAGGAAGACGTGGACGCGATGCGCACCGCGCTGAAGGAAAGCAAGGGCCCGGGCAACTTCCGCAACTTGTTCCTCTACTCGCCCAACGGCAAGAAGGATGGCGTGCAGCTGATCCCGGTGAGCGAAGTGGCCGCGAAAGACGACTTCTTCAACATCAAGAACGTCAGCCGCGATGACGTGCTCGCCGCGCATCGCATCCCGCCCCAGCTGCTGGGCATCGTGCCGAGTAACACCGGTGGCTTCGGCGCCGTGTTGCCGGCCGCCCAGGTCTTTGCGCGCAACGAGATCAAGCCGCTGCAGGACCGGTTCAAGGAGATCAACGCGTGGATCGGCGACGAGGTCGTGCGGTTCACCGACTACGAGGTGCCTACGGGCGAGGCGACGGCCGCGCCCTGAATCACAAAAAAGACGGGCGACCTGTTCAGGTGTTGGAGCACCTGTTCAAGCCCCGAAGTGCAGATCGAGCCTGCAAGCCGGCGAGGCCCGCCACCCTGTACAGAGTGGGCCAAGCCTATCAGTAATTTTTAGTGTCAAAGGCTTGCACAATGGAAATTTCAGCGAAACCTCTGGTGCCGTGGATCGGCGGTAAGCGCCGCCTCGCGAAGCACATCCTTCCCCTGTTCCCCGAGCACACCTGCTACGTCGAGCCCTTCGCGGGCGCGGCGGCTCTCTTCTTCATGAAGGAGCCGGCGAAGGTCGAGGTGCTCAACGACGTGAACAGCGACCTCGTGAACCTGTACCGCGTGGTGCAGCACCACCTCGACGAGTTCATGCGGCACTTCCGGTGGGCGCTCACGAGCCGCGAGATTTTCGGTTGGCTCAAGGAGACGCCGCCGGCGACGCTCACCGACATTCAGCGGGCGGCACGGTTCTTCTACCTGCAGAAGCACTCGTTCGGGGGCAAGGTCGAGGGGCGCACGTTCGGCACTGCGACCGCGTCGCCGGGGCGGATGAACCTATTACGCATGGAGGAGGATCTCAGCGCGGTGCATCTGCGTCTGCACCAGGTCACTATCGAGCGGCTAGATTGGGCCGCGTGCGTGGAGCGCTACGACCGTAGCCACACACTGTTTTACCTCGATCCGCCCTACTGGGGCACCGAAGGCTATGACGTGCCGTTCGCGCTCGAGCAGTACGGCCGCATGGCCGAGCTGCTGAAGACGATGAAGGGGAAGGCCGTCGTCAGCGTGAACGACATTCCCGAGATGCGCCAGGCCTTCGCCGGACTGAAGCAGCGCCCCCTGTCGATCACCTACTCGATCGGCTCGGCCGAGAACCGCTCGCAGTCGCGAGAGTTGCTCGTTGCGAACTTCTAATTGGAAAAAGGGGCTGACATAGCCCCCTGTCGTTGGAGCGCAAAGAGGGCAGCGTCAGCAGGTTTGCCAAAGTCAGCAAATGTCCTTATTGCGATTCATCGACATTCATTGCGTTCGGATTATGCGATGACGATGCTACTGTGCTTGCTTCGACTTGAATATGGGTATACGCCTCCTTCTTGCCCTTTCTGGTGTTGCATTGCTTGCAGAGAGGGGCGAGATTTACTACGGAATTTCGACAGGCGTTGACGAATTTGAATTTGAGATCGCCTTTGCTGTACATGAGACTCAGTAGCACGTTGCCAGAGTCTACCGTTGTGTGGCGAAGGTATTTGCCGGTGTATGGCGCAATTGGTGCTGGTGCGAGCTCATACGAGCGTAGATATCCGAGCTGCCCCTTTGGTTTGTGGAGCCGTAGATTGTCGGGAATTTCAGAGGACTCAAATCCTTCATTCTTCTGTCGAAGAATGGCCTGCCCCATTGGACCCTTGGGTCCATACACTGTCATTGCCATTGCTCGCAGCATTTTGAGCACAGGAGCATCATCAATGCCTGCTGTTGGATGGTCATGATCAATTTCAATTAATGAGATTGGTAGGCAGATGCCACAGATGGCGCAAGGCGCGCTTTCAAACGGATGTGTCGATTCGGTGAGACTCTTGGCGTCGCGTTGCAATAGCTGCCTTTGCTGGATGCCAAATAATTTTTTCCATAAAGGATTATTTAATATATTTCGGTGCGCTTGTGTATCTGAAGCAAATGTAGTTGTGTTTGCATCGATGAAGGACGCATGGTCAATCGCATCATCTTTAGAGAGAAGTTGATCTTTGCTGAAATAAGGGTAAATTCCGTCTTGCAATACCCTGTATTGTTTTTGGGTTTTTATTACGAACCCGCCCTTTGCGGTGTAAGCGTCTATATGTTTTGGGATGAGGGGCTGATTCGCAACTTCTTCAAAAATACTTCGTATCGCCATTGCTAGCATTTTTCGCTCCTTGAAGGCTGCGGCCTAGGTTTTCTTGTGGCAGAAAATTTGCGCCTGACTGGGGGGCACAAAAAAGCAGCATCACATAGCGAAAATGCGCTGGCAATCCCCAGAATTGGCTATGCCGGCAATTAAAAAGGCGAGTTGACGAGGCAATTAGTTCTCGTTAAATGGCGGCTCGTGTCGCCGTTCAGCACTTTGCCCACAGTCAATCACCAGCTGGGGTGGCACAGCAAACCGTCTCGTGGGCTGCCCACCAGTAATTTCTGACCGTGCGTGTGGCCCAGTCGATGAAGAGGAGGGCAGTAGTCAGCGTGAGCGACATGCCGGAGATGCGCGGGGCGTTCGCCGGCCTGGAGCAGCGGCCGCTGGCCGCAAGCGCCATTACCCGATGGCGCGCGGACTTGACCCCGCCACGCCTGCCCGCTAAATAGGTCTCTTTCGTCGGGCCGGTCGAAGCGGCTTGTGGGCCAGCGCTGTGCCGCGTGGCGGCCCGCCGCCGCCTCAGCGGCGGCGTGATGAGCGCTACCGCTTCAAATTCCTGCGATGTTCAGGCTGTCGTTCAAGGGAAAGTCTAGATTCCATCTGGTCTCGATTAATGAATGGGTAACGGTCAATGCTGTTCGGGCCTGATCCAAAGTGGCTTTGGTTCCCTGCACGTGGGCAAGATCGTTTCTGATCTTTCGCGTTGAGTCAATTAACGAGAAGGTCTTCCAGTCGATCAAGTCAGCCAGTTCAAGTTGCTGTGACACGATGCTTGCCGTGTAGTTGTTTCCCGTGAGTAATTTAAGGCGATCAGCGTTGATGCGTTTCTTGTTGGGAGGGATTTCTTTGTTTATTGAATTTAGATATTCTTTCCAGCGCATGTTCATGTGAGATTCAATCAAGAACCAAGACAGCACCAGCGAGGTTTCGAAATTTCCATCTTTGAATTCAGTTAGGCTTTTTGCAAATGAAGAAAGTATTTCGATTAAGCCGGGTTGAGCTACTGCTTTTTTAAATCGTGACACTGCGTGCTCGATAACATCGTTTTTTATTACGTTTCGATGTGCTAAATTGGGATTCACGCTCAGTGGCAGCTCAGGGTTATGATTCCCTAGATGCCTGTCATTTAAATGAAGCGCTGCATAACTTTGCTGAGGTATGCTCCAGCCATTTGCATCTCCATTGTTGTCGAGGGTTACCGTAAATGCATCGCGCAGAGTTATTTCGTGTAGATTGAAATGTAAAGCTTTTGAGCACATCATGGTCGCCGTGTCAAGCAACAAATAGAAGGCGTTAATGTGCTCCAAGTATTTCCTCCACTTTTCCATTGGAGTTTCAATGCTCAATATTGTTGCCGTGGGGAACGCTGAATTGATCGCCGGGACGCACAACATAATTGCGCTATCTCTGGCGATTTTCAATGAAAATTCAGCGCTAGTATATTCGTAGCGAATTTCCTTCATCATGTGAAACCATCGCTCCGGTTTGCTCTGACTCAAATCAATCGCTTCATCGGTCCAAAATGGTCGCGAAGCATAAAAGGCAATAAATTTTTGGTCAGGCATTGGGATCGCCTCTTGAAGAGGGCTAATGTGCGGACTAGACATTGTCCTCTTGCACCTCGAGGCCCGCGCACTGTGCGTTGAGTCCAGGTCTTCCTGAGGCCGGTGTGGCTGCCAAACGAAGCTCGCGTACTCCCGGGCTGCATTGATGCAAGGCCGCTAGGCGCACCGTCGCACCCGGTCATTGGCGTGTCCTTCCCCATTCTTGATCTTGTCTCCCCGGCCCCATTAAGGCGCTGCGTGACCCCTTCGTAGCCGCCGGGGCGAGGGGGCGGGGCTGCGGGCGACATTGCCTCGTGGCGCGCGGTCTTGACCCCGCCACGCCTGCCCGCTAAATGACTCTCTTTCGACGGGACCGCCGAAATGCCGCCGGCCCAAGCGTAGCGCGGCCCCATGGCGCACTCGACGACCCCTGCAGGGCGACGAGTTTTGACGCCTTTGGCGGCTGTTTCCGGGGCGTTTCGAGGCCGGGGGAGGACCAACCCTCCGGGGACCAAATCCGGTTTGGGTTCGGGGAAAACCTAATTTCCTAATCTGGAGTGAAAAACCGGCCGAAAACCCGCATGGCGCCTAGCGCTGAGCAGGTTAGGCCTCGCCCTAATTTGACCTAACCTGAAAGCTAATTTTCCCGTAAGTTGTTGATTCATATGGCTTTTGTTTTTCTCGAAGGTTAGGTCTAGGTTAGGAAAAAATTAGGTTTGTCTGGAACGTTGAAACCCGCATGGATAAAGGCTTTGCGGCATGTTTCTGATCGGCGATTAGGAGAGTTAGACTTTCCCCGAACCCTCCCCGGAATAACGGAGACGGCAGGCGGGCGGGGCACATCGACTGGATCTCACTCGCGAACTCTTTGGCGAAAAAAAACCCGCCGAGGCGGGTTGATGCGAAAAGGCAAGGGGTCGCATGTCTGTATGGCTGAAATGGACCGTTGCTGTCCTTTCCCGAGTCTTCCCGAACTTCCGCTTCGCAATGGAAAGAGACGACCGGCTTGTCAATCGAAATCTATCCATGGTCATGGGTTGCTCAGGGTTCGATCGTCGGGATACTCTTGCTGCTCGATGCAACAAACAAAACGTCATCACTTCGTTCCCAAGGCCTATCTCAATGCATTCTGCGACCAGGCGGGGCGGCTCCTTGTTTATCGCAAGGATGGCCCGCCTGGACCTCTTCACGTTACTCCCAACGCCACGCAATTCCGTCGCTACTACTACTCCCAGCCGACCCCGGGAGGCGGTCAAGACAACAACACGCTGGAGGAACTTTTCTCGACCATCGAAAGCAACTGGCCAGAGACGGTTGCGAAACTTCACCGGCGCGAGGACGTGAACGACAGATTGGAGAACATTTTTCAGTTCATCGCGCTGCAACGTGTGCGTGTTCCGGCAAGCCGAGACGTGGCAGAGGCCATGCTGGCGCAGACGGTCAAAGACACCCTGAAGGTCATGCTCGCGAACGGCGAGCTTCCACCGCCCCCGTTGGGGTTTGAAGACCTGCCGAATCAGGTCCAGATGACCATCGACCCGCACAGGAGCATCCATGCGATGGCGGCGATGATGCAAGGGATGGGGCGGCTGTACTCAATGCTCGGGATTGCGGCTGTTCACAACGCGACGATGCGACCATTTCTGACCAGCGACAATCCTGTGCTGTGGTTCGACCCATCGCTACCTTTCGATTCACAGCGGCCGTACACCATCAATCCAGATAGTGGCCCAGTGCTGCTCGTCTTTCCCGTGAGCCCGAAACTGGCGCTTGTCGGTTCGACTGAATACAAGGATGTCTTCGGCCGACACGGTCTACTGCACAGCGACGCGCCCGATGAGACCTGGGTTGACGTGATAAACGCACAAGTCTGTCGGTTTGCGTACGAGGCTGTGATCGCTCAGAGCGCCGGCCAAGAGGATGTGATCGCGAAATATGCTGGCATTTCACCGGTGCACGAAGCGGTCGCGCTGCCAGTCGGCAAAGGTATGGCAACTATTCACCGGCAGGTGTTCGGGCCGCGAGTGGCCAAGCCCAAGTGGCGAGATGAGTAAGTGATCATCCGCAATCCGGACGATTCTCCGCGTCTGCATCGAGGTTCGACCTAATAGCAAGCCACAGCTCTCACAGGCGCTTCGAGTTGCGGGATCGTTGAGAAGAATACGGCGCCGGACTTGGTGGCGTAGGCAAGTTGATTCCCGATTGGGCCACTGTTCGGACCTTCTCCTGAAATTCTTTTCGCTGTTCAGGCGACATCGGTCGTAACCAGCCCAAGTAAATCCACTGCGAGTCAGCAGTCCAGACGCTGCCGAATGGCCCCGTGGGCAACTTTGCGTACCAGAAGCAGATTTCCAGGAAGGAGAAATAAATTGACCAAGCGTACGACCGCTCATCTTGGACACTGGCATTAGCCGGCCAAAAGTTCATTTTGCCAATGCCCAAGGGGCATCTCTTAGCACCGCCCAAAACAAGCATGTCTTCATTGACCGCGAAAGTGATGCGGAGCCTAGTCTTGAACTGCTTCTTGTCGAGTAGATCTTTTAGATCTTGCGGGACAGGGAGGCCGTGACTGCTCAAGTCGCAGCCAAATACCTTTACGAAATACTTGTAGAGGTTCGTTTGATCTTCTGCAAAGGAGTTGCCGTAGACATCTGAAAAGTCGATGACCCGGCGCTCGACGATCTCAGATTCGTGATCGATGACAAACTTGAAGAACTTGTCGTACGCTAGATCAAACGGTTGAGACTTGTTGTTGTTGCACGCGCTACACAGGCATTTCTCATACTTGATAAGGTCTGATCCCGGACCTTGGAGCTTACGCTCCTTCCCCTCCTTCACATGCAACATCGCGTTGGCGCCCTTGTAGGAGCCGCTTCCATGCAGTTCCACTAAGAGCGATTTTTTAATTTTGTGTTCGCCGGTATCGGCATCGTCATTGCACATCCAGCATTTCATAACGTCGCCCTCGTGATCTGGTCGTTAAAAAATCTGTTGTGACTCATGTCGCGTGTGGCCGCGGTCAAACTGGCCGTACGTCGAAGTACGCCTCGTCTGTGTCGCTAAGGTCCCGAAATCCTGCAGTCCTGCCCGAACATGAGAACCAAAGCCGAAGCTGAATCCGAAGGTTTCACCGTGGATGCCGCCGGTGCTGGGCGGCCGTGGGCGACGAGAGGCAAGATCCCAACAATGCAGATTGTTCCAGTCATGACTGGCCCGGAAGAAGCGTTCGTCGAGGCGCTTCGCGCCGCGCTTATTGTCCTCCGGGGACCTACTACGCCGCAAATGGTCGAAAGCGTCACGACCACAATCGCCAACGTCCTCGCGGGCGTCGACGCAGGCAAGAAATGGGTGCCGTGAAATGACCACAAACTTGGTTTTGTGCCAGCAAAGTTGATCCTGACCTGGGCACACATCTAGCGCGCGGGAACGAGCCTTGCCCTGCTATTGAGGCCCTATCCGAGCGGGGTTCGCAGGACCAGAAGCTGGAGGAGGAGGATCAGCCCATAAATTGACGTGCCGAAGCCTAAGAAGCAGAGGAACTGCATCAATCCGATGACCGCTGGTGGCAAGGCGCGCACCCAACGTATATCCATTCGCTGTCCAACGCATTGATCGCAACGAACGGTCAGGAGTGCAGGGAGCGGCTTGTTGACATTCATAACCTCGATCCGCAGTTCTTCTTTCGGGGCGAACGAATCGAACTTGATGATGTATCGGCGGCTGTTGTCGATGCTCTCTTCAAAGGCTCTGATCGGCCACATGTTGAGCAGATCGGGCTTCCAGTTGAAGACCACTTCCACTTTTTTTGCCGGTTCGCGCCCGAGGTTCATTAGACGAACAGATGCGGTGAAAACGTTTGTCACTGGCTGTTGCGCAGGTTGAGCCTGAGCCTGCGGCGTCTGTGCCGGCGTGGGCACTGGCTGCGCAAGTGCTGGTTGAGCAGGCACTTGCTGAGGAGGCGCTGGCGGAGCAGATTGGGTCTGAACTGGTTGCGCAGGCGTCGGCTGTGGCTGCTGGAAGGCACTTGATTGCTGCCCCTGCTCTTGCGAGGGGTCCGCGACCAAGAAAGTAAATTCGTTCGGCACCGACCACACGAGTCTGACTTTCGCCTTCATGCCAACGTTGAGAAACCAGGTCAAGAGGGGCACGAACAGCGCAACAAGCTCTTTACCGTATGCAGCGATGAAATTCGACATCTAGATTTCCCAATGTGATTGGGGCAATTGTTACATTGAGATCCATGACCGAACAGCGCACTCGACCGGGAGAAATCAGCACGCAAAGCGCCGACTATCTGACGACCGACCTCTTCAATAGACTCCGTTTCCTCTTGGCCTGTGGGATGGCCCGTAGGGGAAAGACGAACTCGCGAAGTTTCCCGTTAGAAGAATCGCAAACGGTTAGAAGTCGGCGTGGAAAGAAAAATGCCTGCAATAACGTAAGTCATTGCAGGCATTCACTTTTTTGGTCGGGGCGAAAGGATTCGAACCTTCGACCCTCTGGTCCCAAACCAGATGCGCTACCAGGCTGCGCTACACCCCGACAAGCCTTCTATTCTAGCCCGGATATTGGCCGATCCCCGAAGTTTCTCAGTCAGCGTTTCTCGTACTGCGTCTTGCCGAAGAGAATCTCGCGTTCTTTATCGCCGGTGATCGGCTTGCGCAGGTCAGCCAGCACCTTCACGCCGCGCTGCACGGCTGGACGCGCTGCGATGCCATCGAACCATTCCTTCAGGTGCGGGAAGTCGGTGAGGGTGATGCCCTGGTTTTCCCAACTGCGCAGCCACGGGAAGATGGCAATGTCGGCAATCGAATAGCTCTTGCCCGCGATGAACTTGTTCTTCGACAACTGCTTGTCGATCACGCCGTAGAGGCGCTTGGCCTCGTTGCTGTAGCGGTCGATCGCATAGGCGACCTTCTCGGGCGCGTACAGGCGGAAGTGGTGCGCCTGGCCGAGCATCGGGCCGACGCCCCCCATCTGGAACATGAGCCACTGCAGCACGTCGTAGCGTTCACGGTCGCCGGTAGGCAGAAACTTGCCGGTCTTGCCCGCGAGGTAGACGAGGATGGCGCCCGATTCGAAGAGCGAGATCGGCTTGCCGTCCGGACCGTCGGGGTCGGTGATGGCGGGGATCTTGTTGTTCGGGCTGATCTGCAGGAAGTCGGGCGCAAACTGGTCACCCTTGCCGATGTTCACGGGGTGCGCATGGTAGGGCAGGCCGCACTCCTCAAGCATGATGTGAATCTTGTGGCCGTTCGGCGTGGGCCACGAATAGACCTCGATGGGCGATGCAGGCATGTTGTCTGGCACTCCGGTGGATTTGATGCGAGCCCGGCAGCTTATACGTGCGAGTTCAAACGCGTGCAGGCGCGGGAATTCATTCGCAATCTGCCAGACGGGATCTCAGCCGACCTGTTTCTCGTGCGCGTTGCACCACATCCAGTCTTCGCCGGGTTCGAGCGACTGGATGACGGGGTGGCCTTCAGCGTGCGAATGCCTTGTTGCGTGACGGTTCTTCGACGAATCGCAGCAGCCCACATGGCCGCAGTGCACGCACAGGCGAAGGTGGACCCAGGTGTCGCCGGTCTTCAGGCAGTCTTCGCAGCCGCGTTGGCCGTGCTGGATATGAGGCTGCGCGATCTCGGCGGGCATGTGGTCGCAGGGTTTGATGGGCAACGTCGGGCTCCTTTGTCTTGACGATGGATTGATTGGGGGCGCGCTTCAGGCGACGGCCGAGGCCTGCGACAGGTGCTGGTGAATCAGCGCGACCGCGGCCGCGCCCTCACCGATGGCGCCGCCCACACGCTTGACCGAGCCCGAGCGCACGTCGCCTACGGCGAACACGCCCGATACGCTCGATTCGAGCGCCGTGGACGGCCGCGCCGGAAAGCCGCTGCTGGCGGCGGCACCTGTCAGCACGAAGCCGTGCTTGTCGACCGCCACGCCGCAGCCGTCGAGCCACGAAGTCTCAGGCTCTGCGCCGACGAACAGGAAGATGTTGCGTGCCGCGCAGTCATGTTCGTTGCCCGAGGTGTGACAACGCCATGTCGCGCCAGTGAGGCCTTCGTCGGAGCCGCCATGCAGGCGTACGAGCTCGGTGTGCGGCTGCAGCGAGATGTTCGGCGTGGCCTCGATGCGGTCGATCAGGTAGCGCGACATGCTGGCCGCCAGCGACGGCCCGCGCACCAGCACGTTGACCTTGGCCGCGTGGCGCGACAGGAACACCGCAGCTTGGCCGGCCGAGTTGCCGCCGCCGACCAGCGCCACTTCTTGCTGAGAGCAGATCTTTGCCTCGATGGCCGAGGCCCAGTACCAGACGCCGCGGCCTTCGAATTCGGCGAGGCGAGGAACATCGGGGCGGCGGTAGCGTGCGCCGCTGGCGATGACCACCGTGCGCGCATGGATCGTGCGGCCGTCGGCCAGCGCAATGGCAAGGCTTTCAAGCGGGTTGTCGCGCGAGCAGTCGAGCGACACGACCTTGGCCGGAATCAGCATCTCGACACCGAACTTCTGCGCCTGCACGAACGCGCGCCCCGCCAGCGCCTGCCCCGAGATACCGGTGGGAAAGCCCAGGTAGTTCTCGATGCGCGCGCTGGCGCCGGCCTGGCCGCCGAAGGCGCGGCAGTCGAGCACGATCACGCGCAGGCCTTCCGAGGCCGCGTAAACAGCGGTCGCCAGGCCGGCCGGCCCGGCGCCGACAACGGCCACGTCGAACAACTCGTTGCGCTCGGCGGTGTCGACCATGCCGAGGCAGCGCGCCAGCGCCTCGTCGGCCGGGTTGACCAGCACCGAGCCGTCAGGGCACACGGCCAGCAGTTTGCTGGCGCCGTACTGCGCGAGCAGCGCGGCCGCGTCGGGGTCTTCGGCGGCGTCGACCAGGTGATATGGATAGCCGTTGCGGCGAAGGAAGTTTTCCAGCCGTGCCATGTCGGGCGACTGCGGCTGGCCGATCAGCACCGGGCCGCTGGCGCCGGACTCGATCAGCGCCACACGCCGCAGGATCAGCGCGCGGGTGATGCGCTCGCCCAAGTCGGCTTCGGCCACCAGCAGCGCACGCAGTTGCGCGGGCGATACGAGCAGCGCTTCGACGTCTTCGTCGGCATGGCCGTCGACCAGGGCAGGGCGGCCGCTCAGCTGGCCGACTTCGGCCAGGAATTCACCTGGCCCTTGCCGCACGATCGGCACTACATGACCAAGGCCGTCGCGTTGCGTGACGGCGACAACGCCTTTCAGCAGCACGAACATGCCGGGGCCGGTTTCGCCTGCTGTAAATAGTCTGGTGCCGCGTGCGAATTGCTGAACACTGCCAAAGCGTGCAATGCGCGCAATCTCAGTGTCACTGAGCACGGGGAAAGTCTGGTGAAGGCGGCTGCTGTCGGTGCCGGTTGCGTTGGTGGTGGCCATAGGTGGAGCTCCATTTCGCGAATCCACCGCATTAGACGACGAAGCGGCGCCAAGCGGTTTGCAGGCGTTTCACAGGCGGCTTTGGGCTGTAACAACGTCACGTGCCTGCAATGTTCCTGACATGCCCGCTTCATCGCAGGTGCGGAGACTCCCTCGGCAGAAAGGGTTCCCCATGAAAGAACTGCCCAACCCGACGTTTCCGCTTTCGCAGATCGGGCTGCGCGCGGCCTTGTGGCCCGCTCCTGCAACCGGTGTGTCTACCGTTGTTGCTGCTGCCCGCACATCGGTGCCCCAGGCGCCCGCTGTCATCCTGCCGCCGGCCGTCGAGTCCAAGCAAGGCATCACCGTGGGCTGGGCCCGCCACCTTGACGACGTGCGCGCTGCCCAACGCCTTCGCTACGACGTGTTCGTCGGCGAAATGGGCGCCCGGGTTTCGTCGCCGCTGGCCGGCCACGACATCGACCTGTTCGACGACTTCTGCGAACACCTGCTGGTGCGCGACGAACTGACCCGGCAGGTCATCGGCACCTATCGCGTGCTCACACCCGCCCAGGCCCGCCGCGTCGGTAGCACCTACAGCGATACTGAATTCGACCTCACCCGCCTGCGCGACCTGCGCGAGCGTATGGTCGAGCTGGGCCGCAGCTGCGTGCATCCCGACCACCGCCAGGGCGGCGTGATCCTCGCACTCTGGGGCGCGCTGGCTGGCTTCATGCACCGCAACAAACTGGACACGATGATTGGTTGCGCGAGCATTCCGATGTCACACAACGGTGTCACGAACGGTGACGCCGCGGCCAGCATCTGGCGCCAGGTGTCGGCCAAGCACATGGCACCGATCCAGTATCAGGTGCAGCCCCGCCTGCCGTTGCCGGTCGAGCGGCTCGACAGCACGCTCGACGTGGAGCCGCCGGCGCTCATCAAGGGCTACCTGCGCCTGGGTGCGAAGGTGCTCGGCGCGCCCGCCTGGGATCCGGATTTCAACGCCGCCGACCTGCCGATGCTGATGCGCATCGACGATCTGCCGGCGCGCTACCGCAAGCACTTCCTGGGCGCATGAAGCCAGCGGCCGACCGGCCCGAAACTGGGCCGCCCGCTTCTTCGCTTGGCGCTGCCAGCCAGCATGCAGTTGGTTCAGAGGCGTCACGGGATAGTCATGGAACTGTCACAAGAGGGGCTGACACTGTCATATTTCAGCCTACGTGTTCTCCTGTGCCGCTTGCTCCAGAATCAGTGCCCATGTCACCCGCCTCCGCAGATCCGTCGCTTGACGTTGCGGCACCCACGTTCACATTGCTGGACCGCGACCACAGCATTCTTTCGTTCAACGAGCGTGTGCTCGACTGGGCGCATCGCAAAGAGGTGCCGCTGATCGAGCGGCTGCGCTATCTGTGCATCGTTTCGTCGAACCTCGATGAATTCTTCGAGGTCCGCGCCGCGCCGCACCTGATCGCGGGCAGCGCTGGGGACCACAAGGGCACTTACACGGTCGAGTCGTTCGAACGGCTGGCCGAGGCGGCTCACAAGCTCGTGGCGCGCCAGTACGCGCTGTACAACGACGAGCTGATGCCGACGTTCGCGACGCACGGCATCCACATCATTTCGCATGGCGAGCGCAACCCGGCGCAGCGCAAGTGGGTCAGCGAGTATTTCGAGCGCGAAGTGCGCCCGTTGCTGATTCCGGTCGGCCTCGACCCGGCGCACCCGTTCCCGCAGGTGGCCAACAAGTCGCTCAACTTCATCGTGAGGCTGGGTGGCAAGGATGCTTTCGGGCGCGAAAACCCGATCCAGATCGTCAAGCTGCCGCGAGTTCTGCCACGCCTGATCAAGATGCCGGCCAAGGTGTCGGATGGCAAGACGCTGTTCGTGGCACTGTCTAGCGTGGTGCGCGCGCATCTCGCGAGCATGTTCCCCGGGCGCGAGGTGGGCGATTTCTCGCAGTTCCGCGTTACCCGGCATTCCGACCTTGCGGTGGACGAGGAAGACGTCAAGAATCTGCGCACCGCGTTGCGCCAGGGGCTGCAGCACAGGCACTATGGCCAGGCCGTGCGGCTGGAAGTGTCGGCGAGCTGCGCCGAGTCTCTCGCGAGTTTCCTGCTGGCGCAGTTCAACCTGCCGCCCGAGGCGCTGTATCGCGTGCATGGCCCGGTCAACCTGGCCCGGCTCACGCAACTGGCCGACCTGCTCGACGAGCCGCAACTGCGCTTTCCGCCGTATCCGGCTTCCTACCCCGTTGCGCTGTCGCCCGGGCAGTCGTTCTTCGAGCGGCTGCAGCGCGGCGATGTGCTGATTCACCAGCCCTTCGAAAGCTTCGAGGGCGTGCTGGCCTTCCTGCGCGAAGCGGTGCTCGACCCGCAGGTGCTGGCGATCAAGCAGACCATCTACCGCACGGGCGCCGATTCGGAAATGATGGATCTGCTGCGCGAAGCCGTTCGTCGCGGCAAGGAAGTCACGGTAGTGGTGGAGCTGAAGGCGCGCTTCGACGAAGAGGCCAACATCAACTGGGCTGAAATGCTCGAATCGATCGGCGCGCAGGTGGTGTACGGCGTGGTCGGCCTGAAGACCCACGCCAAGATGCTGCTGGTGACGCGGCGCGAGGGCAAGCAATTGCGCCGCTACGGCCATCTGTCCACGGGCAACTACAACCCGCGCACTGCCAGGCTCTACACCGACATCAGCCACCTCACGGCCGATCCGATGCTGACGGCCGACATGGAAGCCGTGTTCGTGCATCTGGCGAGCCAGAGCCGCTTGCCCAAGCTCAACCGCATGTGGCTGGCGCCGTTCGACCTGCACAAGAACATCGTGGCGCAGATCGATGCGCTGGGCCTGGCCGCAGCGGCCGGCCAGTCGACGCGCATCGTCGCCAAGATGAACGCGCTGACCGACGACGAGATCATCGCCTCGCTGGTCCGTGCGGGGCAGAAGGGCGTGAAGATCGATCTGATCGTGCGCGGCGCATGCACGCTGCCCGCGCAGGTGCCGGGGCTCACCGACAACATCCGCGTGCGCTCGGTGATCGGTCGCTTCCTGGAGCATTCGCGGGTCTTCTATTTCCGCAATGGCGAGGATGAATCGCTGTACCTGTCGAGCGCCGACTGGATGAACCGGAACATGATGCGGCGCATCGAGCTGGCGTGGCCCGTAACGGACCCGGGACTGCGCCAGCGGCTGATCGACGAGTGCCTGGTGGCCTACCTGCACGACGGGCGCGACGCCTGGGATCTGGGCGCGGACGGCATCTACACGCGCGTCGATCACGATACGCATTCGGGCGAAGCTGGCGCATCGCCCGTCGTCGAGGCCCACGGTGCGCAGGCCGCGCTCATGAACCGCTACGCATCCAGAGGGCATCTCAGAGATGCATCTAGCAACTGAAGATCGAAAGACGATGACCATGGACTTGATCTTCTGGCGTCACGCCGAAGCCGAGGACTGGACCGAGGGTTGCGACGACATGCAGCGCTCCCTCACCGCACGCGGCGAAAAGCAGGCCAAGCGGATGGCCACTTGGCTGGACCGTCAGTTGCCGGATGGCACGCGCATCATCTGCAGCCCCGCGCGGCGCTGCGAACAGACTGCGCTGGCGTTGGGTCGCAAATACAAGCTGCGTTCAGAACTCGCGCCCGACACAACGGCAGAGGCGCTGCTTGGTGCAGCTGGCTGGCCCAACGGCAAGTCGGTGGTGCTGATGATCGGCCACCAGCCATCGGTGGGGCAGGCTATCTCCCTGCTGCTGGGCCTCAAGCAGGACAGCTGCCCGGTGCGCAAGGGTGCGCTGTGGTGGATTCGCACGCGCGAGCGCGACGGCGACGTGCAGACCGTCGTTGTGACGGTGCAGTCGCCGGAACTGCTCTAACTAACTAATGGGGCGGCTGGCTCAGCAGCCGCTGAGCTCGACGCGCCAACTGCTGATCTTCTGCCAGGCCAGCACTTCTTCGCGCAGGAGGTGCGCCGATTGCGGAAACGCCTCGGCCCAGTCCGGGGCACAAACAATGGTGAAGGCCCGTGCGCCCAGCGCCGCGAGGTGCAGCGCCTGCGGATCAGGGTCGCGGCGCGCGTGGCACAGAATCACCGCGAGCCGAAGTGACAGCAACTGCATCACGAAGGTCTCATCGTCCAGCGATGCTTCGAGCTTGCGCAGCTTGCCGCGCTGGCCCAGCACCAACTGGCCGAGCGCGTGCATCTCGTTCACCGCAAAGCCGGGCGCGTCGGTGTTGTCGAGGATGTAGGCGCCGTGCTTGTGATAGTCGCTATGTGAGATCAGCGTGCCGATCTCGTGCAACTGCGCCGCCCAGCCCAGCTTGCGCAGGGCCCGGCCAGCCCGGCTTGATGTACTGCCGCCGCGCGCGGCGGGGGAGAGCTGCACGAACAGCGCAGCGGCCGTTTCGCCCACGCGCTTGGCCTGTGCCGTGTCGACGGTGAAGCGATTGGCCAGCCGCGCCACCGTGGCGGTGCGCATGTCGGCCACGCTTTCGTCGCGTTCCAGCAATTCATAGAGCACGCCGTGGCGCAGGGCGCCCTGGGCGACTTTCATTTCCTGGATGCCGAGCAGGTCGAACACCGCACGTAGCACGCTCACACCGCCGCCGATGACGGCCTTGCGGTCTTCCCGCATGCCGTCGATGCGCAGCTTGTCGGCGCTGCCGGCCTTGAGCAGGCGGTCGAGCAGCCAGTCGAGGCCTTCGCGCGTGACGAGGCCGGGCTCGCCACCCGCCGCGGCCAGCACGTCGCCGACGGCGCCGATGGTGCCGGACGCGCCGTAGGCCACGTCCCACTGGTCGCGGGTGTAAGTGGCGAGGGCGTCGTCGAGCACGGCCTTGGCAGCCACTTCGGCCGCGCGAAAGGCGCTGGCGGTAAACAGGCCTTCGCCAAAGTGCTTCATCGACCAGGCGACGCTGCCGACCCGGTACGACTCCATGCGGTCGGCCTCGAGGGCGTGGCCGATGATCATTTCGGTTGAGCGCCCACCGATGTCGACCACCAGCCGGCGCTCGCTGTCGGAGGCGTCGGTGTGCGGCAGCATGTGCGCCACGCCCTGATATATGAGGCGGGCCTCTTCCCGGCCCGGGATCACGTCGATGCCGAAGCCCAGAATGGTGCGTGCGCGCAACAGGAATTCTTCGCGGTTGCGCGCTTCGCGCAGCGTTTGCGTGGCCACGGCCCGAACCTGCGAACGCTTGAAGCCGGCCAGGCGTTCGCCGAAACGCGCGAGCGCGTCCCAGCCTCGCTGCATTGCCTCGGCCGTGAGGTTGCGCGCGCTGTCCAGGCCGTTGCCCTGGCGAACCGTCTCCTTGAGATATTCGGTGCGGTGGATCTGGCCGTGGTCGACCTGTCCGATTTCGAGCCTGAAGCTGTTCGAGCCCAGGTCGACTGCTGCGAGGCGGGTGCCGTTTTGCATGTGGTTCTGAAGAAGAAGGCGGTGTCTTTGTGTTTGATCGTAGCGCCGTGACAGGGCGCGCCACCTCTCGGATCGCGCAATGGCGAGGTTTGGAAGGCTAGGCGCGGTGCATGACGGTTATGTGACAGCGTCACACGAACCACCGGGGGAATAAAGGCATTTTCCCTCGACAGAGGGGTGTCACACCGATGTCACACAAGCTTTCTAGAGTCCGTCCAAGCCCGAAAAAGGGACTACTTCTTACTTCTAAAGGAAGCTTCATGAAAACGACGTTCAAATTTGCAACAGCCGGCCTGGTGGCTGCGGTGTTCTCCATTCCCGCCTTCGCACAAGACGTGACCGGCGCTGGCGCCAGCTTCCCGGCACCGCTGTACGCCAAGTGGGCCTCTGACTTCAACAAGGCCACCGGCGTCAAGATCAACTACCAGTCGGTCGGCTCGGGCGCCGGCATCAAGCAGATCGAAGCCAAGACCGTCGACTTCGGCGCTTCGGACGCTCCCCTGAAGGACGACGAACTGCAGGCCAAGGGCCTGATGCAGTTCCCCACCGTCATCGGTGGCGTGATCCCCGTGGTCAACATCCAGGGCATCAAGCCCGGCGAGCTGAAGCTCAACGGCCAGGTTCTGGGCGACATCTACCTCGGCAAGATCACCAAGTGGAACGACCCCGCCATCAAGGCGCTGAACGGTTCGCTGGCTCTGCCTGACGCCGCCATCGCCCCGGTTCGCCGTGCCGACGGTTCGGGCACCAGCTTCCTGTTCACCAACTACCTGAGCAAGGTCAACGCCGAGTGGAAGACCAAGGTCGGCGAAGGCACGGCCGTGAACTGGCCCACCGGCGCGGGTGGCAAGGGCAATGAAGGCGTCGCCGCTTTCGTGAACCGCCTGCCCAACTCGATCGGCTACGTCGAGTACGCCTACGTGAAGCAGAACAAGATGACGTACGCCCAGCTGCAGAACGCCGCCGGCACCTTCGTGTCGCCCGACGACTCGGCATTCAAGGCCGCCGCCGCTGGTGCTGAATGGAGCAAGAGCTTCTACCAGGTGCTGACCAACCAGGCCGGCAAGGACGCATGGCCCATCACCGGCGCCACCTTCATCCTGATGCACAAGGTGCAGGACAAGCCCGCCAACGCGACCACCGTGCTCAAGTTCTTCGACTGGGCCTACAAGAGCGGCGACAAGACGGCCGACGATCTCGACTACGTGCCGATGCCTGACGCCGTGAAGGCCACCATCGCCAAGGCATGGGGTGATGTGAAGGATGCGTCGGGCAAGGCCGTCGCGTTCAAGTAACTCTACCCATCAGTCCAGGACGGCGCGCCCATGAGCAATTCCTCGCTCCAGGACGCGCCGCTTTCGTCTTTGCCGGAGCGACCCGTGTCATCCACCTTTCCCGCCGCCACCACCTCTCTCGACCTCGCGGCCGAGCGCGGTCGTGCTACTGCACCCCCGCCGCCCGTGAAGGCTCCGCGCTCCGGCCCGATGGCTGACCGGCTGTTCGGCTGGGCCGCCAAGGGCGCCGCGCTGCTGACGCTCGCGATGCTCATCGGCATCCTGTTGTCGCTGGTCGTCGGCGCCTGGCCCGCCATTTCGAAGTACGGCCTCGGCTTTCTCACGAGCAGCGTGTGGGATCCGGTCAAGGAGGAGTACGGCGGCCTGGTCATGATCTACGGCACGCTGGCCACTTCGATCATCGCGCTGGTGATCGCGGTGCCGGTGAGCTTCGGTATTGCGCTCTTCCTGACGGAACTCTCGCCCAACTGGCTCAAGCGCCCGCTGGGCACGGCCATTGAATTGCTGGCAGCGGTGCCTTCCATCGTCTACGGCATGTGGGGCCTGCTGGTGTTCGGCCCGATCCTTTCCACCTGGGTGCAGCAGCCGCTGCAGAAGCTGCTCAGCGGCGTGCCGTACCTCGGTGCGCTGGTGTCCGGCCCACCAGTGGGTATCGGTATCCTGTCGGCCGGCATCATCCTCGCGATCATGATCATTCCGTTCATCGCTTCGGTGATGCGCGACGTGTTCGAAGTGACGCCGCCGCTGCTGAAAGAGTCGGCCTACGGCCTCGGCTCCACCACCTGGGAAGTCGTTTCCAAGGTCGTGCTGCCTTACACCAAGGCCGGCGTGATCGGCGGCATCATGCTCGGCCTCGGCCGGGCGCTGGGTGAAACGATGGCGGTCACGTTCGTGATCGGCAACATGAACCAGCTCAACTCCCTTTCCGTGTTCGAGGCTGCCAACAGCATCACCTCGGCACTCGCCAACGAATTCGCCGAAGCCGGCGCGGGCCTGCATCAGGCCGCGCTGATGTACCTCGGCCTCGTGCTGTTCTTCATCACCTTCGTCGTGCTGTCGCTCTCCAAGATGCTGCTGGCCAAGATGAAGAAGAGCGAAGGAACCAAATCGTGAGCACCGCCCAGAATCTTCTCGCGGCCAAGGCATTGGCCGAAACGCGCCAGGCCAAGTTTGCCTCGCGCAACCGCGTCAACAAGATCGCGCTCACGCTGTCGCTCGCCGCGATGGCCTTCGGCGTGTTCTGGCTGGTCTGGATCCTTTGGGAAACGTTGCGTCAGGGCGTGGGCGGCCTCGCCCTCGCCACCTTCACCGAAATGACGCCGCCGCCAAACGAGGCGGGCGGTATCGCGAATGCGATCTTCGGCTCGTTCGTGATGGTGATGCTGGCCACCTGCGTGGGTACGCCCATCGGCATCATGGCCGGCATCTATCTGGCCGAATACAACCCCAAGGGCTGGCTCGCCTCGGTCACGCGCTTCGTCAACGACATCCTGTTGTCGGCGCCGTCGATCGTGATCGGCCTGTTCGTGTATGCCGTGGTGGTGGCCTATTTCAAGACCTTCTCGGGTCTGGCCGGTGCGATTGCACTGGCGCTGATCGTGATTCCGGTCGTGATCCGCACCACCGAGAACATGCTGCAGCTGGTGCCGCCTGGCCTGCGCGAAGCGGCCTACGCGCTCGGCACGCCGAAGTGGAAGGTCATCCTCAGCATCACGCTGCGCGCTGCCCGCGCCGGCGTGGTCACCGGTGTGCTGCTGGCCGTGGCTCGCATCGCCGGCGAGACCGCGCCGCTGCTCTTCACCGCGCTGAACAATCAGTTCTGGACCGCTGACGTGAGCCAGCCAATGGCCAGCCTGCCGGTCACGATCTTCAAGTTCGCGATGAGCCCGTACGAGAACTGGCAACAGCTGGCATGGGCCGGCGTGTTCCTGATCACCATCGCCGTGCTCGCCCTCAACATCCTGGCGCGGGTCCTGACGCGCAACAAACACTGAACCCATCAGAAGAAGACAACATGCCAAATACCGTTGCACAACCGTCGCGCTCGAAGATCTCGGTCAAGGACCTGAATTTCTACTACGGCAAGTTCCACGCGCTCAAGGGCATCAACCTCGAGATTCCCGAGAACAAGGTCACGGCCTTCATCGGCCCGTCGGGCTGCGGCAAGTCGACCCTGCTGCGCACCTTCAACCGCATGTTCGAGCTTTATCCGGAGCAGCGCGCCGAAGGCACCATCGCCCTCGATGGCGAGAACCTGCTCACCTCGAAGCAAGACGTGGCACTGATTCGCGCCAAGGTCGGCATGGTGTTCCAGAAGCCCACGCCGTTCCCGATGTCGATCTACGACAACATCGCCTTTGGCGTGAAGCTGTTCGAGAACCTCTCGGCCAGTGAAATGGACGACCGCGTTGAATGGGCCCTGAAGAAGGCCGCGCTGTGGACCGAAGTGCGCGACAAGCTGCAGCAAAGCGGCTCGGGCCTCTCCGGCGGCCAGCAGCAGCGCCTGTGCATTGCGCGCGGCATCGCGATCAAGCCCGAAGTGCTGCTGCTCGACGAACCCTGCTCGGCGCTCGACCCGATCTCGACCGCGAAGATCGAGGAGCTGATCGCCGAACTCAAGAATGAGTACACGGTGGTCATCGTGACGCATAACATGCAGCAGGCCGCCCGCTGCAGCGACTACACCGCCTACATGTACCTCGGCGATCTGATCGAGTTCGGCGCCACCGAGCAGATGTTCTTCAAGCCGCAGCGCAAGGAGACCGAGGACTACATCACCGGCCGCTTCGGTTGAAGTCAAAGGAGACAACATGACCGAGAAACACCTTTCCAGCCAGTTCGACAGCGAACTCAACGGCGTCTCGTCGCGCGTGATGGAGCTCGGCGGTATGGTCGAGTCGCAGATTCACCAGGCCGTGTACGCGCTGCTGCAGTTCGACGTCGAAGCGGCCGACCGCGTGATGGAGACCGAGCAGCGCGTCAACGCGATGGAAATCGACATCGACCGCGAGCTGTCTTCGATCATTGCGCGCCGCCAGCCCACGGCACGCGACCTGCGCCTGCTGATCGCCATCAGCAAGACCACCGCCAACCTCGAGCGCGTGGGTGACGAGGCCAACAAGATTGCGCGCATGGTCAAGTCGATCATCGAGAGCGGTTCGGCCCGGCAATTGCCCACGACCGAGCTGCGTATCGCGGCCGACCTGGCCTCGGGCCTGCTGCGCAAGGCGCTCGACGCATTCGCGCGGCTCGACACCTCCGCAGCGTTGTCCATCCTCAAGGACGACGACCTGATCGACAAGGAGTTTGACGGTTTCGTGCGCAAGCTGGTCACCTACATGATGGAAGACCCGCGCACGATCTCCGCCAGCCTGGACCTGCTGTTCCTGGCGAAGGCCATCGAACGCATTGGCGACCACGCCAAGAACATCGCCGAATTCATCATCTACATCGTCAAGGGCGCCGATGTGCGGCACACTTCGATGCAGGAAATCGAGTCCGCGCTGCAGTAACAACAGCGGCAAGACTCCCAAGAAAGCATGAAGAAACCCCGTGTCCTTATCGTCGAAGACGAGTCCTCGATCGCCGAGCTGATCGCCGTCAACCTGCGCCACAACGGCTTCGAGCCGATCTGGTCGGAAGATGGTGCTGCGGCCCAGCGTGAGATCGACGCCTTCCTGCCGGATCTGATCCTGCTCGACTGGATGCTGCCCGGCCAAAGTGGCCTGCAGCTCGCGCGCCAGTGGCGCAAGGACCCGCGCACCAAGGCCATCCCGATCCTGATGCTGACCGCGCGCGGCGACGAACCCGACAAGGTCGCCGGCCTCGATGCTGGTGCCGACGACTACATCACCAAGCCGTTCTCGACCCAGGAAATGCTGGCCCGCATCCGTGCGGTGCTGCGCCGCCGGGCACCGGAAGTGGTCACGGAGCGCGTCGAGATCGGCGAGCTCGCACTCGACACCTCCACGCACCGCGTGACCTGGCAGGGCGGTGCCCTGAAGGTCGGGCCGACCGAGTTCAAGCTGCTGGCCTATCTGATGCAGCATGCCGAGCGTGTGCACAGCCGTGCTCAACTGCTCGACAAGGTCTGGGGCGACCACGTCTACATCGAAGAGCGCACGGTCGACGTGCACGTCAAGCGCCTGCGCGAATCGCTGGGTGCGGCTGCGCCGATGGTCGAAACCGTCCGCGGAGCGGGCTACCGCCTGACCGCCCAAGTCACGGTTTGACCGCCGTGGCACCCTTTGGCCGCGGGCGCGGATAATCGCCCGCCATGCCTTTCCGAATTGCTACATTTTTAATAGCGTCCCTCTTAATAGGAGCGGGCGCTATCGTCATTTTTGGATGGAAGTTCGGGTGGCTGGGCGCCTGGCTGGGTGCGGTACTCTGGCTGGGGCTCGATGCCTGGCGCGCCGAGCGGCTGATGCGGGTGTTGCGCAACGATGCCGCCGGCCTGCCGTCGCGCGGGTCCGGCGTGTGGGGTGAGTTGTCCGAGCGCATCCGCAAGCTGCTGCGCGACCGCGAGCAGCAGACCCGGCAGGCCGAAGACCGGCTGCAGGAATTCCTGGCCGCCATCCAGGCGTCGCCCAATGGCGTGGTGCTGCTCGACGAGCAGGGCCGCATCGAATGGTGCAACCAGACGGCGGCCAGCCAGTTCGGTATCGACGCGGAACGCGATCTGGCGCAGCACCTCGCCAACCTCGTGCGCGATCCCGCCTTCGTGGCCTACCTCGCGTCCTGGAACTACAGCCGCGACGTGGTCATCGACGCCTCCGGACTCGGCCATGGGCATCAGCGCGGTCATCCGGTGCGGTTGTCGGTGCAGGTGCATCCCTATGCCGGCAATCGCCGCATGCTGCTGACGCGTGACATCACGGCGCTGGAGCAGGCCGAGGCGATGCGGCGCGATTTCGTGGCCAACGTGTCGCATGAAATCCGCACGCCGCTGACGGTACTTGCGGGTTTCGTCGAGACACTGCAGAACCTGCCGCTCGATGCGGAGGAGCGCACGCGCTATCTGTCGCTGATGGGGCAGCAATCGCACCGCATGGAGACGCTGGTGAACGACCTGCTGACGCTGTCGCGGCTGGAGGGCAGCGCGGCACCTTCGGGCAACCAGTGGATCCGCACTCGTGCGTTGCTCGCACAGTGCGAAGACGAGGGGCGAGGGCTGTCGGGGCGTCTGACGCCACAGGGGCATCGACTGTCGTTCACGGTCGACGCGGAGTCTGAGCTGTCGGGCGCGCCAACCGAGCTGCAGAGCGCGATGTCGAACCTGCTGAGCAACGCCATCCGCTACACGCCCGGCGGCGGCGAGGTGGCCGTGAGCTGGCGGACACTGCCCGACGGGCGCGGCGAATACGCCGTGAAGGACACCGGCCCCGGCATCGCCGCCGAGCACATTCCGCGGCTGACCGAGCGCTTCTACCGCATCGACCGCAGCCGCTCGCGCGAGACTGGCGGCACGGGACTGGGACTGGCGATCGTCAAGCACATCGCCCAGCGGCACGGTGCCGAACTGCGTATCGAAAGCACGGTGGGCAAGGGCTCCCGCTTTGCTCTGTTGTTTCCGGCAGCGCGCGTGCGGGAAGCGCGCGTGCTGGCCAAGTAGACGCGGCTTATCTTGCGCGCTGGCGCATCGTCCAACGCAGCAGTGCGCCGAACAGAAGGGCCGTCAGGGCCAGCGCGGCGGCGCTCATGATCCAGAACGCCAGCGGCGACTGCATGGCTGCCCAGGGGCCCAGACCGTGGTACGCGAGCAGATAGCTTCCGCCAAGGCCCAGTCCCCACAGCATCGCGCAATAGATCACCAGCGGTGCCAGCGTGACCCGGTAGCACCGCAGCACGAACACGCAGAAGGTCTGCACAGCATCCGCGAGGTGATACACCGCCACGGCCAGCAGCAGTGCGCCGGCCATCGCGATCACGGCCGGGTTGTCGGAATACACGTTGGCGAGCTCGTAGCGCAGCACGGCCATGGCAGTGGCATAGAACAGTGCGCACAGCGCCGTCAGTTCGAAGCCCAGCCGGCAAGCATGGCGAGCCTTGGCTGAGTCCCCGGCGCCGAGCCAGAAGCTTACGCGCGCGCTGGTCGCGATGGCCAGCGACAGTGGGGTCATGTAGGCCACGGCCAGCAGGTTCGACGCGATCTGGTGCGCCGCCGCAGCTGCGGTGCCGAGGCGTGCGATGAACAAGGCCATCAGCGTGAACGAGGTCACTTCGACCAGTACCGCCAGGCCGCCTGGCACGCCGAGCCGCGCGAACTTGCGGATCTGCTGCCAGTCGGGCGCCTCGAGGCGCTTCCAGAGCCCATAGTCGCGGTAGAACGGACGGTTGCGCAGCAGCCAGATGGCGCAGCCGAGCATCGCCCAGTTCACGCACAGCGTGGCCCAGCCGCAGCCCACGAGGCCCATGGCCGGCAGGCCCGCGCCGCCGAAAGTGAACCAGATCGACAAGGGCAGCTTCACGACCAGCGAGCCCAACTGCAGCCACGTCACGAGCTGAGGCCTGCCCAGGCTCTGGTTGAGCGTGCTGAACAGGCGGAAGAGCAGAGCCGGCGCCAGCGCAAAGGCCAGCACCGCGAGATAGGCTTCGACTTCGCCGCGCATTTCCGGCGGCACCTGGGTCCATCGCAGGGCTGCGCCCGGTAGCAGCAGGATCGTCATGCCGACCACAACGGCAATCGCGGCGAGGTATAGCGATTGCCGCACCGAGCGGCCCACCTCACTGCCGCGGCCGCCGCCATGTAGTTCGGCCCAGACCGGCAGCAGAGCTTGCAGCACGCCCATCAGCGAGACATACACGCTGACGAAGATGGCGGCGCCGACCGAGAGGGCGGCCAGCGCGTGCTCGGAGTAGCGGCCCGCGATGATGGTGTCGGTCACGCCGAAGGCCATCACGGCCAGCTGGCCCACGAGCACCGTGCCCGCGTGCCGCGCGATCAGAGCCCGTTCGCTCCTCACTACGGCGTGATCTTCTGGTAGAGCAAGAGGTCGTCGGCCGCGCTGCTGGGGCGGCGCAGCGTGCCGGCAAAGCGCCACTGGTCGAAGGGAATGATGGTGTGCAGGCGCTCGATGGTTTCGGGGCTTGCGAGCAGCCACGGGCAGTCAGTGCCCAGCAGCAGCGGCTGCACGTTGAAGTTGCCGTGGTGGCGCAGCGCCGCAATGTGCGGACGGCTCAGCGCGAGCTCGGCGATGCAACGCGGCTGCCCGACGCGTTCAGCCACGGCGCGCACTTGCGGGGCGAAGCTGCGTGCGTAGTCGATGGGCGGAAGCCACAACGTCATCAGCAGCATCCAGCACAGCGCCGTGCCGCCGGCTGGCAGCACCAGAGTCTTCCAGAGCGCAGCGCGGTGCCGCCCCGTGCGCCAGCGCACCAGCCAGCACCAGGCGATGGTTGCAGCCACGGCGAGCGCCACGGCAATGGGAGAGAGCTCGGGCACGAAGCCGGGCACCAGTCGCGTGACGCTGGCAGCCGGCTTGGGTGGAACGCCAGTCTGCATGGCGATCCAGTAGATCCAGCCCAGCACGGCGAGGCCGCTGAAGAACAGCACGTTGAACCAGTCGATCAGCGCCGCGGCGCTGCGCCGGAAGGTGGGCAGGGCGAATGCGGCGAGCGTGGCGAAGGCGGGCAGCGCCAGCAGCAGCGAACGGTCGGAGTAGTCGGTGGTCCAGGTGGCGGCCAGCGGCACCAGCGCGAACCAGAAGGGCAGTGCGACGTGGCGCGACGTGAGCTGGCGTCGCCAGCGCCACAGCGTCCAGATGGCGAGCGGCCAGACCGGCCAGGTGAACCACAGCAGCAGCTTTGCCTGGCTGCGCACGTCGCCGATCAGCGAACCGCCGACCACGGTGATCTTCCATGTCGGCAGCTTCAGGCTGAACACGAGCACCGCCGCCAGCACCGTGATGCCGATCATCGTGAGGAGTGCACCTCGTGTGTAGCCGGGGCCGTTGTCTTCGTTGTTGTCGGCGTTTTCGCGTTCGGACTGCGCGGCAAGCCGGCGTTCGTACGCGATGTACAGCGCGCTGCCGATGGCCAGCGCGAGCCCGACGGTGGGCGCGCCGCTCAGCGTAATGCCGATGGAGCCCACGGTCAGCGCGATGACCGGGCCGGTGCGGCGGTAGGGCAGTGCGGCCACGCCATAGAACAGGTGCGAGGCGAAGAACAGCTGCGCCAGTGCGGGCGTGGTCTCGTGGCCGAGCTGGGCCAGGCCGAGGCAGGCGATCAGCGCCAGCAGGCCGCCGTCGGCGATGGCGCGTGCGTAGTCGGTCGGCCGGGCCTCGCCGCCGAAGGCAAAAGCCACGGGCTGGGCGCGCGCCGTGCGGGCCAGGTAGTACACGGCGTACCAGGTGGCGGTGAAGGCGCCCCAGAGCAGGAACGCGAACGCAACGCGCACGGCCAGGTCGGGGTTCAGCCACGACGGGGCGATCTTGATGGCCAGGGCGCCGATCCAGTACGGGATCAAGGCGGGGGTTTCGGGGCGCAGGCCCAGCAGCATGGGATCAAACCAGCGTGCGATGCCTTCGGTGCTGCGAGCCAGTTCGGACATGTAGCCGAAGGCCGTGATGTCGGCGCTCTTCCAGGGGCCCCGGCCAACCAGGCCCGGCAGCAGGTAGGCCGCGCACAGCAGAAGCAATGCGATGCGCGGCAGCCGGCGCACGGCGCTCTGGGCAACGATCGCGGGAGTGGGCAGGTTCAAGTGGCGGAAAAAGGCAGGATTCAGAAAGAAAAAGGGCAGCGCGGTAAACCGGGCTGCCCTCGACGCAAAAGCGCGTGCCTTACTTCGAAGCAGCGCCGGTGGTCTTGCCGAAGCGGTTGCGGAACTTCTCGACGCGGCCGCCCATGTTGTCGACCGACTTCTGCGTGCCGGTGTAGAACGGGTGCGATTCGCTCGTGGTGTCGAGCTTGAACAGCGGCAGTTCGCGACCGTCGTCGGTCTTGCCCATTTCCTTGGTGTTCGCGCACGAACGGGTCACGAACTTGAAGCCGTTCGACATGTCGACGAACAGAACTTCGCGGTAATTCGGGTGGATGCCTTCTTTTGCCATGGTCTTTCCTTTTGCGCTGTTGGAATCAATGCGCGGTCGATGCGAGAGCCACGTGCCGGACGAAGCTGCCCAGCCGCACTTTTCGCGGAGCCCATGATTATCGCATACTGCCCCATTTCCGAGCAAACCGGGCCTCCCCCCATGACCTCTGCGCTTCTTCGTGTCGGCCTCGTTGGCTATGGTTTTGCCGGCCAGACCTTCCACGCGCCAGTGCTTTCGGCCGTTCCGGGGCTCGAATTGGCGGCTGTGGCTAGTTCGCAGCCGCACAGGGTGCACGCCGACTGGCCCGGTGTTGCCGTGGTGCCGGACGTAGCGGCGCTCGTGGCCCGCTCCGACATCGACCTGGTTGTGGTGGCCACGCCCAACGCCCAGCACTATCCGGTCGCCAGAGCAGCGCTGGAGGTCGGCAAGCACGTGGTAGTGGACAAGCCTTTCACGCTCGATGTGGCCGAGGCGAGGGCGCTTGAATTGTTGTCTAAGCGCAACAATCGTGTCCTGGCGGTCTACCAGAACCGGCGTTTCGATGCCGATTTCCTGACCCTCAAGGATGTTCTGGCGTCCGGTGAGCTGGGCCGCCCGGTGTACCTGGAGTCGCATTTCGACCGCTTCCGGCCCGAGGTGAAGGAGCGCTGGCGCGAGCAGGCCGTGCCGGGTTCGGGCCTTTGGGTGGACCTTGGTGCTCATCTGGTCGACCAGGTGGTGCAACTGTTCGGCCGGCCTGACACGGTTCAGCTCGATACTGCGGTCCTGCGCGATGGCGCCGTGGTCGAGGACTACTTTCACGCCGTGCTGCGGTACGACGGTGGGCTGCACGCGCCGCTGCGCGTGGTGCTGCATTCGACGACGTTGGCAGCGCATGCGGCACCGCGCTACATCGTCCACGGCACGCGCGGCAGCTACGTCAAGCACGGCGTCGATACGCAGGAAGATGCGCTGCGCGCCGGGCAGCGGCCGCCGTCCGAAGGGTGGGGCGCAGATCCGCTCGATGGCGAACTTACGCTGGCGGGCCCTGCCGGGACTTTCACCAGGAGCAGCGTTCCCACGCGGCCCGGCAATTACGTGAACTACTACGCCGCTGTGCGCGACGCCATCCTGGGCCGTGGCCCTAACCCCGTGCCGCCCGAGCAGGCCGTCGCATTGATGGAGTTGCTCGACCTCGGCCGCCAGAGCGCCCTCGAAGGCCGCGCCCTGCATGCAGGGCGCCCATGAAAAAAGCGCGTTGACCCGTTAGGGCCAACGCGCTTTTGCGGGAGAGCGTGATGCTCAGCCGCCGCGACGCATCATGTCGAAGAACTCGACATTGGTCTTGGTCGCCTTCATGTTCTTGAGCATCAGCTCCATCGACTCGATCTCGTCCATGTTGTACATGAGCTGACGCAGGATGCGGGTCTTCTGCAGGATCTCGGGAGCCAGCAGCAGTTCTTCGCGGCGCGTGCCGCTGCGGTTGAGCTGGATCGAGGGGAACACGCGCTTTTCGTACAGGCGGCGGTCGAGGTGGATTTCGGAGTTGCCGGTGCCCTTGAACTCTTCGAAGATCACTTCGTCCATGCGGCTGCCGGTATCGATCAGCGCGGTGCCGATGATGGTCAGCGAGCCGCCTTCTTCCACGTTCCGCGCGGCGCCCAGGAAGCGCTTGGGGCGCTGCAGCGCGTTGGAATCGACACCGCCCGTCAGCACCTTGCCCGACGAGGGCACGACGTTGTTGTAGGCGCGGGCCAGGCGGGTGATCGAGTCGAGCAGGATCACCACGTCCTTCTTGAGTTCGACCAGGCGCTTGGCGCGCTCGATCACCATTTCGGCGACGTGCACGTGGCGCGCTGCGGGCTCGTCGAAGGTCGAAGCAATGACTTCACCCTTCACCGTGCGCTGCATTTCGGTCACTTCTTCAGGGCGCTCGTCGACGAGCAGCACCATCATGTGAACGTCGGGGTAGTTGGCGCTGATCGCGTGGGCGATGTGCTGCATCATCACCGTCTTGCCGCTCTTGGGCGGCGCCACGAGCAGGGCGCGCTGGCCTTTGCCGATGGGGGCGATGATGTCGATGATGCGGCCCGTGATGTTCTCTTCGCCCTTGACGCCGTCGCGTTCCAGCTTCATCTGCTCCTTGGGGAACAGCGGCGTCAGGTTTTCGAACATCACCTTGTGCTTGTTCTGCTCCGGCGGACCGTCGTTGACCTTGTCGAGCTTGGTCAGTGCGAAGTAGCGCTCGCCATCCTTGGGCGTGCGCACTTCGCCTTCGATCATGTCGCCGGTGTGCAGGTTGAAGCGACGCACCTGGCTGGGCGAGATGTAGATGTCGTCCGTGCTGGCCGTGAAGCTGGTGTCGGGGCTGCGCAGGAAGCCGAAGCCGTCGGGCAGTATTTCGAGCACACCGTCGGCGAAGACCTGCTCGCCGGCTTTTGCGCGCTTCTTGATGATCGCGAACATCAGCTCCTGCTTGCGCATGCGGCCGACGTTTTCGATCTCAAGCGCTTCAGCCTGCTTGAGGACTTCAGACACGTGGAGTGCCTTGAGTTCGTTTAAGTGCATGGAATGACCCCTCGCGGGGCAATCGAACGGAAAACGGGGGGAGGTTGGGTGTGAAGCGAGAACTGCCTCACCAACCGGGGAACTCGAACCGGTTGCCTGAATGAAAGGGCCGGTGATCTGTGGGAGATTATGACAGGAAAAACGCGCCGGCCAACGCATTGCGCGCTGGCCGGTTGAAATGTCGCTTAAGCGAGTTGCTGGTCGATGAAGGCCGTGAGTTGCGCCTTGCTCATGGCGCCGACCTTGGTGGCGGCCAGCTGGCCGTCCTTGAACAGCATCAGCGTGGGGATGCCGCGAATGCCGAACTTGGCGGGGATGTCGCGGTTCTCGTCCACGTTCAGCTTGGCGATCTGCAGCTTGCCTTCGTAGGTGGCCGACACTTCGTCCAGGATGGGGGCGATCATCTTGCAGGGGCCGCACCATTCGGCCCAGTAGTCGACCAGCACGGGCTGGCTGGACTTGAGCACGTCGGCCTCGAAGGAGGAATCGGAGATGTGTTTGATGAGTTCGCTGGCCATGTGATGGATCCTTGTGCGCAGAGAGTTTCGGTGCAGCTAAAGTGCTGGTCATTGTGACAGAAACCAAGGGGTGGCGTGCCTTGCAGGGCCGCTATGGCGGCGATAGCCAAAGCCCTTGCGTGTCACGTCCACGCGCTCTCCAACCCCTCGATAGAACATGAACGAAGGCCACCCCGTCCAGGCCCTGTGGTGCGATCCCGCCGACGGCGTCGTCGCGCGGATCGTCCGCGCGCTCGCCGAGCGCCAGCTGCATGCCGCCCGCACCGTGGTGCTGGTGCCCTATGCGCAGCTGATGGGCGTGGCGCGCGCCATGTGGGCGCGATGCGGCAGCCCCGGCTTCGTGCCGCGCTTCGAAACCACCTACAACTGGGCCCGCAGTGCGGGCGGTTTCGTGCCGACCGGCTACGACATCGCGCACGACATGGCGCGCGATCTCGTCACGGCGCAGGCACTGCTGTCGCAGGCCGGTTTCAACGCCGAGCGCTTCGCCTTGGCCGGCCGCGTCGTCGAGCTGGCGTATCAACTGGCGCCCCTCGCCGCTGCCGTGACGCCCGAGGAGCGGGGCGGCGAATGGGCGCAGCACGCGGCGAGCGTGGCCGAGGCGGGCAGCGAATCGGAGTGGTTCCGCATAGAAAGCGCGCTGATCCGCATCGCCGTCGCGTGGACCTCGACCTCGGGCTACGCAACCGACGTGCTCCGGCGCGACAGCACCCGCGCGCAGGTCGATGCGCTGATCGTGCTCGAGGGCTTCCAGACCGATCCGCTCACGCAATCTCTCTGCAAGCTGTGGGGCGACCATGCCCTTCATCTCTCGCTCGTGCCCTCCGGTGTGCTGGCGCAACCCTGTGCCTCGCATATCGCCCTCGACCCTGAAGACGAGGCCGAACTCGCCGCCGCCTGCGTGCTGCGCCACCTCGCCGAAGACCGCGCACCGGTCGCCCTGGTCGCGACCGACCGTGCCCTCACGCGCCGTATCAGCGCCCAGTTGAGCGCGCAAGGCGTCGTCACGCACGACGAAACCGGCTGGAAGCTCTCGACCACGCGCGCCGCCGCCACGCTGATGAGCGCGCTGCGCGCCTGCGCCCACGACGCCGCCAGCGACCAGGTGCTCGAATGGCTCAAGAGCGGCGTCGACGGTGACGCACCGACCGTACAGCTGCTCGAAGCACGTCTGCGCCGTGAAGGCCAGCGCGACTGGTCGGCGTGGTGTGCATTCATGGCACGCAGCGAGAAACCACAAGACGCCACGCTGCTGTCCTTCACCGAGGCCATTGAAGAGCGCCGAGCGCCCATGACCCGCTCGCGCCCCTTGGCCGAATGGCTGCACGCGCTGCGCGAACTGCTGGAGGCCAGCGGCCAATGGGCGTTGCTCGACGAAGACCTTGCCGGCGGCAAAGTGATCGGCGCCCTGTGGCTCGATGCCGGCGCGCACGGCGACGACGACGAATTCCCCGGTGGCCGTCACACGCTGGCCGAATTCACCGCCTGGGTCCGCGACGTGCTGGAAGACGCGAGCTTCGTGCCCCCCGCTGGCGACCAGGCGCCGAAGGTCGTGGTGCTGCCGCTATACCAACTGCTGGGCCGCGCGTTCGGCGCGGTGGTCATTCCCGGCTGCGACGACCGCCGCCTACCCGCATCGCCCGAGCCGCCCGGCAACTGGAGCGCGGCGCAGCGCCTCGAGCTGGGCCTGCCGTCGCGCGAAACGCTCGAAGCTGCACAGCGTGCGGCCTGGGCTGCGGCCTTGCACAACCCGTCGTGCGAGTTGATCTGGCGCCAATCTGATGCCAGCGGCGAGCCGGTGCGGCCCAGCCCGCTCGTACAGGCGCTGCAGCTCGACCACGCGCTGCAGCCCTCGGCCGACCCGCGCACACCGCGCGAGGTGGCAGTGCAGCCAACAAAGTATCCGACCCCCTCGGGCGCGCTCCTGCCGCTGGAGAACATCTCCACCAGCGTGTACGAAGACCTGCGGCGCTGCCCCTACCGTTTTTTCGCGCTGCGGCAACTGGGCCTGCGCAGCGCAGACGAACTCGACGCCGAGATCGACAAGCGCGACTTCGGCAACTGGTTGCATGCCGTGCTCGGCCACTTCCACGAGGCGCTGGCCGCAACCCCGACGCAGGATGCGCAGGAACGCACCGCCCTCATCGAAGAGGCGGCCCGGCGGTCGATGCACGAGCTCAGCCTCTCCGAGGCGGAGTTCCTGCCTTTCGCTGCGGCATGGCCCGCGGTGCGCGACGGCTATCTCGGCTGGCTCACCGGGCACGAGGCGGCCGGAGCCGTCTTCGCCGAAGCCGAGCCGTGGAAAGACCAGCCGCTGGGCAACCTGCGGTTGATCGGCCGGCTCGACCGCATCGACCGTATGCCCGGCGGCCAAGCCTTCGTGATCGACTACAAGACCGAGTCGGCAGCCGTCAGCAAGGAGCGCGTGAAAGACCCGACCGAAGACACGCAGCTGGCCTTCTACGCCGCGCTGGTGGCCGACGACACCTTGCGCGCGGCCTACGTCAACGTGGGCGAAAAATCCTCCGGCACGCAGACCGTCGAGCAGCCTGCCGTCGTGGAAGCCAGGGACGCACTGGTGGCCGGCATCATCCATGACTTCACGCGCATCGCGCAGGGTGCGGCGCTACCGCCACTGGGGGAGGGCGCTGTCTGCGACTACTGCGCGGCCCGCGGCCTCTGCCGCAAGGACTTCTGGGAGGCGTCGAAATGAACGGCGCAGCCTACGAGCACAACGGCCGGCACGTCACGCGCGAGGCCTTCTACACCGTCGCATGCGATCCGCGACGCTCGGTTGCCGTCGAGGCCTGCGCCGGTGCCGGAAAGACCTGGATGCTGGTGTCGCGCATCCTGCGTGCGTTGCTCGAAGAGGGCGAATCCGCCTGCGAGCCGCACGAGATCCTGGCCATCACCTTCACGAAGAAGGCGGCCGGCGAAATGCGCGAGCGGCTCGACCAGTGGCTCGAAGACTTCGCCGAACGAACACCGGAAGAGCTGGTCAGCCAGCTCGTGATGCGCGGCGTCGAGCCTGCAGCCGCGCTGGCGGCCGTGCCGCGTCTGAAGGGCCTCTACCGACGCCTGCTCGAAGGCGGCCGGCCGGTGCAGTTCCGCACCTTCCACGCTTGGTTCGCGGGCCTGCTGCGCAATGCGCCGCTCGCGGTGCTGCGTGAACTGGGCCTGCCCTCGAACTACGAACTGCTCGAAGACGACGCCGAGGCGCGCGGGCACACGTGGCGGCCATTCTTCGAGGCCGTGACCGCCGACAGGAACGCGCTGGCCGACTACTACGCCGTCGTCGCCACGCACGGCCGCTCGCAGACGGCCAAGGCCTTGAGCGAGGCGCTGTCGAAGCGTGTCGAGTTCTCTCTGGCCGACGCGGAGAACGCCGTGCTGCATTTCAGCGTGTTCTATCCGTCGCTCGAGGGGCTGGCTGACCCCACCGAGGCCTTGCGGGGCGAGCAGGTTCGCCAGCGTTGGCTCGACCGCGCCGCTGCGCTCGGCCGCGAGAGCAACAAGACGCCGCAGAAGGCGGCCGAAGCCATCATCGACGTGTTCGGCACGGGCGAACCCGCCGGCGATTCGCTGGCTGCCGCGCTCGCGCACCTGCGCAAGAACTTCTTCGTGGCGACCGAGGACCGCCTCAACAAGAACCTGCAGAAATTCCCTGCCGCACAAGAGGCCGAGGTCGAGCTGCAGGTGCTGTGCGGCGCACAGGCCCAGCACGCCGCATGGCTCTACCAGCAGCGCATGACGCGGCTCACGCGCATCCTGATCGCGGCCTTTGCCGATGTGAAGCGCGCCCACGGCTGGGTCGACATGAACGACGTCGAGCAGGCCGCGCAACTGCTGCTCGGCCAGTCGGCCCTGTCGGGATGGGTGCAGGAGCGGCTCGACGCGCGCATCGCGCACCTGCTGATCGACGAGTTCCAGGACACCAACCCGCTGCAATGGCAAGCGCTCTACGGCTGGCTCAGTGCGTACACGGGTGCGCAGGGCCGTGCGCCGCGCGTGTTCATCGTGGGCGACCCGAAGCAGAGCATCTACCGCTTCCGTCGGGCCGAGCCGCAGGTGTTTATCGCTGCCAAGAAGTTCGTGCGCGAAGGGCTTGACGGCGAACTGCTGAACTGTGACCACACCCACCGCAATGCGCGTTCCGTGGTCGGACTGGTCAACGCAGCGATGCTGGCCGCGCAGGAGGCCGGCGAGTTCGACGGCTACCGTGCCCACACCACCGAGCGCGGCGACAACGGCGAACTGCTCAAGCTGCCGGCTATCGACCGTGATGCGCTCGGCGATACGGCCGAAGCAGCGCCGGCCGACGACGGCATGCTGCACTGGCGTGACAGCCTCGTCACGCCGCGCGTGCTGCCCGAAGAGCAATTGCTGCAGAAAGAATGCGAACAGGCCGCGCAATGGGTGGCGCAGCGCATCGCCGACGGCACGCCACCGCGGCAGATCATGGTGCTGGCGCGCAGGCGCAGCCGGCTCTCGGCCATGCAGGACGCGCTGCGCCAGCGCCACATCCCCGTGCAGCAGCCCGAGAAAAACGACCTGCACGACGCGCCCGAAGTGCAGGACGTGGTTGCGCTGATCGACGCGCTGGTGTCGCCCGCGCACGATCTTTCGCTGGCGCGGGCGCTGAAGTCGCCGGTGTTCGTCATCGACGACGAGGCGCTGGTGCAGCTCGCGCTGCGCCAGCGCGAGCGCGGCGCAGTGAGCTGGTTCGCGTTGATCCAGAAGGACGAGAGCCTGCCGCCAGCGTTGATCGAGGCGGGCCCGAAGCTCAAGAAATGGCAGCGCTGGCTGATGACGCTGCCGCCCCACGATGCGCTCGACGCGATCTTTCACGACGGCGACCTGCTCGCGAAATTCGGCGCCGCGGTTCCGGCCGCGATGCGCCAGAGCGCGCTGGCCAATCTGCGCGGCGTGTTGTCCGCGTCGCTCGACATCGATGGCGCGCGTTTCGCCACGCCGTATGCACTGGTGCGCGCGCTGCGTGCGGGCGGCGTTCGCGCCCCGACAGTAGCAGCGCCCGATGCGGTGCAATTGCTGACCGTGCACGGCGCGAAGGGGCTGGAAGCCGACACCGTGCTCATGCTTGATTGCGACGCGCCGCCACCGCGCGCCCAGACCATGGGCGTGCTCGTCGAATGGAAGGGCAGCGACAGCGCACCAACGCGCTTCGTGTTCCTCGCAAGCGAGAAGACGCCGCCGGCCTGCGCCGCAACGCTGCTCGAAGAAGAGCAACGCGCGCGCCACCGCGAAGAACTCAATGGCCTTTATGTGGCCACCACGCGGGCGCGCGAGCGGCTGGTGCTGTCGTCGGTGCGTCCGGCGCGTGCCAACGAAGGCAGCTGGTGGACGCGCCTGGAGCCCCTGTGCGAGCCCACAGAGGCTGACGAGCCGCTGGTCGCGCTTCCAACCGAGACCGGCGCGGCCAGCTTCTCGATGAAGCACATGCCGGTAGCGCCTGCACCCACCGAACAACCGTCTGCAAAGAAGGCTGCCAACACCACGAGCGATGCGCGAGCCGCCGCTTTCGGCCAGGCCATGCACCGGCTGCTCGAATGGGCGGTGCCGGGCGAGCCGCTGCCAGCGGCCCACGTGCGCGCCGCAGCCCGCGAATTCATGCTCGATGCCCAGCAGGCACGCGGTGCCGCCGCGCTGGCCCAGCGCATCCGCGCGGGCGAAGGGGCGTGGGTGTGGGACGATCGCAGGGTCGACTGGCATGGCAACGAAGTCACGCTGGTGCATGAAGGCGAAACCTTGCGCATCGATCGTCTGGTGCGCGAGCGCGACGGCGGCGTCTGGTGGATCCTCGACTACAAATCCGCGGCGCGCCCCGAACGGGACGCCGCGCTGATCGCACAGATGCAGCGCTACCGCGCGGCAGTGCAACATGCCTATCCCGGTGCCACGGTGCGCGTCGCGTTCCTCACCGGGCAGGGCGAACTGGTAAATCTCGAATGACTGTTTCCCCTACCGTCGCCGTCATCGGCGGCGGACCTGCCGGCCTGATGGCGGCTGAAGTCTTGAGCGCCTCCGGTGCGCAAGTGCATGTCTATGACGCGATGCCTTCGGTGGGCCGCAAGTTTTTGCTGGCCGGCCGCGGCGGGCTGAATCTCACGCATTCGGAGCCCTTCGATGTGTTCATGAGCCGTTTTGGTGAGCGCCGCGCGCAGCTGGAGCCGATGCTTGCGCAGTTCGGGCCGCAGCAGGTGCGCGAATGGGCGACCGGCCTTGGAATCGAGACCTTTGTCGGCACGTCGGGGCGTGTGTTTCCGACCGACATGAAGGCCGCGCCGTTGCTGCGTGCGTGGCTGCATCGGCTGCGTGCGGCGGGTGTGCAGTTTCATATGCGGCATCGCTGGGTGGGCGACGGATCATTCGATGCGGCGGCATTGCGATTCTCGACACCCGCTGGCGACGTCACTGCAAAGGCCGATGCCGTGGTGCTGGCACTGGGCGGCGCAAGCTGGGCGCGCCTCGGCTCTGACGGCGCGTGGGTGCCATGGCTGCAGGCGCAGGGCGTGGAGGTGGCGCCGCTGGTGCCCGCCAACTCCGGCTTCGACGGTGCGGGCTGGAGCGAGCATTTCTCCAGCCGCTTTGCGGGGCAGCCCTTCAAGTCGGTCGCGATTTCCTTCACTGACAGCCAGGGACGGCACTTTGCACGCAAGGGCGAGTTCGTTGCGACGGCCACGGGTATCGAAGGCAGCCTGATCTATGCGGCATCGGCGCTGCTGCGCGACGAGATCGCTGCAAAAGGAAGTGCGACGCTGCTGCTGGACCTGCTGCCCGACCGCAGCGCCGAGCAGGTCCTGGCCGCGGTCACGCATCCGCGCGGCGCTCGCTCGCTCAGCAGCCACCTCAAGAGCCGGCTCGGGCTAGAAGGCATCAAGGCCGGCGTGTTGCACGAAGCATTGAGCCGCGAAGCGATGCAGGATGCGGCGCAACTGGCGGCGACGATCAAGGCCGTGCCTTTGAAGCTCGTCGCGACGCGGCCGATCGACGAGGCGATCAGCACGGCTGGCGGCGTGCGCTTCGACGCGCTGGATGCGCAGTTGATGGCGAACGCACTGCCCGGCGTGTTCGCGGCAGGGGAGATGCTCGATTGGGAAGCGCCGACTGGTGGCTACTTGCTGACGGCGTCGATGGCCAGTGGCGCTGCGGCAGCACGCGGCGCGATCCAGCGGCTGGGCCTGTGAAGGCCTCGCGCCGTTGGAATTTCTGTCGCTGAGAGTTTTTGCAAGCCTCGTTTCATTTCGCACGGAATGAAACGAAGCCGCTGAAGAGGTTGACGAGCCTTACCCCTGGCACTGACTACGCAGTTAGGGCTGCTTGGTTCCCCACCTGACCCGGTTGGCCACTTCACCATGCAGGGAGGCCCGTCAGCACGCATTGTAACCCCCCAGGATGCGCGCACTTCGTGTCGCTTCTCCTTCCCCCTGCCGGGGGCGACACCTGAGGCCCCGGCGAAGCCGGTTCCTCGGTGTCCCACGAAAAGGCAGGCTTTTTTGATTGCGGGGTAGGGCTGAGGGCCGGCGCCGTGCCTTTTAGAATGCCCGCAATGTCTTATCTCGTGCTCGCTCGCAAGTTCCGTCCGAAAACCTTCGGTGAGATGGTCGGTCAGGGGCATGTGGTTCAGGCGCTCGAGAACGCGTTGACCACGCAGCGCCTGCATCACGCCTATCTTTTCACCGGCACCCGGGGTGTCGGCAAGACCACGGTCTCGCGGATTCTGGCGAAGTCGCTCAACTGCCAGGGGCCGGACGGGCAGGGCGGCATCACGGCCACGCCGTGTGGCGTGTGCCAGGCCTGCCGCGACATCGACTCGGGTCGCTTCGTGGACTACACCGAGCTCGACGCGGCCTCGAACCGCGGCGTGGACGAGGTGCAGTCGTTGCTCGAACAGGCCGTCTACAAGCCGGTGCAGGGGCGCTTCAAGGTCTTCATGATCGACGAAGTGCACATGCTCACGAACACCGCGTTCAACGCGATGCTGAAGACGCTCGAGGAGCCGCCCGAGTACCTCAAGTTCGTGCTGGCCACGACCGATCCGCAGAAGGTGCCGGTCACGGTGCTGTCGCGCTGCCTGCAGTTCAACCTGCGGCCGATGGCGCCCGAGACGGTGCTCGAGCACCTCACCAGCGTGCTGCAGACCGAGAACGTCCCAGCCGAGCCGCAGGCGCTGCGCCTGCTGGCGCGCGCGGCGCGCGGCTCGATGCGCGACGCGCTGTCGCTCACCGACCAGGCCATCGCATTCGGCAACGGCGAGCTGGTCGAGGCCGGCGTGCGTCAGATGCTCGGCAGCGTCGATCGCGGCCATGTGTTCCGCCTGATCGAGGCGCTGGCGCAGGGCGATGGCAGGACGGTGGTCGAGACATCGGAGGCGCTGCGCGTCGACGGCATGTCCGCCGCCTCCACGCTCGAGGAAATGACGGCAGTGCTGCAGGCCATGGCCGTGCTGCAGGCCGTGCCCTCGCGGGCGGAGTCGGCCGATTCCGCCACCGACCCCGACGCCGCAGACACCGCGCGCCTTGCCGCGCTGATGCCGGCCGACGAAACGCAGCTGCTGTACAGCCTGTGCCTGCATGGCCGCGGCGAGCTGGGCCTGGCCCCCGACGAGTACGCCGCCCTGACCATGGTGCTGTTGCGGCTATTGGCCTTCAAACCTTCCAGCGCGGCTGCTTCGACGGCCTCCCCGGAAAAAAAAACTCTGAATGAAGCTGCGGCCGTGGCGCCGGTAGCTCCGGCGCGCACCGTGCCACCTGCTCCGGCGCGCACCGTGCCACCTGCTCCGGCCCCAGCCCCCGCGCCGGTGGCTCGCCCCCCGGTCGAATCGCCTGCTGCACCCGCGCCAGCGCCTGCCTACGCTGCCTCGGTTCCCGCCGGCCATCGCCTCGCCGTGGTCGACGAACCCCGGCAGGCCGAACCCCGCCCCGGCGCTGCCGCCGAAGCACCCGCCCGGGTTGTCGGCGTGCCCATCCGCGTGCAGCCTCCGCCCAGTGCCCGCGACACGCCACGCGCCGACGAGCCGCGCAGCACATTCACCCCCATTCCGACCAGCGAAGACGGCGATTTCTGGTACGCCACGGTCTCCCAACTGATCGCGGCCGAGGCCATCACCGCCTTGGCGCGCGAACTGGCGCTGCAATCGCAGCTGGTGGGCCGCGACACCGACCAGTGGCTGCTGCGCATCGAGCGCGAAACGCTCAACCAGCCGTCCAGCCGCGAAAAGCTGACGGCTGCGCTGGGCAGCCTGGGCCACGACGTCAAGCTCGCCATCGAGATCGGCAGCGTGGTCGACAGCCCCGCGCGCCGCAACAAACAGGCCGCGGACGAGCGACAGCGCGTGGCCGAAGAGGCCATCCTCAGCGACCCTGAAGTGCAGGCACTGATGCGCGACTTCGATGCGAAGATCGTCCCTGGCACGCTGAAACCAGCCTGAGCTTCCGTCTCTCTTATCCTTCACCCACTTTCCAACCAGACACAGGACCAACGATGTTCAACAAAGGACAACTGGCCGGCCTCATGAAGCAGGCGCAGGCAATGCAGGACAACCTCAAGAAGGCCCAGGAAGAGCTGGCCCACATCGAGGTCGAAGGCGAATCCGGCGCCGGCCTCGTCAAGGTCGTCATGACCTGCAAGCACGACGTCAAGCGCATCACCATCGACCCCAGCCTGCTGGCGGACGACAAGGACATGCTCGAAGACCTCGTGGCTGCCGCCTTCAACGCTGCCGTGCGCAAGGCCGAGGAAACCAGCGAGCAGAAGATGGGCAAGCTGACGGCCGGTATGCCAGGTCTCCCGCCCGGCATGAAGCTGCCGTTCTGAGCGAGCGGTCGCAATAAATGGCAGACGCCAGTTCGCTCGACGCCTTGGTCGATGCGCTGCGCCGCCTGCCCGGTGTCGGCGTCAAGTCGGCTTCGCGCATGGCATTCCACCTGCTGCAGCACGACCGCGAGGGCGCACAGCTGCTCGCACGCGCACTGCAGCAGGCCGCAGGCCACGTGCGGCATTGCGAGCGCTGCAACACCTTTACCGAGGCGCCGGTCTGCAACGTCTGCCTCGACACGCGGCGCGATGCGAGCAAGCTCTGCGTGGTCGAGACGCCGGCCGACCAGGCCGCGCTCGAACGCACCGGCGCGTTCCGCGGCTATTACTTCGTGCTGATGGGCAAGCTCAGTCCGCTCGACGGCATAGGGCCGAAGGACATCGGCCTGCAGAAGCTCTTCGACCGCGCGCGCGACGGCACGGTGAGCGAGGTCATCCTCGCCACGAACTTCACCGCTGAGGGCGAGGCCACCGCGCACGTGATCGGCGAGGCTCTGAAGCAGCATGGCCTGACCGTAACGCGCCTTGCACGCGGCGTGCCGGCCGGCAGCGAGCTCGAGTACGTCGATCTCGGCACCATCGCCCATGCCCTGGTAGACCGCAGGTAGCGCGCACGGCGCTGCCTGCGCACTCGCGTTTCCACTCGATATCGCAATACTTTTTCCGGCGCGATGATGCCTTGGCGAAGGCTTCTCGGAGAGGCCTTCGTGCTTACGTGAAAACCCGCACGGGATCACCCCGATGCAGCCGTGTGGTGCGGCCCCTAAGCTCGATTCAGTTCTTACGAGTCACAGAGCCAACGGGCAACGTTTCATGCTTCATCGCCGCACTCTCATTTCAGCTACTGCCGCCATCGCCGCTGCAACCATCGCGTTGCCGCGCGTCTTTGCGCAGCAGGCGAAGCTGGAGAAGACGAAGATCTCCATCGCGGTCGGCGGCAAGGCGGCGTTCTACTACCTGCCGCTCACCATCTCGGAGCAGCTCGGCTACTTCAAGGCCGAAGGGCTCGATGTGGAGATTTCCGATTTCGCCGGCGGCGCACGTGCGCTGCAGGCGGTGGTCGGCGGTTCGGCCGATGTCTGCTCGGGCGCCTACGAACACACCATCAACCTGCAGGCCAAGAACCAGTTCTTCCAGGCCTTCGTGTTGCAGGGCCGTGCACCGCAGATCGCGGTGGGCGTGTCGACCAAGAACATGGCCGGCTACACCGGCATCCAGGATCTCAAGGGGAAGAAGATCGGCGTCTCCGCGCCGGGCTCGTCGACCAACATGGTGGCCAACCTCGTGCTCTCGCGCGGCGGGCTCAAGGCCAGTGACGTGAGCTTCATCGGCGTGGGCGTGGCGGCCGGTGCGCTCACCGCGCTGCGCTCGGGCCAGATCGACGCCATCAGCAACACCGACCCGGTGATGACGATGCTGGAGCAGAAGGGTGACGTGAAGATCATCAGCGACACGCGCACGCTCAAGGGCACGCTGCAGGTGTTCGGCGGCACGATGCCGGCCGCCTGCCTGTATGCGTCGAGCGAGTTCATCCAGAAGAATCCCAACACCTGCCAGGCGCTGGCGAATGCCATCGTGCACGGCCTGAAGTGGCTGCAGACGGCGGGGCCCGGCGACATCATCAAGACGGTGCCCGAGACTTATCTGCTCGGCGACCGCGCGCTGTATCTCGCGTCGTTCGACAAGGTGCGCGAATCGATCGCCACCGACGGCCTCGTGCCGGTCGACGGCCCCAAGACGGCGCTCACTGCGATCGCAAGCTTCGATACCACCGTGAAGGCCGACAAGATCGACCTCGCGAAAACCTACACCAACGATTTTGCTAGGCGCGCGAAAGACAGGTTCAAAGCCTGATTCCGAACGTCCCCGCGACCCGGCCTCGGCCGGGTTTTTTACGCCATGTCCGACTACGCACTCGAACTTCTCTCCATCAGCTGCACCTTCCATTCGAAGGACGATCCGGGCCAGCGCTACACGGCGGTGGCCGACACCACGCTGCGCATCAGGGCAGGGGAGTTCGTCTCGGTGGTCGGACCCACAGGCTGCGGCAAGTCGACGCTGCTGAACGTGGGCGCGGGCCTGCTCGAGCCCTCTTCGGGCACCGTGAAGGTCTTCGGCCAGACGCTCGAGGGCATCAACACGCGCGCCGGCTACATGTTCCAGACCGAGGCACTGATGCCCTGGCGCAGTGCCGTCGACAACGTGATGGTGGGCCTGCAATACCGCGGTGTGCCCGATGCCGAGGCGCGCGAGCAGGCCGAGGCCTGGCTCTCGCGCGTGGGGCTCTCGGGCTTCGGCGACCGCTATCCGCACCAGCTTTCCGGTGGCATGCGAAAGCGCGTGGCGCTGGCGCAGACGCTGGTGCTCGACCCCGACATCATCCTCATGGACGAACCCTTCAGTGCGCTCGACGTCCAGACGCGCCAGTTGATGGAGAACGAGGTGCTCGACCTCTGGAGCGCGAAGAAGAAGGCGGTGCTGTTCATCACGCACGACCTCGACGAGGCCATTGCGATGAGCGACCGCGTGGTGGTGCTGTCGGCCGGCCCTGCGACGCACCCCATCGGCGAGTTCGCCATCGACCTTGCAAGGCCGCGCGACGTGGCCGAGGTGCGCACGCAGCCGCGCTTCGTCGAGCTGCACACCCAGATCTGGGAGGTGCTGCGCGACGAGGTGCTCAAGGGCTATGCGCAGCAGCTGAGGAAGGCCGCCTGATGCCTCGCCTCGGACTCAATGAACGCAACGCGCGCTTCTGGCAGCTGGCACTGCTGGTGGTGATCCTGGTGGCGTGGCACATCGCCTCGCGCAACCAGCAGTTCGCCTTCTTCCTCGGCGAGCCGATCCAGGTGGCGGGCCGCATCTGGAGCTGGTTCCTGCCTTTTGAACTGCCGGCTAATGCGCTCTTTCCCGAAGGGCTGAAGGGCAACGCCGACATCTACCAGCACCTGGGCACCACGCTGCTGGAGACAGTGCTGGCCTTCGTCATCGGCACAGTGCTGGGCCTGGCCTGCGGGCTGTGGCTGGCGCTCGCGCCCACGGCGAGCCTGATCCTCGACCCCTACATCAAGGCCGCCAATTCGATGCCGCGCGTGATCCTCGCGCCCATCTTCGCGCTGTGGTTCGGGCTGGGCATCTGGAGCAAGGTGGCGCTGGCGGTCACGCTGGTGTTTTTCATCGTGTTCTTCAACGTCTACCAGGGCGTGCGCGAGGTGAGCCCGGTGGTGCTGGCCAACGCGAAGATGCTGGGCGCCAACCAGCGGCAGCTGCTGCGCACGGTGTACCTGCCGAGCGCGACCAGCTGGGTGTTTTCCAGCCTGCACACTTCGGTCGGCCTGGCCTTTGTTGGTGCGGTGGTGGGCGAGTACCTGGGCTCGGCGCGGGGCGTGGGTTATCTGATCCTGCAGGCTGAGGGCACCTTCGACGTCAACACGGTGTTCGCCGGCATTGTGGTGCTCACGGCCTTTGCGCTGGCGCTCGACGGGATCGTAGGGCTCATCGAAAAGCGCCTGATGAAGTGGCAGCCGAAGACCGGCGAGACCGAAAAGCTCTAGAGCCCTCATGCGATGATCCTGCGCGGCGCTGAGGAGTGCCGCAACGATCCACGGGGGTAAACGAACAATGAGCCACGACCACAAGCGGGCCACGACCTTGCGCTCGCGCGACCAGGCCGCCAAGGTTTCGAACGAAGAGCTGTTCTTCGACCTGGTCTACGCGTTTTCAGTCACGCAGCTTTCCCACTACCTGCTGGACCACCTCACGCTATTGGGTGCGCTCCAGACAATGGTCATGTGGTTCGCTGTCTGGCTGGGCTGGCAGTACACGGCCTGGACCACCAACTGGTTCAACCCCAGCGCGCTGCGCATCCGCGGCGTACTGTTCGCAATCATGCTGCTGGCGATGGTGATGGCCTCGGCGCTGCCAGGGGCCTTTGCCGAGCGGGGACTGGCGTTCGCGCTGTGCTTTGTGGGCATCCAGGCGGGGCGCACGCTCTGCATGCTGATCGCCATCGGCCCGAACGATCCGCTCACACCCAACTTCCGGCGCTTGCTGGCGTGGAATTGCGTGGCCGGCGTGTTCTGGATCGCCGGCGGACTGGCCGATGGGCCGGCGCGCCTCGCGCTCTGGTTCGGCGGCGTTTTGTGCGAGTACATCGCACCGATGATCGGCTTGCGCTTTCCGGGCCTGGGCCGTTCGCTGACCAGCGACTGGACCATCGACGGCGGCCACCTCGCCGAGCGCTGCCAGCTGTTCGTGATTGTTGCGCTGGGCGAGTCGGTGCTGGCGACCGGCATCGCCTTCGGGCACCACCCCGAATGGCATGGGAGCGATCTGTTCGCGCTGCTCGTGGGCTTCGCGGGCAGCCTGGCGATGTGGTGGATGTACTTCGACACCAGCGCCAAGGAGGCGACCCATGTCATCGAGCATGCCGCGGACCCGGGCGGCGTCGGCGCCAAGTTCCACTACACGCACGTCATTCTGGTGGCGGGCATCATCGTCTGCGCTGTGGCGGACGAGCTGACGATCGGAGAGGGCTCGCACCATGCCGAGCTCAAGTACCTCGGTGCGCTGATCGGCGGACCGGCGCTCTATCTGTTCGGCAATGCGCTGTTCAAGCGCGTGGTGCGCGGTTTCCTGCCGCAATCGCATCTCTATGGGCTGGGCCTGCTGGCGGTGCTTGCGGTCTTCGCGTCGCACATGACGGTGATGGTGGTGGGCACGCTCACCACGGTCATCATGATCGCCGTGGCTGCGCTGGAGGCGGTGGTACGCCGCAGGGCGTGGGCCGCCAAGGCCCACTGAAGCGCGGCCAGCCTTAGCGCTTCTTCTTTGCCGGCGTGCCGCCGCGCTTCTCGCGCACGACCTGCTGCTTGCTGCTGGCAGGCACCTTGGCCACATTGGAGCCCCGCGGCGCGGCAGCCTTCGAGGACGCACCGCCACGGCGTGCGGGAGCGGCCGCGACGTGCGACGTCTGCACGGGCCGGATGCCGGTGCCCGCGCGGGTCGCAACCGTCGCGCGAACGGGCAGATACACCACCACGCTGTAGCCACGCTTGAACGCGTGATTGGGCTTCACGTCGTTCCACTCGGCCACATTGGCCGGCTTGAGGTTGTAGCGGCGCGCGATGCTGGCAACGCTGTCGGCGCGCCCGGCCTTGACGGTCGTGCGGCGCGTGACGATCTCGGGCTGGAAGCTCAGGTGGCCGCCGTCGGCCACCACGGCCGCCACGTCTTCCTTCACGCGGGCGCCGCGCGGCACGATCAGCGTCGAGCCGGCCTTGATGAGCATGCGCGGCGGCACGTTGTTCATGGCGCGCAGGTCGGCTTCGCTCATGCCCGAGCGCTGGGCCGCATCAGCCACCGTCATGGTGTTGGGCACGACCCAGGCGGTCCAGCTGGCGTACTGGCCCTGCGAATAGGCGTCGAAGTTGCGCTGGAACACGGCCGCGTTGTCCCACGGCAGCAGGATCTGCGGCGTGCCGGCGGCGATCAGCACCGGCTTGTGCGCTGCGGGGTTGAGCGCGCGGAAGTCGTCGAGCCGAACGTCGGCCAGCTTGGCGGCGAGCTCCACGTCGAGGTCGCGCGTGAGCGTGACGGTCTGGAAGTACGGGTGGTTGGCGATCAGCGGCAGTTCGGTGTTGAAGGCCTGCGGGTTCGCCACGATGTTCTTCACGGCCTGCAGCTTGGGCACGTACATGCGCGTTTCGGCGGGCATGGTGAGGTCGCTATAGGTGGTGGGCAGGCCCAGGCGCTGGTTCTTGGCGATGGCGCGGCTCACGCTGCCTTCACCCCAGTTGTAGGCGGCCAGGGCCAGTTGCCAGTCGCCGAACATGCCGTAGAGCTTCTGCAGGTAGTCGAGCGCGGCGCGGGTGGAGGCCACCACGTCGCGGCGGTCGTCACGGAAGATGTTCTGCTTCAGGTCGAAATCGGTACCGGTGGCCGGCATGAACTGCCACATGCCCGCGGCGCGCGCGCTGGAGATAGCCTGAGGGTTGAACGCGCTCTCGATGTAGGGCAGCAGCGCGAGTTCGGTCGGCATGTTGCGCCGCTCGAGTTCCTCGACGATGTGGAAGATGTACTTGTTCGAGCGCTCCGTCATGCGCTGGATGTAGTCGGGCCGGCTGGCGTACCACTGCTCGCGGTCGCGCACCAGGTCGCTGTCGAGGTTGGGCATCTTGAAGCCGCGGCGGATGCGGTCCCACATGTCGACCGGCGGCGCGAGCGTGACCACGCTCTGCGAATGGGCCTGGCCGCTGGGGAGGGGGGAGAGCGAGTCGCGCGGGTAGATGGGGGCCGCGCTGCCGGCGACCTTGGAGCCGGTGCCGCCGGCCTGGGGTGACGATGAAGAAGAGGGGGAAGAGCTGTTGTTGTTCGTGCCCGCGCAGCCCGCGAGCACCAGTGAACCTGCAAGGCAGGTGGCAGCGATAAATTTCATCGGAAGTCGTTTTTCCATTGGCGCAGTGCGGCAAACACGTCGGCTTCGGCTGCATCGGCAGCAAGCTCGGCGTGGGCACGCACCGCTCTAAGGACAGTGGCTTCGCGGCTGCGAAGAAAGGGGTTGACCTGGCGTTCGATCGCCAGTTGTGACGGCAGCGTGGGCTGCCCCTTCGCGCGCAGGCTTTCGCAGCGCGCGTTGTAGTGACTCAGTTCGGCGTTGGCCGGTTCCACCGCCTGGGCGAAACGCAGGTTAGAAAGTGTGTACTCGTGAGCGCAGCAGACGCGCGTGTCGCCGGGCAAAGCGGCGAGCGCATCGAGCGAGGCCAGCATTTGCGCAGGCGTGCCCTCGAACAGCCGTCCGCAGCCACCGGAGAACAGCGTGTCGCCACAGAACAGCAGCGGTGCGTCGTTGAGCGCGGTTTGCGCGGCGGGGAGGAAGTAGGCGATATGGCCGGCCGTATGGCCCGGCACGTCGATGACCTCGAAGCGCAGGCCGAGCACTTCCGCGATGTCGCCCTGCGCCAGCGGCGTGTACGGCTCGGGAATGCGCTCGCGTGCGGGCCCCCAGACCGGGGCGCCGGTGGCTGTATGCAGCGCGGCCACGCCCCCCGTGTGATCGGGGTGGTGGTGCGTGACTAGAATCGCGGCCAGCTGCAGCTTGTGGCGCGCCAGCGCGTCGAACACCGGTTGGGCATCGCCCGGATCCACCACGATGGCGTGGGACCCGTCGTGCAGCATCCAGATGTAGTTGTCAGCGAAGGCGGGCAGCGGAACAAGGGTCATGAGCGGTCAAATTATAGGTTTGCAGGATTGGTTCGCGACCCCCCCGGGGCGCTACCTTCTGGCTTGGGAGCAGGCCCAGTTCGATCAGGCGGTGGCCGATGTGTTCGGCTATCACGCGCTGCAGCTGGGCGCGGCAGAGGTCGACGGGCTGCGCGCCAACCGCATGCCGCACCGCTGGCTGGCGCTGGACGACCCCGCCCGCGCCAGCAAGGCAACGCTCCTGACCGACTTCGCGGCGCTGCCTTTTGCAGCCAACAGCCTCGACCTGGTGGTGATGCCGCACGCGCTCGAACTGAGCCCCGACCCGCACGCCACCCTGCGCGAGGTCGAGCGGGTGCTGGTGCCCGAAGGCCGCGTGGTGATCTGCGGACTCAACCCCGCCAGCCTCTGGGGCATGCGGCAGCGCCGCGCGCACATCTACCGCCGGCTGGGCATCGGCGATCTTTACCTGCCCGAAGGCGGAGAGTTCATCGGCTACTGGCGCATGCGCGACTGGCTGCGCCTGCTGAGCTTCGAGGTGGAGTCGGGCCGCTTCGGCATCTACCGGCCGGCGGTGCGCAGCGAGGCCTGGCTGGAGCGCTCGCGCTGGATGGACGCCGCCGGCGAGCGCTGGTGGCCGATCTTCGGTGCGGCCTACTTCCTGGTCGCGGTGAAGCGGGTGCGCGGCATGCGCCTGCTGAGCGCCGACTGGCGGCGCGCAGGCGCCCGCGCCACCGCGCCCGTGCCCATTGCCGGCAAGGTGCATCGCAGCGAGCCGAACAAGAATTGAAATGATCGAAATCGAATGAAGAGGATCGAATGAAAGAGAAGGAAAAGTCAGTTTGAACGAAGTCGTGATCTACACCGATGGTGCGTGCAAGGGCAATCCCGGCCCCGGTGGCTGGGGCGCGTGGCTCAAGTCGGGCGCCACCGAAAAAGACCTGTTCGGCGGTGAACTCAACACCACCAACAACCGCATGGAGCTGACCGCCGTCATCGAGGGCCTGGCCGCGCTCAAGCGGCCCTGCAAGGTGCTGCTGTATCTCGACAGCCAGTACGTGCGCAAGGGCATCACCGAATGGATCCGCGGCTGGAAGGCCAAGGGCTGGCTCACCGCGAGCAAGCAGCCGGTAAAGAACGTCGAGCTCTGGCAGCGGCTCGACAAGCTGGTGAGCGAAGGCGGCCACCAGATCGAATGGCGCTGGGTCAAGGGCCACTCGGGCGATCCGGGCAACGAGCGCGCCGACATGCTGGCCAACAAGGGCGTGGACAAGGCGCTGGGGCGCCTCTGAGCCGGGCGGCCGCGGGCCGCTCTTTCTTTTACTGGCGGCTAGATCACGCCGTCGAACATCATCACGTCGACTTCGTCGCCTGCTGCCACGCTGCCTTGATCGTGGTGCAGCACCACGAGCCCGTTGGCCTCGACCATCGAGCTGAGCACCCCGGAGCCCTGGTGGCTCGCAACGCACACTTCGGGCAACGCGCCCCGCACGTTCTTCACGAAGCCGCGCTGGTATTCGGTGCGGCCCGGCTTCTTGCGGATCGGGCTTGTGCTGCGCGCGCGCAGCAGCGGTGGCGGCGCGGCGGCTGCTTCATGGCAGCCCATCATGCGCAGCAGCGCCGGCCGCACGAAGGCCAGGAAGGTGACCATCACCGCCACCGGATTGCCCGGCAGGCCGAACAGCACGGCCGGCTGCGGTGACGCCTCGCGCGGAATCAACCCCACAGCGAGTGGACGGCCCGGGCGCATGGCCACGCGCCAGAACGCCATGTCGCCCAGCTGCTGCATCACGTCGCGCGTGTGGTCGGCTGCGCCCGCGCTGACGCCACCACTGGTGACGATGGCATCGGCCTCGCGCGCGGCGCGCTGCAGCGTGGCGGCGAGCGTGGCCGGGTCGTCGCGCACCAGGCCGAGGTCGATCACCTCGCAGCCCAGCCGCGTGAGCAGGCCGATCACGGTGTAGCGGTTGCTGTCGTACACGGCGCCTTCGCGCGGCGCGTCGCCGAGGCTCAGGATCTCGTCGCCGGTCGAAAAACAGGCCACCCGCAGCCGCCGCAGCGCGGGCACGCCCGGCAGGCCGAGGCTCGCGACCATGCCGAGCGCGGCCGGCGAGAGGCGTTCGCCCTTGTGCAGCGCGGGCTGGCCCTTCATCAGGTCTTCGCCCGCGAAGCGGCGGTTGTCCCCGCGGCGCAGCACTTTGGCCGGGAAGCACACGCGGTCGCCGTCGACTTTGCAGAACTCCTGCGGAATGACGGTGTCGAGGCCCGCCGGCATCATCGCGCCGGTCATGATGCGCACCGCATCTCCCGCGCCCAGCGCGCCGCGCCAGGCCGCGCCGGCCAGTGCCGTGCCCGCCACGCGCAGCGTGATGGAGGCGTCGATGGGGGCGTCCTTGGGCAGCACCGAGCCGTCGAAGGCGTAGCCGTCCATGGCGGAGTTGTCGTGCGGCGGCACGCTGATGGGCGAGACGATGTCTTCGGCCAGCACGCGGCCGAGGGCGTCGAGCAACGAAACGCTTTCGCGCTGCGTGACGGCGGCCGTGGCCGTCAGTTGCGAAAGGAAGGCGTGGACGGCCTCGACGCTCAGGTCGGCGGCGTCGTCATAGCCCGTGAGGGTGGAAGCGATGTCTGCGATGCGGCTCATCGGTTTTCGAGGGCGTGCAGTTCGGCCTGGGTGTTGGCGTTGAAAAAGGCGTCGGGCGCGTCGCCGGGGCGGTCGAAGGGCACGTGCACCGTGCGGTGCTGCGCGGTCCATGCGTGGACTTTGCGGCCGCCGGCTTCGGTGTAGCGCTGCAGGCTGCCGCGCAGGTCGGCGCGCAGCAGGCAGAAGACGGGTTGGGGGCGCAGCACCACGTCGCCCTCGGCGGCTTCGGGCGCGGTGGCGATGGCGATTTCCGCATTGCCGGCAACGACCGCTTCGGCGAGCCGGGCGGCCAGGTCGTTCGGGAACAGGGGGGTGTCGCAAGGCACGGTCAGCAGCCAGGGCGTGGTGCAGTGCTCCAGCCCGGCCAGAAAGCCCGCGAGCGGCCCCGCATAGTCCGCGAGGCTGTCGGGCCGCACCGGCACGCCGAAGGCTTCGTAGTCGGCGAGGTTGCGGTTGGCATTGACTATCAGCCGGCCGACCTGCGGCCCCAGCCGCCGTATTGCATGCAGCGCCAGCGGTTCGCCGTTGAAAGGCTGCAGCCCCTTGTCGACACCGCCCATGCGCGAGCCGCGTCCGCCGGCCAGCAGCAGCCCCGTGATGTCGGCGGTTGCGATGGTGGCGTGCGCGGGCATGGCGGCCGCCTGCGTCATCCGCCGATGTAGCTCATCTCGACGCGGCGCGGGGCCTTGTCGCCGGCATCGCCACTGTCGTCGTCCGGACCGTGCAGGGCCCGCAACTCGGAGTAGCGGTCGGCGCGGCCCTGCCAGATGTGGCCGATGGCCGAGGAGATGTCGTCGTCACTGGCGGTGCCGCGCAGCAGTGGGCGCAGGTCGTGGCCGGCGCTGGCGAAGAGGCAGAGGTAGAGCTTGCCTTCGGTCGACAGGCGCGCGCGGCTGCAGTCGTGGCAGAAGGCCTGGGTGACGCTGCTGATCACGCCGATTTCGCCGGTGCCGTCGGCATAGGCCCAGCGCTGGGCGGTTTCGCCGGGCGTGGCGGCTTCGAGCGGCACCAGCGGAAATTCGGCATGGATGCGCGCGATGACGTCGGCCGAGGGCAGCACTTCGTCCATGCGCCAGCCGTTGGTGGCGCCCACGTCCATGTACTCGATGAAGCGCAGCACCACTTTGCCGCCGTGGTGCGTACGGAAGTAGCGGGCCATCGGCAGGATCTCTTGCTCGTTGGCGCCGCGCTTGACCACCATGTTGACCTTGATGGGGCCGAGGCCAGCGGCGATTGCCGCATCGATGCCGGCGAGCACGTCGGCCACAGGAAAGTCGACGTCGTTCATGTGGCGGAACACGGCGTCGTCGAGGCTGTCGAGGCTCACCGTCACGCGCTGCAGGCCGGCAGCCTTGAGCGCGGCGGCCTTGCGCGCGAGCAGCGAGCCGTTGGTGGTGAGCGTCAGCGCCAGCGGCTCGCCGGCGGGTGTGCGGATTTCGGCGAGCTGTTCGATGAGCCCTTCGATGTTCTTGCGCAGCAGCGGCTCGCCGCCGGTCAGGCGGATCTTGCGCACGCCGTGGGCGGCGAACAGGCGGGCCAGCCGCGTCATTTCCTCGAAGCTCAGCAGCGCGCTGTGCGGCAGGTACTTGTAGTCCTTGTCGAACACGTCCTTCGGCATGCAGTAGCTGCAGCGGAAGTTACAGCGGTCAGTCACGCTGATGCGCAGGTCGGTCATGGGCCGGCCCAGGCGGTCGAGCAGCAACCCCGTGGCGGGCACGGCAATCTCCGGTACGGCCACGGCGGGGCGTGCGCGGCTGATCGTGGAGATCGGGATGACGGTGCTGCTGCTGTTCTTCATGGCTTCGTGGAAGGGGGTTCCGATTTTGCGCCAGGCCCCAAGGGCCTGTGAATCGGAGGCTACTTGATCACCGCCGCATAAATCATGTCCCGGGTCAATGTTCTGTAATGTGTTCTGTACTTTGGCGACTGCAGCATGAGCAAGACGAACATCTCGTTTTTCGGGTCGACCCACATGTAGGTGCCGCCCGCGCCGCCCCAGTTGTATTCACCGCCGGCCGACGGGTAGGGCGCCTCGCCGTCGTTGCGGCGCACGGCAAAGCCCAGGCCGAAGCCGTAGCCCGGGCCCGGCAGGTAGAGCGGGCCGGGCACGATGCCGGCGCCCGCGTTGGAGTGGTCGGCGGTCATCAGCGCGATGGTGCGCGGGCCGAGGTAGCGCTTGCCGTCGAGCGAGCCGCCATTGAGCAGCATCTGCAGGAAGCGCGCGTAGTCGTTCGCTGTCGACACCAGTCCGCCGCCGCCCGACTCGTACTTGCGCACGACGCGCGGGTCGTTGAACTCGGCGCCCACGCCGAAGCTGCGGTCGCTGGCCAGCGGCTCGGCAATGCGCGGCTGGCGCGCCGGCTCGGGCACGTAGTAGCTGGTGTCCTTCATGCCCAGCGGGTCGAGCAGCCGGGTTTTCTCGAACTGGTAGAGCGACTGGCCTGACACCACCTCGATCACGCGGCCGAGGATGTCGGTCGACTGGCTGTACTCCCAGGTCGTGCCGGGCTGGTAGGCCAGCGGCAGCTTGGCAAGGCGCTGGGAGAACTCGGCCAGCGTCGGGTCGCCGGCGCCCAGGTCGGCGGCGTTGTAGGCCTGCTTCACGAGGCCCGGGCCGAAGAAGCCGTAGGTCAGGCCCGATGTGTGGCGCATCAGGTCCTGCACGGTGATCGGGCGACGCGCGGGCACGGTGTCGAGCACCGGCTTGCCGTCGGCGCCGGGCTTCTCGACGCCCACCGTCATGGTGGCGAACTCGGGCAGGTAGGTCGAGATCGGGTCGTCGAGCTTCAGCCGGCCGTCTTCCACCAGCATCATCGCGGCCACCGTGGTGATGGGCTTGCTCATCGAGTAGATGCGGAAGATACCGTCGCGCGGCATTGGAGTGCCGGCCACAGGGTCGAGCTTGCCGACCGGTTCGAACCACGCGACCTTGCCCTGGCGCGCCACCAGCAGCACCGCGCCCGGAATCTTGCCGGCGGCCACGTCGGCCTTGAGCACGTCGGTGAGCATCTGCAGGCGCCCGGTCGAGAGGCCGACCTGTTCAGGCCTGGCTGTCGGCAGCGATTGCGCCGCCGCCAGCAGGGGAAGGGCCAGGCCGAGCACGGCCGCGCGCAGGCTGCGCTTCAGGAATCTCATGGTGTTGTCTCCGTCTTGCTGTGAATGGAAAACCTGTGCCGCCTCTCGTGGGCGGCTGCGGGCTATCCGCGGCAGAGCTTCAGGTTCGTGCGGGTGGCGCGGACCACGGGCAGGAAGATCTCGGCGTCGGCCGGCGGGTAGTTGTCCTTGATGCCGTCGTCGGTGCGGTCGGCGTCCTCGGCCAGCGGCTGCAGGGTCTTGAGGCAGGCGGCGCGGTCGTTGAGCTTGAACTGGGTGAGCGCGAGGTCGTTGCGCAGCCAGGCCTTGGTGATCCAGTCGAGGGTCTTGTCGCAGTCCGACAGCACGGGCGCGAGGGTGGTCTGCGCGGCAGCGTAGTCCTTTGCGTCGTACTGGCGCTTGAAGGTCTTGCGCGAGTTGGCCACGGCCTTGTCGGTGCAGGCGGGGATGGGGCGGGTGTAGGTGCCCTCGAAGCCGGCGCGCGCGCCGCAGTTGTCGCGGCATTGATCCGCGCCGTTGGTCGTAACCTGCACCTTGTCGGCGTTGACCGCGAAGTTCACCACGCACGCCGAGTCGTCGAGCTTGGCCTTGCCGCGCACGATGGTGCCGTCGAGTGCGCAGGTGTGTGCGTTGGCGCCGATTGTGGTGATGTCGAAGTGCCCGTCGGGCTTGACGCGCAGCGAGCCGCTGCCCCGTTCGTAGATGTAGTCGCCGGCCGGCGGCGTGGCGGTCTGCGCGGCGGCGAGGCCGGCGCAGGCGAGCAGGGCGAAGGGAAGGATGCTCTTGAGCTTCATCGTTGGAAATCTCCCAGGAAACGTGCCGCAGCGCAGTGTATCTATCGTTGCCGAAAGCTTCCTGAAATGGCCGGTTTGCGCCATCTCTGCCGCAGATGTCTTGACGTGGACAATGAGAATTCCTATCATTTAGGCGCCTGAGTACGCAACACGTCGACAACGCAAAGGGCTCTTCCAACCAAGGAGCTTTTCGACCGTGCCGTACACCCTGCCAGCCTTGCCCTATGCCTTCGATGCGCTCGAACCGCACATCGACGCGCAGACGATGGAAATCCACCACGGCAAGCACCACCAGACCTATGTGAACAACCTCAATGCGGCCCTGAAAGACACGCTGCACGAGGGAACGCCGGTCGAAGAACTGATCGCCAACGTCGAGCAGCTGCCCGAGGCGCTGCGCGCGCCGGTGCGCAACAACGGCGGCGGGCACGCCAACCACAGCCTGTTCTGGACCGTGATGGCGCCAGTCGGGCAGGGCGGTGGTGGCACGCCTACGGGGGCGCTCGCGGAAGCCATCGACACCGACCTGGGCGGTTTCGACGCCTTCAAGGAGGCCTTCACCAAGGCCGCCCTCACGCGCTTCGGCAGTGGCTGGGCGTGGCTGTCGGCAGGCCCCGGCGGCAAGCTCGCCGTGGAGAGCAGCGGCAACCAGGACAGCCCGCTGATGCGCGGTATCGGCTCTGGCAACACGCCGATCCTCGGACTCGACGTATGGGAGCACGCCTACTACCTCAAGTACCAGAACCGCCGTCCCGAATACATCGCGGCCTTCTACAACGTCGTGAACTGGGCCGAGGTGGCCCGGCGTCACGCCGCCGCGACCGGCGGCTGAGGAGCAGGCCCATGAACGAGCCGCAGCAGGGCACGATGGCAGGACGGCAACCCAGGCAGGCCCGCCCGATGCGCGAGTGGGTCGGCTTCGCCATCGTCGCGGCCGGCGTGCTGGTGGGCGTGTTGCAGTTCTGGCAGTTCGTGCGCGGCGATCCGCTGGTATGGAATGCCTTGCTAGGCGGCTCGGTCGCCGCGCTGGCGACCGCGCTCGGCACGCTGCCGGTGCTGTTCTCGCAGAGGCTCCCGGAGCGGCTGCAGGACACGCTGTTCGGCTTCGGCGCCGGCGTGATGCTAGCGGCCAGCGCCTTCTCGCTGATCATCCCGGGCCTGGAGGCCGCAAAGAATGTGGGCGTGTTCGGCGGCGGCAACTGGGCGGCGGGCGGGGTGATCGGCTCCGCCATCCTGCTCGGCGGCATCGTGCTGATGCTGATGGACCGCGTGCTGCCGCACGAACACTTCATCAAGGGCCGCGAAGGCCAGGCCGCCAGGCAGCTGCGCCGCACCTGGCTCTTCGTGTTTGCGATCGCGCTGCACAACGTGCCCGAAGGCCTGGCCATTGGCGTGGGCTATGCGGCCAACAACGGGCTGCGCGCCGACGCGCTGGCCACCGGCATCGCAATCCAGGACGTGCCCGAGGGCCTGGTGGTCGCGGTGGCGCTGCTGGCCGCCGGCTACAGCCGCATGTTCGCGGTGCTGATCGGCATGGCCTCGGGGCTGGTGGAGCCGCTGGGTGCGGTGCTGGGCGCGGCCGTGGTCGGCCATTCGGCGATGCTGCTGCCCTGGGGACTTGGCTTTGCAGCAGGCGCGATGCTGTTCGTGATCAGCCACGAGATCATTCCCGAGTCGCACCGCAAGGGGCACGAAGCCTTTGCCACGAGCGGGCTGATGATCGGCTTCGTGCTGATGATGCTGCTGGACACCGCGCTGGGTTGACCAGCCCCGCGCGGTCAGCCGTGCTTGACGGCGACGGTTTTCAGCGTGGTGAAACCGTACAGCGCCTCGAAGCCCTTCTCACGTCCGTAGCCTGAAGACTTCACGCCGCCGAAGGGCAGCTCGACACCGCCACCCGCGCCGTAGTTGTTGATGAACACCTGGCCGCTGCGCACGCGCTTGGCCATGCGGAACTGGCGCGAACCGTCGGCGGTCCACACGCCCGCCACCAAGCCGAACTGCGTGGCATTGGCGAGCGCGACCGCTTCGTCTTCGTCGGTGAAGGACATCGCGGCCAGCACCGGGCCGAACACTTCTTCCTGCGCCAGTCGATGCCCGACCGGCACGTCGCGCAGCAGGGTGGGCGCCTGGTAGAAGCCGGTCTCGGGCGCTTCCTCGACCACGATGCCCTGCGCCACCATCGGGATGCCGGCATGCTGCGCGTCGCTCAGGAAGTCCCACACGCGCTGCTGCTGCGTCTGGCGGATCAGCGGGCCCACGTCGAGGTCCATGGCCGCGGGGCCGACGCGCAGGGCTTCGAAGGCGTGGCCCAGGCGTTCGAGCAGCGGCTCGTAGATGCCGCGCTGGATCAGCACCCGCGAGCCGGCCGAGCAGGTCTGGCCGGCGTTCTGCACGATCGCGTTGATGACAACGGGAATGGCCGCGTCGAGGTCGGCGTCCGCAAAGATGATCTGCGGGCTCTTGCCGCCCAGCTCCAGCGTGACCGGGCAATGCCGCTCGGCTGCCACCTGCTGGATCAGCGTGCCGATCTTCGGGCTGCCGGTGAAGCTGATGTGGTCGATGCCTTCGTGCCGCGCGAGCGCGTCGCCCACTTCATGGCCGTAGCCCGTCACGATGTTGAGCGCGCCGGCCGGAAAGCCGACCTCGGCTGCCAGCTGCGCTACGCGGATCAGCGAGAGGCAGGCGTCTTCGGCCGGCTTCACCACGCACACGTTGCCCGCCGCCAGGGCGCCGCCCACGCTGCGCCCGAAGATCTGCATCGGGTAGTTCCACGGAATGATGTGGCCGGTAACGCCGTGCGGCTCGCGCCAGGTGAAGACGCTGTAGCCGTCCTGGTAGGGGATGGTCTCGCCGTGCAGCTTGTCGCAGGCGCCGGCATAGAACTCGAAGTAGCGCACCAGCGCCACCGCGTCGGCACGCGCCTGCTTGACGGGCTTGCCGCAGTCGCGCTGCTCGATGAGCGCCAGTTCGTCGATGTGCTCGGCGATTTTTTGCGAGAGCTTGTAGAGCAGGCGGCTGCGGTCGGCAGCGCTGACCTTGTGCCAGACACCCTCGAAGCAGTCGCGCGCGGCGCGCACGGCGGAGTCGATGTCGGCGGCATTGCTGCGCTGGATTTCGTCGAAAGCCTGGCCGTCGGAAGGATCGATGACCGGCAGGGTGCGGCCGGAGGAGGACGGGACGTCCGCGTTGGCGATGTAGTTGAGCTGCATGGGGCTGGATTTTGCGCGAAGCACGCGCAATCCGTGGCCGGGCGGCCCGGCGTCCCTCTGCTCGTGTCTACTTGGCGGCGGTGGCCTTCGGCAGCGCCTTCACGGCATTCAACATGCGCTCCACGTGCTTGTCCGGATTCAGGTTCTGGTAGTAGTAGGCGACCTTGCCGTCCGGCGAAATCACGTACGACAGGCGGTTGGCGAAGTCCGGCCGCGTCTGCATCAGCGCGTCGAAACCCTGGATCACGGTCTTGTTCTCGTCCGATGCCACCGGAAATCGGCTCTGGCAGGACTTGACCGAGAACTTCGACAGGGTACCTATGTCGTCCGCCGAGACGCCGATCACGGTGGCGCCCAGCGCGGCGAACTGGTCGACGGCTTCGGCGAAGGCGTGGGCCTCGATCGAGCAGTCGTTGGAATCTGCCGCAGGAAAGAAGTACAACACCACCGGTCCCTTGGCGAGCGCATCAGCCAGCGAGTAGCGGAAGGTCTTGCCGCCCAGGGCGGCGTTGGCGGTGAACTTGGGCACGGGGTCGCCGATGTCCAGGGCGGCCCAGGCAGGGTGGGCAAGGGCTGCAAAAATCGTCATCCATGCGATGCGATGGAGGTGCGAACGAGCCATGATGTAACTCCGAGCGATGTGGAGCGAATTCTAGGCTTGAGCATCCCCTGAATGGGCCTTTGAAACCGGCGCGGGCTGGCCGGCGTATTGAACACAACAACCGAAAAACGGCGGGAAGCACCAAGCAATGGGCGAACCATCATGAACACCTGGCTCTCGTTTCTGCGCATCGCGCTCGCGGGCGTCCTGATAGCGGCACTCGGCGCCTGCGGCTCGCTGCCGCCGGCGCGGGAGCGGCCCGCCGAGTTCGCCGCCTCGGCCGACCCATCGACCACGCTGGCGAAGATCGCCGCCGCCTCCACGCCGCCCGACGAGCACTCGGGCTTCCGGCTGATGCCACTGGGCGTGTACTCGCTCGATGCGCGCATCCAGCTGGCCCAGCGGGCCCAGCGCTCGCTGGTGGTGCAGTACTACCAGCTCGAGAACGATGCCGTCGGCCGCCTGCTGTTGCGCACGCTGCGCGAGGCCGCGGGCCGGGGCGTGAAGGTGAGGGTGCTGGTGGACGACCTGTACACAGTGAAGAGCCAGCAACTGCTGCTGGCGCTGTCCGAGACGCCCAATGTCGACGTGCGCCTGTTCAACCCGTTCTGCTGCGGGCGCAACGGTTTCCTCTCGCGCTTTGCGGCGTCGCCGTGGGAGATTCCGCGGCTCAACCACCGCATGCACAACAAGCTCTTCATTGCGGACGGCGTGATGGCTGTAGTGGGCGGGCGCAACATTGCCGACGAGTATTTCGTGCTGAGCGAGGCGCAGAACTTCATCGACATGGACGCGCTGGTGGTCGGCAAGGTGGTGCCGCAGCTCGAGTCGATCTTCGACGCCTACTGGAACAGCGAACAGGTCTGGCCCATTGCCGACATCGTGACGGGCGAGGGCGGCCGCAAGCCGACCGGCACCGACTTCGACGGCTGGGTGGGCATGGCCGCGCCGCCGCCGAAGATCGTGCTGCCGCCCTCCGACATCCTCGGCTACGGCCCCATTGCCGAAGAGCTCGACGGCGGCCGCATGGGCCTGCTGTGGGGCGAGGCCCGTGCCATCGCCGACCCGCCCACCAAGCCCGCGACCATGACAGCCGACGAGGCGATCTCCACCAGCGTGACGATGAAGGTCTGGGCGCTGCTGCTCGACGCCAAGACCGAGGTCGACATGACCTCGCCGTACCTGGTGCCGGGCGAGCGCGGCATGGAGGCCTTCGAGGACCTGACTCGGCGCAAAGTCAAGCTCACGTTGCTGACCAATTCGCTGGCCGCCAACGACGAGCCGCTGGTGCACACCGGCTACGCGCGCTATCGCGAGCGGCTGTTGCAAGGCGGGGCCGACCTGTACGAGCTGAGCCCGCAGCGCACCAGCGCAGGCGAGCGCTTCGGCATGTTCGGCAAGTCGCTCGGGCGGCTGCATGCCAAGACCGCGGCCATCGACAAGACACGCATCTTCATCGGCTCGATGAACCTCGACCCGCGCTCGGCCAGCCAGAACACCGAGATGGGGCTGGTGGTCGACAGCCCGCAGCTGGCGCGCGAGATGATGCGCGTCATCAACATCAGCAAGCTGCAGAACTCCTACCGGCTGCGGCTGGCCAAGGACACCGGCACGCTGCAATGGCTGACGAACGACGGCGAGAAAGAAGTGATCCTGACCTCGGAGCCGGAGTCGAGCTTCTTCCAGCGCTTCTACAACATGCTCATAGCGCCGATCGTTCCCGAGATGCTGTTGTAGCCTCGGGGGATGGCGCAGACTTTCACTTCGTTGTCCGCCCCGCAGGTCATGCTGTGGGGCGTGCTTTTTTTCGGCGGTATCTATCTCGGCTTCGGCGGCATCACGTGGCTGCTGACGAAGCGGGTGCTGCCGGCGCTGGGCATCGGGCGCGAACTCGATCCGCGGCCGCTGCAGCCGGGGCAACTGCGGCGCGAGCTGGGGCAGTCGGGCGTGTCGGTGCTGATCTTCGGGCTGGGCATGGTGTTTCCGTGGGGGCTGCTTCAGCTTGGCTGGGCGCGGCTCGACGGCGATGCGGGGTGGCGGCAGATCGCGGTCGAGATCCTCGGGCTCGCGTTCTGGAACGACGTGCATTTCTGGATCAACCACCGATTGCTGCACACACGCTGGCTGCGGCGCTTTCACGGGCCGCATCACCGTTCGTTCGTGACCACGCCGTGGGCGACCTACAGCTTCCATCCCGTCGAGGCGCTGATGCTCGGCAACGTGATCCTGCTGCCGATGGTGGTGCACGACTTCAGCTTCTGGTCGCTGGCGGCGGTGCCGGTGTTCAGCCTGTTCTTCAACTGCATCGGGCATTCGAACTACGACTTCTTCACGGGCGTGTCGTACAGCCACTGGTTTGCGGCAAGCCGCCGCCACCACCTGCACCATGCCGTGCACAACGGCAACTACGGTTTCCAGTTCACGTTCATGGACCGGCTCTTCAGGACGCGCATTGCGGCCGATGCAGCCGAGCCGGTGCTTCAGGCTTTCCGAAAGAAGCATGGCGCGACCGCGGCCTGACGCGAGCCGTCGCCTGCCGGGGCTGCGCCACTGGCGCGACTGGCAGAGCCTTGCCTACCTCGCCGCCTTGCCTGCGCTGGCGGCGTGGCAATGGCTCCACGGTTTCAACGCGCTGCTGTATGGGCTGATGCTGTTCCTGACGCTTGGCGTCGGCGTGATCCATCACAACCACGTGCACCTGCGCATGTGGCGCGGGCGGCGCATGAACCGGCTGACGGATTTCTGGATCACGCTGCTGCAGGGCCACCCGACCTTCGTGTTCTGGCCCGCGCACGTGGCCAACCATCATCGCCACCGGCACGGGCCGAAAGACGTTGCGCGCACCTACCGCTTCGGTGGCGACACCAATCATCTGCGAGGCTATCTGCTGCATCCGTTCCAGGCCGTGTGGGTGCTGATTCCGGTGTTCTTCGCGTGGCTGGCGCGGCTGCAGAAGCATCGGCGCGGCGCATGGCGCTACTGCATGGCGCAGTATGTGCTGTGGCTGGTCAGCTGGACGGTGCTGCTGGCGCTCGATTGGCGCAAGGCCCTGCTGTTTGTGATCGTGCCGCAGCTGCATGGCCTGCACTGGTTGCTGGCGACCAACTACCTGCAGCACGCGCATGCCGACGGCCGAAAACCCGTGCGCAAGGAGGCGCCGGGCGATACCTCGGGTAGCCAGCTGAACTACGCCCGCAATTTCGAGGGGCTGGTGAACCCCTTGCTGTTCAACATCGGCCTGCACACCGCACACCACGAGAACCCGCATGCCCATTGGTCCGAGCTCACGCATCTGCATCGCACGCGTTACCGCGCGCGGGTGGATCCTGTGCTCAACGAGGGCGGGCTGGTGCCGTACATGGTGCGCGTGTTCGTGCTGGGGACCGTGTGGCCGCGTTTTCGCAGCCGCCCGCTGATGCCTCCCGATTCATCCATCACCTGAACCATGCCTGTCTCATTCCAACGCGTCTATCTCGAAAGCGCCGGTTACTTCATGCCGGGCGAGCCCATTCCCAACGACCGCATGGACGCGTACATCGCGCCGCTGAACCGCATGTCGGAGCGCATCAAGCGGCGCATCCTGGCAGAGAACGGCATCCTCACGCGGCACTACGCCATCGATGCGGAAGGCGTGACGCAACACACCAATGCGCAGCTGGCGGCCGGCGCGATCCGCGATTGCCTGCGGCGGGGCGGTGCGGAGCTGTCGCGCGTGTCGCTGTTGGCCAGCGGCTCGTCGGGCGGAGACACGCTGATGCCGGGATTCGCCAACATGATCCAGGGCGAACTGGCGGCGCAGCCGATGGAAACGCATTCGGTGCACGGCATCTGCGCGGCAGGCGTGTCGGCGATCCAGACTGCCGCGCAGGGCATCGAGCTGGGCGCGCACCGCTCGGCGATGGCGGTGGCGAGCGAGATGCCGTCGCGCCTCTTCAAGCGTTCGCGCTTCGCGGCGCGCGGCTATGAAACCGACTTCGACTCGCACTTTCTACGCTGGATGCTGTCGGATGGCGCGGGCGCCTTGCTGCTGTCCGACGGCACGCCCGCACTGGCCGGCGCGCCTGGGTTGCGCCTGAAGCTGAAGTGGGTGCATCAACGTGCGTTCTCGGGCGACTACCCGGTCTGCATGCAGCTGGGCCTGACCGAAGACCGCGCGCGCGGCCACCTCGACTTCGGCTCCTGGGCCGAGGCCGAGGCGGCGGGCGCCTTGTCGCTGCGGCAGGACATACGCCTGCTGCCGCATCTGTTCGACATCGGCATCCACGAATACGCGGGGCTGGTGCGCGACGGCTGGGTCGATCCGAAGCGGGTCGATCACTTCCTGTGCCATTACTCGTCGGAGAAATTCATCCCGGTGGTCGAGGACCTGATGGCGAAGGCCGACCTGTCGATTCCGCGCGAGCGCTGGTGGAGCAACCTCGCATGGCGCGGCAACACCGGGGCGGCGTCGATCCTCGTGATGCTGGCTGAGTTCCTGCACACCAAGACGCTGAAGCCCGGCGAGCAGATCTTCTGCTACGTGCCGGAATCGGGGCGCTTCATGGCGGCGTACATGCTGCTCGAAGTCGAGGCAGCCGATGCGGCGCCCGTGGTGGTGGCGCCCCGAGCGGCAGCGGTGCCCGACGACGACCTCGTCATTGCGCCTCCGCATGACCCGGCCGCCGCACCCGAAGGACTCGGCGCCTTGCTCACCGAGCTGGCCGCCATCTGGCACGACTACCGCTCGCGCGTCTGGCGCACGCCGCTGGTCCGCCAGATCCGCGAGCGCCGTTTTGCCGTGCCCGACTACCTGAACTGGATGGAGCAATGGGTGCCGCAGGTGCGCGAGGGCAGCCTGTGGATGCGCGAAGGCGCCGCCTCGCTGAGCGAGCCGTACCAGGTGCTGGCCTCGCTGATCGGCGTGCACGCGGGCGAGGAGCAGAACGACTTCAACATCCTCTTCAGCGATTACCGCAAGGCGGGCGGCACGGTCGAGCGCATCGAGGACCTGCGCCGCAACCCGGGCGGCGAGGCGCTCAACGCCTATCTGCACGGCCTGGCCGCCACGCGCGACCCGATCGGCCTGCTGGGCGCGATCTACATCATCGAGGGCACGGGCCAGCGCATCGTGCCGGCGCTGTTGCCGCTGCTGAAGGCCAGCCTGAAGCTGCCGCCCGATGCCTTCCGTTTTCTCGAGTACCACGGCCACAACGACGAGCACCACCTGAGCCGCTGGCTCACGGCGGTCGAAATGGTGATGGCCGTGGAAGGGCAGGCGCGCGCCGCCCGCCAGATCACAGACACCGCGCGCCACACGGCCGCGCTGTACCTGATGCAGTTCCAGCACATCACGGAGCGTATGCCCCATGGATCGAACACCTGATTTCCTGACGCAGGCGCACGACGAGCGCGACCCCAGTCCCTGGCTGGCGCTCTACCTCGATCAGAGCACGCCGCTGCCCGACAACGTCAAGGCGGCGTGGTTGGCCGATTCGAGTTCGGGCTCGCGGCAGTATCTGCTGCCGTTCCTGCGGCCGATCGCGCGGCTGACGATCATCCTGATCCAGATCGTGAAGGTGTTCGTGCCGCGCAACTGGTCGCATTCGATGCTGCTGCACCGGTTTCTGGCCTGGGGGCTGAAGCGCTTCGTGTCGCCGGAGGCCAACTGGCTCATCCTGCGGCACTTTCACCTGGGCTCGCAGGTGCTGGCCTTCATCGGGCGGAATTCGCCGGCTCCGGTGGCCACCAATCCGCTGGAGCCGGCCGACATAGACGCGCTGAAGGACGAGATGTTCCTGAAGCACGACCTGAACCTCTTCAACTTCGTGATCCGGCTGAACAAGGCGCTGCGCGACAAGGGCGTGGCGCTGTGCAAGGCGGAGAAGGTCGATTTTTCGATGATCAGGGAGCCAGGGCTGCGGCTGGAGGACATGCCCCAGGGCAAGCTCAATTTTCTCGACCTGCAGAGCGCCATCGAGCTGTTCACGCCGCTCTACCAGCTGATGCTCACGGACAACGATTTCTGGCGCGCGGCCAATTCCTTGCAGTTGGACGAAACCATCGGCATCTACACGGCGACGCTCCTGAACGCGCCCGAACACCTGATCCTGGTCAACAACAAGCATCCGCTGGTGCCCCTGTCGACCCTGCGGGCGGGGCACCGGCTGGTGATCCACGGGCTCTCGACCGAGATGCTGCACAGCCTGCTCCAGCGGATGCAGGCGGCGCAAAAAGCGGGGGAGCCGGAGACATCCCTATACGAGCAGCCACTTGCATAGGCGTATGCTGCCCCCAGATGGAAACCATGAACACGACCGATAATCCGTCTCCCAAGACCGATCTGGCAGTGACCCACGTGCTGGCGCAACTGCTGGAAAAGCTTGAGCACAGCCCTGTGCCCGTAGGCGCAGAGCAGTACCGCTCCGTGGTCGAGCACCTCGTGCATGAGTTCGAGGACGTCGAGCAGGGCGCCGAACTAGGCCGCCTGCTCGATGCCTATCCGGCCGCGGCCGAGGTTTACGAGAACCTCAATTACAAGCACGCCGGGCTTTGCCGCTCGGCGTTGGACGCTTCCCTGGCCGCTGAAATCAGCGCACGGGAAGCCATTGCACGCGCAATGCGCAGTGCATAACTGAACAGCAAGGACAAGACGCATGGCGAAGGGTGAAGTGAAGACGGCAGTGGTGGCGGATGGGCTGCGTTACAAGTCCAAGACGCCGGGTTCGCCGTTCCGCGCCTCGGCGTCGTTCAGCGGCGCGACCATGTCGTGCTTCATGTGCGGCAAGCACCGCGTTCGCTCGCAGCTGCGTACGCGCCAGGTGCTGGGCAAGTCCCAGACCGTGTGCGCGCCTTCCTGCAAGGCGCTCGACGAATCCCTCGAATAGGGGATTGACCCCGGCTGCTGGCAGTGCGCCTGCTAGCACATCGGGGAGGCATTTTGGAGACATTTCCTCGTGCATAAGTCACGGAATGGCCTTCCGCATTGCCGGCAATCGTTATACAGTTGGACACAAATGATGCATGTAATTGCATGTAATCTAAAGTTCTACTAGTAGCCGATTTCCAATGAATTGCAGCCACACCGTCGACGCCCCTCGCGGGACATGGAATTCAACGCTTGCAAAGGGGCCCTGCCATGGCTAAGTCGCGCCACGTGGTCATGCAGGTGGTCAAACGCTCGTCCGGCAGCGCTACGCACCACGTCGAATTCCTGATGGACGACAACTTCGCCGAGCGCCTGCGGCAGCTGCGTTCGCTGGTACCTCCCCTGGGCAGCCTCAACAAGCAGCGCGACCTCGTGATCGACAAGGTGCGCGTGCGCCTGCCCAATGCCATCTGGCGCTCGGGCAACGAGATCGAGATGGACGGCGGGGTAGACGGCTCCTGCATCGTCATCGCCGCCGAAGGCTCGTTCAACTGCGGTGGCAAGGACCGCAAGACGCGCGAGAAGCTCGTGACGTACAACTTCTCGATCGCGCGCCTGATCGAGCTGCATGCCGAGCGCCCGGAGGGCGAGACCTTCTACATCCGCGACGGCGTGTTCGCCAATGACGAGCCGGCCGAATCCCCCGCCGGCCGTTGGGTCGCGTCGATGCACGAGCTCGAAGTGGTGATGCGCGTGCCGGATGCTCCGTCCGATTTCGACACCCTGCACGACCTGACGCTGCGCCCTGAGCAGCAACAGCAGGCCGGCAGCGGCGCGCCGCACCGCGCCAATTTCTACTGAGTTTTCTTGCCTGTCAGCCGGCAGCGGCCGCCTCAGGCGCCGCGCCCACTGGCGTGTACTGCGCGCGGTTGTCCGCCAGCCAGCGCTCCGACAGGCTGCTGTCCTGCTGCATCGGATGGAAGTCCGCGCGCAGGTAGCTGCGCCAGCCGGCCAGGTTGCCGCGCAGCAGGCCGTCGCGGCTCAGCAGGATGCGCGCGGCGCTCTTCCAGGTCGACCATTTCCACAGCTGCTTTTCGTGGCGCAGGTTGTCGATGGTCTGGTGCATCAGGTCGCCCAGGAACATCATCGTCACGCGGCGGAACCAGCGCGTGCGCCATTCGTCGGAGCCACCCGCGGCCTGGTAGACGTCGAAGGCCACGCTCTTGTGCTCCAGCTCTTCCGCGCTGTGCCACAGCCACATGGTGCGCAGCCGGGGCTCGGCGCCGTCGAGGACCTGCGGGTGCGCCAGCAGCCACTCCGCGAACATCGCCGTGAAATGCTCGGTGGCCGCCGTCACAGCCAGCGCGTGGCGTGGGTCGGCTTCTTCCATCAGGGCCATGCGCTTGCTGGCGCGCGCCGTCCAGCCGTCGACCAGGCCCTGGCTTTCCAGATGGTTGTTGAAGAGCGAATGAATGCGCCGGTGCGTGGCTTCCTGCCCGATGAAGCCGCGCACGTCGGCCTTGTGTTTTTCCTGTACCTCGGCCGGCAGCGTGGCGACGGCGTCGCGCACCGCGTCGATGAAGAACTGCTCGCCGAAAGGGAAACTCATCGACAGGGCGTTGAAGAAAGCGGTCGAGAATGCATCGCCGCCGCACCAGTTGCGGGCAAAGGGCGGTTGCAGGTCGATCAGAAGGCGGCGGACAACGAGATCGGTCATGAAGCAAGCCTCGGGAAAAGCAGAGCTGCGTGGATGGATGGTTGGTACAAATCAGTACCGCATGCCGCCATGTTGCAATTGTGAATTGGTACTGTCAAGTACCGAGACGTAGGAAAATGTGCCGTTCATGAGCGAAACCATCGAAAAAGCAGCCCCTTCCAAGTCCGCCGAGGGCCCAGGGAGCGAGCACTACAAGCGTCTGCTGCAGGGCATGGCGCACGCCGTGGCAGCCAAGGGCTACGCCGAGACAACCATTGCCGACATCGTGCGCGAGGCCGCCGTGTCGCGCCGCACTTTCTACGAACACTTCAGCACCAAGACCGAGTGCCTGATCGCGCTCTACGAAACCGCCAGCCGGCTCGCGCTGCAGGCGGTGAGCGAGGCCTTCGACCCCGTGCAGCCCTGGCATGCGCAGGTCGAGCAGGCCATGACCGCGTACTTCGATTACCTCGCGCAAGACCCGGTGCTGCTGCGTACGCTCTTCGTCGAGATCCTGGGGCTCGGCATGCCGGGCCTGGTGGTGCGGCGCCGGGTGAATGACGAGATCGCCAACTTCATCCAGGTGGCTATCAACAGCAGCGGCAGCGCGGAGGGCCCCGCCGTGCACCTGACGAGCGAGATGGCGATGACCGTGGTCGGCGGCATCAACGAACTGGTGCTGCAGGCCATCGAGCAGGACCGCGCGGGCGACCTGCGCGAACTGGTGGCGCCCGCCACGCGGCTGGTGCGCGCCGTGGCGGCCGAGAGCCAGCGCTAGACGCGCTTCGGCCCGGCGGTGCGCTGGGTGGCCGCGAGCCACAGCGCCAGCAGCCCCGCAAGAGTCAGCGACAGCAGCACACCAAGGTAGGGCAACACGTCATGCAGCGGCGCGCCCATCTGGTTGAGCCGCAGCGAGGCCTGTATGCCCGCCGTGCTCGGGAAGAGCCAGCGCAGCGCCTGCAGCGGCCCCGGCAAGGCCTCCACAGGCCACGAGAAGCCCGAGAGAAAGGCCATCGGCAGGGCGGTGAACAGCAGCACCTGCAAGGCCCGCTCGCGGTCTCGGAACCAGCAGCCCAGCAGCAGGCCCACCGTGCAGATCGCCGGCACGTAGAACGCGAGCAACACCAGCGCGCCGAGCGGATTGCCACCGCGCGGGTAGTCCTGCAAGAAGAACACCCAGCCGAAATAAAAAAGCCCGCTCAGAAAGCCGAACGCCGAGAGCGCCCCCAGCCGGCCCAGCCAGGCTCCCATCGACGCCCGCAGCCGCCCCGCCTCGGCCCAGGTGCCAGCCAGCATCGCCACGCCCATCAGCAGCGTCTGCTGCAGGATCAGCAGTGCCACCGCCGGCACCACGTAGCTGCCATAGCCTTCGGTCGGGTTGAACAGCGCGACCAGCTGCGTGTTGAGCGGACTGCGGCTGCGAGCGGCTTGAATCGCGCTCTGGCCGCCAGCCTGCAGCTTGCGGATCTCGACGCCGGCCGACACCGTGCCGACAGCCTCCGAGAAGCCATACAGCACCGCTTTGTTCAACAGCGCATAGGCGCCGTTGCCTTCGATGGTGACGACCGCCGAGGTGCCGCGCAGCACATCGCGCTTGAGGTCGGCCGGCAGCAGCGCATAGCCTTCGATGTCGCCGCGCCACAGCGCCTGCTGCGCCTCGTGCACATCTCCCGTGACCATGCGCACGTCGAGCCGCGGATTGGCCAGCGCGAAGCGCGCGATCTGCCGCGACAGCGCTGTGTGGTCCTGGTCGACCACTGCCACCGGCACGCGCGTCACGGCCTGCGTGCCATAGGGCCACGGGTAGAAGAAGCCGTAGATGATGGGCGCGAGCAGCATGATCAGCAGCACGCCCTTGTCGCGCAGCACGGCTAGCGCGGTGTCGCGCCATGCGGCGCCGAGGTGGAGCCGTTCGTCAGTCATCAGCGTCCACCCCAGCTCTCGGGCGCTCCGGCCGCGCGCACCAGCGCACCGGCGGACGCGGCAAGCAGCACGCCCGTGCCCAGCAGCATCCACAGCGGCGTGGCGACCGAATACACCACCGGCGCGCCCATCTGCAACTGCTCCATCTGCACGCGGATGTAGTGCGTGTAGGGCAGCAGGCTGGCCCATATCTGCGCGAAGAACGGCATCGCGACCAGCGGAAAACCCACGCCACCGAACGCGAAGGCCGGCGCCGTGATGAAGCCCGTAGCCGACAGCGCAGTGCGCAGCGAACGCGTGAATGCCGCCGCGAAAGCCCCGAGCGCAATCGACAGCGCCAGGAACACAACCAGCGCGAACAGCGTCCACCCGAGCGAACCGACCGGATGCCACCCGCGACCCGCGGTGATCCACAGCATCGCCGCGATGGCTACCGCCGAAAGGCTCGCGAACGGCAGCACCAGCTTGCCCGCCAGCGCTGCCAGCGCCTCGTGCCATCGTGGCGCGGCGCCCAGCCACTCGCCGATGCTGCGGTCGCGCAACTCGCGCCCCACGGCCCAGGCGCCGGCCGTCATCGCAAGAATGTGCAGCAGCGCCGGAATCAGCGCCGCGCCGAGAAACTGCTCGTAGTCGGTCGAGGTGTTGAACAGCGCCACCATGCTCGCCTTGATTGGCTCCATGCTCACGCGCGCCGCCGTCATCGACTCGCCGCGCTTGTTGCGCACCGTGAGCTCGACACCGCCCGAAACCGTGGCCACGGCGGTGCGCACGTCGCGCTGGATCAGGCTCGAATGCGTGCCGAGCTGCGCGTTGTGCAGCAGCACTACCTGCCCGACGCGGCCCTGCTTGACGTCTCGGCTCAGGTCGCGCGGCAACTGCACCGCCGCGTCGACCACGCCGCTGGTCAGGGCGCGCGCCATCTCGCCTTCGTCGCCGTACCGCTGCACCACGCGCAAGCCGGGCGTGGCGTCCAGAAAGCGCACCAACTGGCGCGAGAGCGACGAGTGGTCCTGGTCGAGCACGCCGATTGGCAATCGCTCGGGCAGGCCGGCAGAGAAGATCCACCAGATCAGGAACACCGCCAGCAACGGCACCCACGAGACCATCGCCAGGTCCCAGGGGCGCGTGCGCAGCAGCGCGAACTCGCGCCGTGCACTGGCTGCGGAAAAGCCGCGCAGGCTCATCGCGAACTCAGTCGACCAAGACGCTCATGCCGGGCCGAGCGCCGTCGATGGGCTTGAGCGGCCGCGCGCGGACCTCGAAGGTGCGCACGTCGAAGCCGGTGCCGCCGCGCGTGGCGCGCCACGTCGCGAAGTCGGGCAGCACGGCGCTGTAGTAGACCTTGAAGCGGGCCGTGCGCCTGTCTTCCGGCAGCGCGGGCAGGCGCGCATCGAATTCGTTGCCGAGCGCGAAGCGGGCGAGTCGGTCTTCGCGCACGTTGAGCACCACCCACTGGTCGCTCAGGTCGACCACCGTGACCACGGCCACGCCCTGCGGCGACAGCTCGCCGACCTTGGCCAGCACCTTGGCCACCTCGCCCCCGACGGGGCTGCGCAGCTCGGTCTCGGCCTTGGCGGCTTCGGCCTCGGCTACCACGCCGGCGACCTGGCGCGCTTGCGCGCTGGCGGCGGTCTTGTCCTCGGGGCGGGCGCCGATGCGTGCCATGTCGTACTGCGCCTTGGCGGCAATGGCGGCGTCGCGCGAGGCCTTCCAGTTGGCTTCGGCCTCGTCGCGTTTCTGGTCGGCCACCAGGCCCTCGCGCGCAAGTCCGTCGACACGGCGGTACGAGGTCTGCGCCAGCTGGGCCGCGGTTTCGGCGCGCTGCCACTGCATGCGCGCCATCTCGACCTCCTGCGGGCGGGCGCCGTTCTGGGCCTTGTCGGCGACGGCCTGCGCGGCCTGTTCGGCGGCAGTGGCCTGTGCGAGCTTGGCGCGCACTTCGGGGCTGTCCATGCGCACCAGCACCGCGCCGGCCCGTATGCGGTCGCCTTCCTTCACCGGCACTTCGGCGATGCGCGCCGTCACCTTGCCGGCAACATCGGTTTCGCGCGCTTCCATCTGGCCCTGGAATACCTCGGGGGCGGGCTGCGAGGCGCGCCAGAAACCCCAGACGAGCACCGCCAGCACGAGCAGGGCGGCGAATATCGCGATCAGTTTTCGGGTCTTGGCACTCATCATCAATTCACCTTCACGTCGGCACGCGCGATGTAGTCGGAAAACCTTTCGGAAAGGCCCGCGCTTTCGAGCAGTTGCGCAAGCGCTTGCACGTAGTCGTTGGCGGCTTGCGCGCGTTCGGTCAGCACCTTGGCCTGGTTGGTCTCGGCGTCGATCAGGTCGAGCGTGGTGCTCGTGCCTTCGCGCAGGCCCGAGGTGCGCAGCTTCACGACCTCTTGCGCCAGCTCTACCGAGGCCTTCATCTCGAGGTATTGACGGCGCGCGTTCTCCAATGCGCGCCAGTTGCGTTCGACCAGCAGCGAGATGTCGCTGCGCGCCTGCGCGTCGGTGCGTTCGGCCTGCTCGACCTGCTTGAGTGAAGCAGCCGACAGGGCGTCGCGGTCGACCGAGTCGTACAGCGTCCAGCGCACGCCGAGGCCGGCCACCCAGTCGGCGTTGCCGCCCTTGAGTTCGCGCGTGCCGAAGGCAATGACCTGCGGGCGGCGCAGCGCCTCTTCGCCTTCGTGCAATTGCTCGGCCTGCGACTTCTTGGCCGCGACCTTGCCCAGGCCCGGGTGTCGTGTGAGCGCCGAGTCGATGAAATAGCCGAGCGGTTCGATCGGTGTGCTGATGAGAAAGAGCGGCGTCTGCGGCGTCACGCTGCCGTCGGCGCGCACCGTGCGGGCCAGGGCCACGGCGGCGAGCGCCGCGTCGTTCTCGGCCTTGCGCGCATTGCGCCGTGCTTCCTCATACGCGGCGCTGGCCTGCAGCCGCTCGACGCGCGAGATCACACCGGCCGCGAGCATCTTCTGCGCCGCCGAATCATGCTGTGCGATCGTTCGCTCGGCCTGCAGGCGCAACGTGGCCGCGCGCTGCGCGAGCTGGGCGCCGAAGTAGCGCTGCACCAGCAGGGTGTCGACCTCGTGGCCGGCTTGTTCGGCATCGGCCTGCGCTTCGCGCGTCTGCGCCGAGACGAAGCCGCGCACCGCATCGGTCGCGCCGCCGACGTAGAGCGGCCACACGGCCGAGATCGATGTGTTGGCGCCGGTGTCGTGGCGGTTGAGCGTGTAGCTGTTGGGCAGCTGCGGAATCGGCACGCGCGCGATCACGCTCTGGATGGACGACGGCAGCGCCGAGCCGATCTGCCCGAATTTCTGGTTGAGCGGATCGAGGTCGAGATTCAGGTTCGCGTTGTAGGCATAGGCCAGCCCCGAGACGCTGATCGTCGGGCCGCCGAGCCCCTTCAGGCCCTGGCCCTGCAGTTCCTTCGACTCGACCGCCGCGCGGGCCGCGGCCAGCTTGTCGGAGCGATCGAGCATGCGGGCGCGGGCCGCTTCGAAGCTCAGCGACAGGGTGTCGTCGTTGCGGGCCTGGGCTTGCGCGAAGGCCGCGGTGCCCAGCACCAGCAGTGCCGGCAGCAGGCACAGAGAAGGAGAAAGAGCTTGGCGGCAGCGTGTCATCGTTTCAAGGGGCTGTTCAGATCTGCACCGTTGGCCGGTAGTCCGCCAGCAGCACTTCTTTCCACTTGCCGAACAGCGCCATCAGCCCGACGGCCACTGCGCCCGACAGCACCACCACCCAGCATGCATGCGCCCATCCGTCGTCGAAGGCACCGAACATCACCGCGCGAAAGGCCTGCACCACCCAGCTGAACGGCAGCCAGCTGTGCACCGTGCGGAAGAAGCCGGCCGAAAGCTCCACCGGCAACACCCCGCCACCGGCCGACAGCTGCAGCGTGAGCAGCAGCACCGTGAGGATGCGGCCGAAGTCGCCGAACACATGCAGGATCGCGAACAGCACCACCAGGAAAACCAGTGAAGCCAGCGCCATCGTGAGCGCCAGCGCCGCCACATGCGGCGCCTGCACTTGCAGCACGCCCAGCAGCGTGGCCAGCACCAGCGCCACCTGCAGCAGCACGATCAGCGCCGGCATGGTGATCTTGCCGAGCGTCTTGGCGAGCTTCGGGTAGTGGGTGTGGTCCGCCAGCACGATGCGGATATTGAACAGGTAGCCGGCCATCACCGCGCCGATCCACAGCGCCACCGACACCATGTTCGGCACGAAGGCGCTGCCGTTGTTGTCCACCGGTGCCACCACCTCGACCTTGGGCTCGACCGAATCGGCCAGCCCCGAGGCGCTGCCCTGGATGCGGGTGATCGAGGCGGGCAGGGCGGCTTCGATGGTGCGCACGCCGGTCAGCAGGCGCTGCGCGCCCTGCGCAAGCTGAGCGCCACCCTGCACGAACTCGTCGAGCTTCTTGTCCGCGGGCAGCTTGCCAGCCATGGTGCGGATGCCGCCAGACAGCGCCCCCATGCCGTCGGTGAGCTTGCCCACGCCGCCGTCGAGCGCAGTGGCGCCGGCCGCGAGCTTGTGATTGCCGTCCTGTGCCTTGGCCATGGCCCCCTGCGCCTGATCGATGCCGCCGCGCAGCTTGTCAGCGCCGGCCGCGAGTTCGCCCGCGCCCTTGGCGATGCGCTCGCCCACGAAGGGGATGTCGGCGGAATCCTTCTGCATCTTGCGCGCGCCGTCGCCGAGCTGGTCGGCACCGGCTTCGAGCTGGCCGAGTCCGTCGCCGATCTGCGCGAGCCCGCTGCCGAGTTCGCGCTGGCCTGCCGCGAGTTGCTGCGAGCCGGCCTTCAGTGCACGCAGGTCAGCGTCGACCGGCAGCTTCGATTCGATGGTGCGGATACCGCCGTTCACCTGCTTGAACCCGCTGCTCACCTGCTGCGCGGCGGCGCTGTATTGGGTCGCGCCGTTGGCCAGCGTCTGGCTACCGTCGCGCAGTTCCAGCAGCGCCTGCTTGAGCTTGTCGAGCCGCTGCTGCGAGCCGGAGGCCGCATTCAGCACCAGCCCCCAGCGCTGCTCGTTGAGCATCTCGTTGACCTGGTGCCCCAGCTCACCCGCGAAACGCCGCGCCAGGCCGGCCGAGCTGTAGTTGTTGCCTTCGGAGGTGTAGACCACCAGTTGCCCGGCACCGCGCTGCGCACCCGGTACCGCGTTGGCACTGAAGTCCGCTGGAATCAGCAGCGCGAAGGCCAGCGTGCCGCGCCGCACTTCGGCGCGCGCGGCTTCCGCGTCGGTCATCGCGCGGAAGCCGAAGGCGCGCTTGTCGAGCAGGGTGTGCGTGAGTTCGTCGCCGACGTTGACAGTGCGCGACATGTAGGTCACGCCCTGGTCCTGGTTGACGATGGCCGCGGGCAGGTCGGCCGTGTGGCCGGCCGGGTCCCACACGCTCGTGAGGTAGATCAGTGCATAGAGCGCCGGCACCACGCCGACCGCCACCACGGCCAGCAGGATGCGCGGAAAGCGCCGCACGATCGCCAGTTCGGCCCGGGCGATGGCCCAGGTGCCGGCGAACAGTGCGTGGAGGTATCGCATGGGGCTAGGAGGTCTGCAGCAGCGCCATGGCGGTGGGATTTGCGCGCAGAAGCGGTCAGCCCGGCTTTTTCTGGGCGGGGTCGTAGAAGAATTGTTCTTCCGCGATGCGCTCGCCTTCCCAGCGCTGCCAGGCGATTTCTTCCATTCGCATCTTGCTGCCGCCCTTGAATGTGAACTCGAAGATCCAGTGGATCGCCACGTGGTCGCCGTTCACCAGCACCGGCCGCACGCAGGTGGAAACCACCGACTCGGTGCGGTCGAGCACGGCGCTTTCCTGGGCCACCAGCGTGCTGCGGCCGCGCCGCGGCTCGGCCTGGTTCTCGCGCATGGTGGCATCTTCGGTGTAGTAGTCCTCGATGGCCTTGGCATGCGCGCCGCCTTCGACGGCGGCGATGAATGATTCGAGTCGTTCGGGCGTGGGCATTTCAGGACTTTACTTTGACTTCAACGCGGCGCGCCTCGGCGGGCGGCCCGTCGGCTTGCGATTGCTCGGGCTTGGCCAGCTCGATCTTGTCTTCTGGCGCACCAGCGGCCTTGAGCGCATCGCTCACGGCCATCGCGCGCTGCTTGGCGAGCTCGGCATTCTTGGCCGGGTCGCCGCTGGCATCGTGGTAGCCGCTCACGAGCACCGTGCTGCCGCTCTGCACGGCCTTGATGACGTCGGCCAGGGCTTCCTTGGCGTTGGGCGCTACTTCGGAGCTGGCGCTCGCGAAGTAGAACTTCACGACGCCGTTCTCGACCTTCACCGCTGCGGCTTCTGCGGCCGACACAGCGCCCGAAGCAACCGCCGCGGCAGGCGTCGACGGAGCCATCGCGGCGGGCGCGGTCGCGGCCGGCGGCATCTCGACCTTCGCCGGCACGGCCGCCGCCGCATCGCCGGCATGGAACTTCACCACCAGCGGCACGATGAGCAGCGCCACGATGTTGATGATCTTGATCAGCGGGTTCACGGCCGGGCCGGCCGTGTCCTTGTAGGGGTCGCCCACGGTGTCACCGGTGACGGCTGCCTTGTGCGTCTCGCTGCCCTTGCCGCCGAAGTGGCCGTCCTCGATGTACTTCTTGGCGTTGTCCCAGGCGCCACCGCCGGTGCACATGCTGATGGCGACGAACAGGCCCGTGACGATGGTGCCCATCAGCAGCCCGCCCAGCGCCTTCGGCCCCAACACCAGGCCGACGACGATCGGCACGAGCACCGGCAGCAGCGACGGGATCATCATTTCCTTGATGGCCGCGCCGGTCAGCATGCTCACGGCCTTGCCGTACTCGGGCTTGCCGGTGCCTTCCATGATGCCGGGGATGTCGCGGAACTGGCGCCGCACTTCTTCCACCACCGCGCCCGCCGCGCGGCCCACGGCCTCCATGGCCATCGCGCCGAACAGGTAGGGAATCAACCCGCCGATGAAGAGGCCGACGATCACCATCGGGTCACTCAGGTTGAAGCTGATGTTCAGCCCGAAGCTCTCCAGCTTGTGCGTGTAGTCGGCGAAGAGCACCAGCGAGGCGAGGCCCGCAGAGCCGATGGCGTAGCCCTTGGTCACGGCCTTGGTGGTGTTGCCGACCGCGTCGAGCGGGTCGGTCACGGCGCGCACGCTGGCGGGCAGGTCGCTCATCTCGGCGATGCCGCCGGCGTTGTCGGTGATGGGGCCGTAGGCGTCCAGCGCCACCACGATGCCGGCCATGCTCAGCATCGACGTGGCAGCCACCGCAATGCCGAAGAGGCCTGCCAGCGAGTACGAAGCCAGGATGGCGATGCACACGAAGATCACCGGCCACGCCGTGGAGCGCATCGACACGCCCAGGCCCGCGATGATGTTCGTGCCGTGGCCCGTGGTCGAGGCCTGCGCGATGTGCTGCACGGGCTTGTACTGCGTGCCGGTGTAGTACTCGGTGATCCATACCAGCGCGGCCGTCAGCGCCAGGCCGACGAAGCAGGCGCCGAACAGCTTCAGCTGGCTGCCGCTCGGGGCGATCGCGTTGTCGGGAATCAGCCAGCTGGTGACGAACCAGAATGCGATCAGCGACAGGATGCCCGCCACTGCCAGGCCCTTGTAGAGCGCCGGCATCACGTTGACCATGCCCGGCGAGGCCTTCACGAAGAAGCAGCCGATGATCGACGCGATGATCGACACGCCGCCCAGCGCCAGCGGGTACAGCACGGCGTTGGTGGGCGCCGCGGTAACCATCAGCGCGCCCAGCACCATGGTGGCGATCAGCGTCACGGCGTAGGTTTCGAACAGGTCGGCCGCCATGCCGGCGCAGTCGCCGACGTTGTCGCCCACGTTGTCGGCAATCACGGCCGGATTGCGCGGGTCGTCTTCAGGGATGCCGGCCTCGACCTTGCCCACCAGGTCGGCGCCGACGTCGGCGCCCTTGGTGAAGATGCCGCCGCCCAGCCGCGCGAAGATCGAGATCAGCGAGGAGCCGAAGGCAAAGCCGATCAGCGGATTGAGGGTGGCCGCGAGACTGTGACCTGCTGCCGGCGTGCTGCTGCCGATCAAGACCCAGTAGAAGGCCGACACGCCCAGCAGGCCCAGGCCCACCACCAGCATGCCGGTGATGGCGCCGCCGCGGAACGCGACGTCGAGTGCCGGGCCGATGCCTTGCGTGGCCGCCTGCGCCGTGCGCACGTTGGCGCGCACCGACACGTTCATGCCGATGAAGCCGCAGGCACCCGAGAGCACCGCGCCCACGATGAAGCCGACTGCCGTGGTCAGGTCCAGGAAGATGGCGATGAGGATGGCGAGCACCACGCCGACGATGGCGATGGTGCTGTACTGCTTGGCGAGGTAGGCAGAGGCGCCGGCCTGGATGGCCGCTGCAATTTCCTGCATGCGGGCATTGCCTGCGTCCTTCGCGAGAATCCAACTTCGAGCCCAGAAACCGTAGGCCACGGCCACGAGGCCGCAGACGATAGCCAGTATCAGGGGGGTGTTGCCGATCATGCTTTGCTTCTCCATTCGTTCGTTGCGACTTGTGGAGACGGACAGCATGGGCCCTGCGTGCAACGCGTACGGGACCATGTTTTCCGCCGCGTTGCTTCCTCGAAGCTCACTGCACCAAGGGTGAGGAGCCGATTGGCCAACGGTTGCAATTTACAGGCAAATACGAGTGCGCGTGCGACCGGTCGGTGACACGGAAAGTAAACTCCGGGTTTGTCCCCATCTCTCTCATACTTTTCCACTACTCGAAAAACGTCATGTCCTTCGACAAAGTTTCCCCCGGCAAGAACGTCCCCGATTCCTTCAACGTCGTGATCGAAATCCCGATGAACGCCGACCCGATCAAGTACGAAGTCGACAAGGAATCGGGCGCGATTTTTGTCGACCGCTTCATGACGACGGCCATGTACTACCCGGCCAACTACGGCTACGTGCCGCAGACCCTGTCGGGCGACGGCGACCCGGTCGACGTGCTGGTGATCGCTCCGTATCCGCTGCTGCCGGGCGTGGTGGTGCCGTGCCGCCCCCTGGGCATCCTGATGATGGAAGACGAAGCCGGCGTTGACGGCAAGGTGCTGGCCGTGCCCACCGACAAGGTGCTGCCCATCTACAGCCACTGGAAGTCGGTCGACGACGTGAACCCGATGCGCCTGAAGGCCATCAGCCACTTCTTCGAGCACTACAAGGACCTGGAAGAAGGCAAGTGGGTCAAGGTGCTGGGCTGGGAAGGCATTGACGCGGCCAAGAAGGAAATCCTGGACGGCATCGCCAGCTACAAGAAGTAATTTATTCGTTCTCGAAGGGCGAGCGGCGCGGGTCGCGCGTGAAGCTGCCGGCCAGCGATGGCGCGCAGCCCGGCGTGTCCGAGACGGTGACGCGGTCGGTGTCGAACTGGAGTGTGCGGGTGCAACGCCCGCCTTCCTGCACCACGAGGCGCCGCTGCCCGTCGAGCACGTTCTTGCCCTGCAGCAGCATGTTGCCGCGCGGGTCGGGGCAAACGTAGATCTGGATGTCCAGCGTGCCGCCCAGTTCGGGCGTCACGTCGAGGAAGCGCCCGTCCTTCGGGCATTGGCCTTCCACATAGCGTCCCATCCAATGCAGCAGCGGGTGACTCAGGTAGGTGATGCGCCGCTCGTAGTCCTGCTTGAGGCATTCGGTCTTGCCGCGGCATTCGCGGTTGCGTACAGCTATCCAGTCACGCTGGTCGCGTTTCAGGAACGTCGCCCACTGGCCCGTGCCGGGCATTTCGACTTGCCGCTTGTAGAGGGCGGCCATGGCTTCGTCCTGCCGTGACAGGCCGGGGTCGGCGCAGATGGCTTTCTCGGTGGCGTTGCCGGCCTTGGCGCAGTCGAAGCTGGCGGCCGTGGCCAACTGGCTGGCCGCCATGAAGCAGAGTGCCACGAGGGCAGGGCGTGTGAAGGGCGGCATGCGGTTCTCTCTCCTCGATGCGGATGCTAGGAGAGGCGCCGCGCGCCGTCGATGTGCCGAATGGTCAAGGGCACTATGCCCTTGGACAGAGGAGACGCTTCAGGCGCGGACCGCGTCGCTGGCCAGCCGCATCCATTCGCGATTGACCGAACGCGCATGCGAGTTCCAGTGGCGAGCGGCCTGCTGGAGTTCGTCCCACTGGCGCTGTGCACCGGTGGCATCGCCTTGCTGGGCAAGCCATGCGATGTAACGGGCGCGGGCCTCGACGGTGTTGTACTGGCTCAGCGCGGCCTCGAAGGCTTCGCGCGCTTCCGGCTGGCGTCCGTCGGCGGCGAGGGCGCGGGCGGTGAGCACGGCGACTTCGTCCTTGCGGTAGTCGTCGCGCGCGGCACGCAGGGCCTGGAGCGCCTGCAATGCCTCGCGGCCGGCAGGCGCTCCACCCGCAGCCAACAGGGCGCTGGCCAGGCCGAACTGCAGTTCGGGATCGGAGGCCAGCGGGCCCTTCAGTGCGTCGCGGTAATGGCCGACGGCATCGGCGGCCTGCCCCTTGTCGAGCGCTGCCTTGGCAAGGCGCAGCTTGTTCTGGGCCGTGGGGGCGAGGTCGTAGGCCTCGGTGGCCGCGCGGTATTCGCGCTCGGGGTCGATGAAGCCGATGGCCGCGCTGGCCACCTTGCCGGCGGTGCGCTGCATGCGCGAGGCGGGCAGGTACTCGACCACGAAGTACACGATGCTTCCCAGCAGCGGGAAGCTGAAAAGAATGAGGAGCCAGTACATCTGCTTGCCGTGGCGCATTGCGTGCACGGCGAAGAACAGCGCGATGAGGACGTGCAGCCCCAGTCCGACGAATGGCATCGAGTTCTCTCTGAGTTGTTGTGGATATCGGGCGCTTTTATAGCAGCCCCGCATGGCAAGAAAGGCTGGTCAAGCGGCCTTGAACGGGCTGCGCTCGCCCAGGTGGTCCATGTAGTTCTCGATGCCCGCGCCCTCGCGCTCCAGGAAGCGCTCGACCGCATCGGCAAACGCCGGGTGCGCCAGCCAGTGGGCGCTGGTGGTTTTCACCGGCATCAGCGCGCGCGCCATCTTGTGCTCGCCCTGGGCGCCGCCCTCGAAGCGCTGGGCGCCGTGTTCGATGCACCAGGCCAGCGGCTGGTAGTAGCAAGCCTCGAAGTGCAGGCAGTCGACGCGCTCCAGCGCGCCCCAGTAGCGGCCGTAGGCAACGAGCGGTGCATCGGGCTGCGTCGAAAGGGCGATCAGGCTGGTGGCCATCGGTTTGCCATTGCGCTCGGCGACGAACAGCAGCCAGGCCTCGGGCATCGTGTCGGCCATGCGCCGGAAGAAGTCGCGCGTGAGGTAGGGCGGGTTGCCGTGCTCGCGGTAGGTGCGCTCGTAGCAGCGGTAGAAGAAGTCCCAGTCGGCCTTCGAGATGTCGGCGCCGCGCGACCACCGGAAGCTCACGCCGGCGTCGGCCACCTTGCGGCGCTCCTGGCGGATCTTCTTGCGCTTGTCGTGCGAGAGGCTGGCGAGGAAGGAGTCGAAGTCGGGGTACTGGGCGTTGGTCCAGTGGAACTGCACCGTGTTGCGCAGCATCAGGCCTGCTTCGGTGCAGGCGGTGATGTCGGCATCGGCGCCGAACAGCAGGTGCAGCGACGACAGCTCCTCCTGCTTGCACAGCGCGACGAGTCCTTGCACCAGCAACGTGCGGCTTTGAGCGTCGCGTGCCAGCAGCCGCGTGCCGGGCACGGGCGTGAAGGGCACTGCGACCACGGCCTTCGGGTAGTACGCGAGCCCGTGCTGCTCGTAGGCATTGGCCCAGGCCCAGTCGAAGACGTACTCGCCGTAGGAATGGTCCTTGATGTAGAACGGGCACGCGGCCTGCAACTGCTCGCCTTGCCACAGCGTGACGAACTGCGGCATCCATCCGCTCTCCGGCGTGGCGCTGCGGCTGTCGTTCAGCGCCGCGAGGTATTCATGGCGCATGAAGGGCGATGGCTCGGCCTCGGCGGCCAGCAGCGCGTTCCATGCGTCCGGGCTTACGTCAGCCGGCGACGACAGAACCCGAATGACATAATCGTTCAAGCCTTTTTCTTCCTTCTGTATGACGCTCAAGCTCGCCATCGCGCAACTCAATTTTGTGGTGGGCGACCTCGCCGGCAACGCGAAAAAGATCGTCGACGCCGCGCGCGATGCCCATGCACAGGGCGCGCGCCTCTTGTTGACGCCCGAACTCTCGATTGCCGGCTATGCGGCGGAGGACCTGTTCCTCCGTCCCGCCTTCACCGAAGCCTGTGATGATGCCGTGAAAGGCATTGCCGCTGCTCTGGCCGATCTCAAAGACATGGTGGTGGTGGTGGGGCATCCGACCGGCGGCAGCCTGCGCAGCCGCTCGGTGGCCGTACAGATGCGCCACAACGCGGCAAGCGTCATCAAGGAAGGCCGCATCCTCGAAACGTATGCCAAGCGCGAACTGCCCAACTACCAGGTGTTCGACGAGCGCCGCTACTTCACGCCGGGGCAGGGCACCTGCGTGTTCGAGGCGGGCGGTGTCTCGGTCGGCCTGCTGATCTGCGAGGACGCCTGGTTCGACCAGCCGGCCGAACTGGCACGCGAAGGCGGTGCCGAGGTGCTGGCGGTGATCAATGCGTCGCCGTACCACGTGGGCAAGGAAGGCGAGCGCATCGCGCGCATGGCCGACCGGGCGCGCGCGGTCGGCCTGCCGCTGGTGTACGCGCACCTGGTCGGCGGGCAGGACGAGGTGGTGTTCGACGGCGCTTCGTTCGCGTTGCAGGCCGATGGCGCTGCGGCCATGCAGGCCGAGAGCTTCCGGGAAAAACTGGTCTTCGCGCAGTTGGAGCGCACGCCTCAAGGCGGCGTTGGCTTCGTAGCCGAGCCGGCGGCCATCGCACCGCCACGCGACGCTGAAGCCCAACTCTGGGACGCCCTGGTGCTCGGCGTGCGCGACTACGTCGGCAAGAACGGTTTTCCGGGCGCCATCCTGGGGCTTTCGGGTGGTATCGACTCCGCATTGGTGCTTGCCATCGCGGTCGATGCACTGGGCAAGGACAAGGTCCGTGCGGTGATGATGCCTTCGCCTTACACCGCCGACATCAGCTGGATCGATGCGCGCGACATGGCGGCCCGCCTGGGCGTGCGCTACGACGAGATTTCCATCAAGCACACCTTCGAGTCCTTCAAGGGCGCGCTGGCCGAAGAATTCAAGGGGCGGCCCGAGGACACGGCCGAGGAAAACATCCAGGCCCGCATCCGCGGCACGCTGCTGATGGGGCTTTCGAACAAGTTCGGCGCCATCGTGCTCACCACGGGCAACAAGAGCGAAATGGCCACCGGCTACTGCACGCTGTACGGCGACATGGCGGGCGGCTTCGCGGTCATCAAGGACCTGCTCAAGACAACCGTGTTCGCGCTGGCGCGCTGGCGAAATGCCCACGATCCGTACGGCACGGGCACCGAGCCGATTCCCGAGCGGATCATCACGCGGCCTCCCAGCGCCGAACTTCGGCCCGATCAGACCGATCAAGACAGCCTCCCGCCCTACGACATCCTCGACGGAATCCTGGCACGCTACATGCAGGACGACGAGGGCATCGACGAGATCATTGCCGCGGGTTACGACCGTGCGGTGGTCGAGCGGGTTGCGCGGCTCATCAGGATCAACGAATACAAGCGGCGCCAGGCGCCGGTAGGCATCCGGGTCACCCATCGAAGCTTCGGCAAGGATTGGCGTTACCCTATCACCAGCAAATTCAACGAAACCGCCGGAGCACGAAAACCATGAAGCAGATCACCGCCATCGTCAAACCCTTCAAGCTCGAGGACGTGCGCGAGGCCTTGGCCGAAGTGGGCGTCACCGGCCTGACCGTCACCGAAGTCAAGGGCTTCGGCCGCCAGAAGGGGCACACAGAGCTCTACCGCGGCGCCGAATACGTGGTCGACTTCCTGCCCAAGATGAAGGTCGAAGTGGTCGTCAACGAAGCCGATGTGGAGCGCTGCATCGAAGCCATCGTCAGTTCCGCGCGCACCGGGAAGATCGGCGACGGGAAGATTTTTGTCACCGGCGTGGAGCGCATCGTGCGTATCCGTACGGGTGAGGAAAACGAAAACGCTGTTTGAAGCAAGAAAGCCCCGGCGACGGGGCTTTCGACATGGTCGTCAGAGGTTTTCCGACAGCCTGTCTTCGCGTGGATGGAGCGGCACTTCGGCGCGCAATGCCGTGAGCAGTTCGGGCACATCGGTGCCGGTGCGGATCAGGCTCATCTGCCATTCGCCCATGAAGCCCTCGCGCACGCTGTGCGCCAGGAAGCCAAGCAGGCCGTCGTAGTAGCCGGCGGTGTTGAGGATGCCGGTGGGCTTGTCGTGGTAGCCGAGTTGGCGCCAGGTCCAGATCTCGAACAGTTCCTCGAAGGTGCCGATGCCGCCCGCCAGGGCGACGAAGGCATCGGCGCGCTCACCCATCATGGCCTTGCGTTCGTGCATGGTGTCGACCACGTGCAACTCATCGCACAGCGGGTTGGCCAGTTCCTTGTCGACCAATGCCTTGGGGATGATGCCGACCACTCGGCCGCCGGCAAGGCGGGTGGCCTCGGCCACCGTGCCCATCAGGCCGGTGCGACCTCCGCCGTAGACAAGCTGGCCGCCGTGCTGGCCGATCCATTGGCCGACGGCTTGCGCGGCCTGGGAAAACTCGGGGCGCTCGCCGGGGCGCGAGCCGCAATACACACAGATCGAAAATTCAGGATTCATCCTGCCATCATGCCGCAGCCCGTGGGCCTTCTCATGACACGAAGCGTTGCCACAACGCTGCCGCCCAGATGCCGCCGCACAGCGTGAGCGACAGCAGCACGGCGGCGCTACCCATGTCCTTGGCGCGCTTGGAGAGGTCGTGCCACTCGGGGCCGATGCGGTCGATGGCGGCTTCCACCGCGGTGTTGAGCAACTCGACGATCATCACCAGGATGGCGCTGCCCGCGAGCAGCGCCACCTCGACCCAGCTGCGCCCGAGCCAGAAGGAGGCCGGAATCATCACGATCGACATGATGGCTTCCTGGCGGAAGGCGGGCTCGCTCCAGCCGGCGTGCAGGCCGTGTAGCGAGATCAGCGTGGCGTGCCAGACGCGTTCGAAGCCCTTGCGGGCTTTTTGCGGATTGACGGCGGGATCGGGAAGCTTGGGCAAGGCACTCATTGGCGACTCATCGGTTTGGAGGTGATGAGCCGTGTACCGGCCCAGGCGTCGTGCCAGAACTGGCGTTCGGGGTGAAAACGCGCCAGCAGGGCCCAGACAGCGACCCAGCCGAAGATCAGGACGGTCGATTCGCCGCCCGACAGCTTGAAGGGCGCGATGGCGGCCAGCGGCGGCAGGAACCAGACCCAGCTCAGCAGGTAGCGCGCCAGCGCGCGGCGTTGGCTGATGGGCTGGCCGTGCACGTCGACGATGCGGATGTTCCAGGTTTTCATGGCGAGGGTCTGGCCTTTGGTCCAGAACCAGACGAAGTACACGCCGAACACCACGAAAAGAAAAGCCTGAAATAGATGGCGGCGCGAATCCATGGCGTCGCGCATCTGACCAAGCGTGCTGAAGAGCCAGCCCGAAACGAACACCACCGCAAACAGCAGCATGCCCTCGTAGAGCCAGCAGGCCATGCGGCGCCAGAGGCCGGGCACTATCGAAACAGGAGCGCTGGCTGCAGGAGAGATCGGCGAGGCGGGCTGATCGGAGCCCGAAGCCTCGGGAGAGCTGGAAACCATCGAAGCCTTGGGATCAGGGGGCGGGGGAGGATGGCTCGGCTGCCGACGACGGCGCGGGCACCTGGGCTTCGGCCGGAACCGGTGGAGAAGCGATGCTGGACGGGGCTGGCGCGACGGGGAGGATGGAAACCGCCGGCGTCGTCGCTGCGGGCACGCGCTCCGGCGGCGATGCCACCATGATCGTGGCCGGCGTGGCAGCGGGGGCGGGCGGCGGGGCCAGCAAAATCCTGGGCGTGTGCTGTACGCCGGGGGTGACGGCCGGCACCGGCACGAGCTTCTGGGACGAGACCGGCCGCACGGGAATGGCGGCACCGCGTGGCTTGGGTGGGGCGCGTTCCGCGAGCTTGCGTTTTTCTTCCTCGCTCAAGGCCTGGTACTGCTCCCATTTGACCTTGCGCTCGTCAGGCGGAATGCGCTTGACCTCGGCGAAGTTCAGGCGGGCCTGGGCGCGCTGCTGATTGCTCAGGGCGGTCCATTCGATCATGCGGCTGTGAAGGGTGGCCTGTTCGTCCGCCGACATGCTCGCGAAGTTGCGCGACAGCGCCAGCCACTTTTTCTTTTGCCCGACGTTCAGCGTGTTCCAGTGAGCGTTCAGCGGCTTCAGGGCTTGCTGCTGCTCGGCCGTGAGTTCGCTCCAGAGCGGCTTGGTTGTTGAGATGGCCTTGGGGCTGGTGGCTGACGCGGAGCTCGCCGAAGCCGGGCCCGCTGCAGCCTTGGCGGCTGCTTCGGAGGGCGGCTGGGCGCAGGCGAGCGTCAGGCTGAAGGCTGCAAGCGCACCTGCCCAAACGACTGCGCCCGCCGGGAGCGGGCGCAACGGGCGGGGGGTGTTTGCGCTGGGGGTGGAGCGGCGTCGCATTCGGTCGATGAAAAATCAGTCGGAGGCGCTGTCGGCCTTCAGGAATTGGGCAAAACCGGGGTCGGTGTAGGCAGCGGGCGGCAGGTCGCCCGTCAGCAGTGCTGAATCCACTTCGGCCAACTCGCTGGCGCGGTCGTCGTCCTGCATCACGCTGATGGTGATCAGGCCGGCCACGAGCGCAATCAACGGCACCACGGAGCCGATGCGGGTCCACCAGCTTCCACCCAGTGTGAGCGTGTGGCCCGACTGCACCACCACAGGCGCAGTCCGCAACTGCGGGGGCTGCTTGCGCGCGGAAACGGCCTGCGCTCGCGCCACGCGCAACCGCTCGCCGATGTCGTGCGGCAGCTCTCGATTGCCGGCCGAAAGGCGGGCAACCAGACGCTGGCCGAACTGGTCTTCGGCGGTGGTGGATGTTGAGGTTGGAACCTTAGTGTTCATAGCGATATTCCCTTGGCCTTGAGCGCCTTGCTCAGAGCGTGAACGGCTCGCGAGCAATGGGTTTTGACGCTGCCCTCGGAGCAGCCCATCGCAGCGGCCGTCTCTGCGACGTCCATTTCCTCCCAGTAACGCATCAGGAAAGCCTCGCGTTGACGGCCCGGCAGTGCTGCGATCTGTTCCTCGATCTCGTGGAAGACCTGGGCGCGGCGGGTCGTGTCTTCGGCGCTCTCCGATTCCCTAGAGTCGGTCGGTGAGACGAAGTTCTCCAGCAGGTCGAAATCTCCGTCGTCGTCGACCGAGTCGAAATCGCTGAGGTTGGAGAAAAGGGCGCGCCGGGTTTTCTGGCGGCGGAACCAGTCGAGCGTGCAGTTCGACAGGATGCGCTGGAACAGCATCGGCAGTTCGGCCGCGGGCTTGTCGCCGTAGTGCTGCGCCAGCTTCATCATGCTGTCCTGCACGATATCGAGGGCCGCTTCTTCATCCCGCACGTGGTAGACCGAGCGCTTGAAAGCGCGTCGTTCAACGCTTTTCAGGAAGTCGGAGAGTTCTTGTTCAGTGGCCAAGCGAGAGGGGGCGCGCAGAGCGCGCCGCGTGGGGAAGAGGGTCTAGCGATCGCGTATGTTTACCGCCGCGGATTATGCCTTTGTAGCTTTACAAGGCAGCTGAAGCGAATCTGAACGCCCGGAAATGTCATAATCCGCCCTGCAAGTCAAAAGGCAAACGGGTCACGGTCCGGCGGAACATCAGTCCGCTCATGGCTTTGGCCTCAAGTCCTGGCGCGACCTCACAAGGGTTGGCAAGGGGCACCCAAGGTATTTCGTTCCCGAAATAAACAAAGGTTGATCATGGAAATCTCCAAGGCGGAAATCGTTTCCGCAGCAGCCGCGTCCTCAGGCGCCGGCAACCCGACGCAAGAACTCATGGGCGCTGAAGTGCTGGTCAAGGCACTGCAGGCCGAAGGCGTCCAGTACGTCTGGGGCTACCCCGGCGGCGCGGTTCTCTACATCTACGACGCGTTCTACAAGCAGGACACCATCCAGCATGTGCTGGTGCGCCACGAGCAGGCCGCCGTTCACGCAGCTGACGGCTATGCGCGCGCCACCGGCGAAGTCGGTGTGGCGCTGGTCACTTCCGGTCCCGGCCTGACCAATGCGGTCACCGGCATCGCGACGGCGTACATGGACTCCATCCCGATGGTGATCATCTCGGGCCAGGTGCCAACGGCTGCCATCGGCCTTGACGCCTTCCAGGAATGCGACACGGTCGGCATCACCCGCCCCATCGTCAAGCACAACTTCCTCGTCAAGGATCCGAAGGATCTGGCCATGACGATGAAGAAGGCCTTCCACATCGCACGCAGCGGCCGTCCGGGCCCCGTGGTGGTGGACGTGCCCAAGGACGTTTCGTTCAAGAAGGTCCCGTATACCGGCTATCCCGACAAGGTCGAGATGCGCTCGTACAACCCGGTGCGCAAGGGCCACGGCGGCCAGATCCGCAAGGCGCTGCAGCTGCTGCTGGCTGCCAAGCGTCCGTACATCTACACCGGCGGCGGCGTGTTGCTGGGCAACGCCTGCAACGAACTGCGCACGCTGGTCGACATGCTCGGCTACCCGGTCACCAACACGCTGATGGGCCTGGGCGCCTATCCGGCGAGCGACCGCAAGTTCCTGGGCATGCTGGGCATGCACGGCACCATCGAAGCCAACAACGCGATGCAGAACTGCGACGTGCTGCTGGCCGTGGGGGCGCGCTTCGACGACCGCGTGATCGGCAATCCCAAGCACTTCGCGCAGAACGAACGCAAGATCATCCACATCGACATCGACCCGTCGAGCATCTCCAAGCGCGTGAAGGTCGACATCCCGATCGTCGGCGACGTGAAGGACGTGCTCACCGAGCTGATCTCGATGATCCGCGAGAGCACCACCAAGCCCGATGCAGGCGCTCTGTCCGACTGGTGGAAGACCATCGAGGCCTGGCGCTCGCGCGACTGCCTGAAGTACGACCGCGGCAACAAGGACGTGATCAAGCCGCAGTACGTGGTCGAGACCCTCTGGAACATGACCAAGGACGCCGACGCGTATATCACGTCGGACGTGGGTCAGCACCAGATGTGGGCTGCCCAGTACTACCGCTTCGACGAGCCACGCCGCTGGATCAACTCGGGCGGCCTGGGCACCATGGGCGTGGGCATTCCCTACGCCATGGGCATCAAGCTCGCGAAGCCCGATTCGGAAGTGTTCACCATCACCGGCGAAGGCTCGGTGCAGATGTGCATCCAGGAACTCTCCACCTGCCTGCAATACAACACGCCGATCAAGATCTGCTCGCTCAACAACCGCTACCTGGGCATGGTGCGCCAGTGGCAGGAGATCGAATACTCCGGCCGCTACAGCCACAGCTACATGGATGCACTGCCCAACTTCGTGAAGCTCGCCGAGGCCTATGGCCACGTCGGCATGCTGATCGAGCGTCCACAAGACGTGGAGCCCGCGCTGCGCGAAGCACGCAAGCTCAAGGACCGCACGGTGTTCATGGACTTCCGCACCGATCCCACCGAAAACGTGTTCCCGATGGTGAAGGCCGGCATGGGCATCACCGAAATGCTGTTGGGTTCCGAAGATCTCTGATCCGCGGAACATTCGCTCAACTCTTTACTGACGAATCTATTGCTCGCCGAGCCCGCGCATTACCGTGCGCGGGGGAGGGCGGCGAAAAGAGGAGTCACGCAAACATGAAACACATCATTGCAGTGCTGCTGGAAAACGAGCCGGGTGCTCTTTCCCGCGTGGTGGGCCTTTTCTCGGCCCGCGGCTACAACATCGAATCGCTCACGGTGGCGCCCACGGAGGACGCAAGCCTCTCGCGCATGACCATCGTCACCACCGGTTCCGACGACGTGATCGAGCAGATCACCAAGCACCTGAACCGCCTGATCGAAGTGGTGAAGGTCGTCGACCTGACCGAAGGCGCCTACACCGAACGCGAACTCATGATGGTGAAGGTGCGCGCGGTCGGCAAGGAGCGCGAGGAAATGATGCGCATGGCAGAAATCTTCCGCGGCCGCATCATCGACGTGACCGACAAGAGCTACACCATCGAACTCACCGGCGACCACGGCAAGAACGACGCTTTTCTTGAAGCGATCGAACGTAGCGCTATCCTCGAGACAGTCCGTACCGGTGCCAGCGGCATCGGGCGCGGCGAGCGCATCCTGCGCGTGTAGGAGGGTGAAAGCGCCCTCAGTTCATACGTTCATCCACACATGAGGCAAGAGTGATGCGAGGTCTGCTCGGTTTCGACAAGATGGTGACCCCGGCGATCGTCCGGGGGCTCTACTTTCTCGGCCTGCTGGGTGTGATCGTCCTGGCGGTGGCGGCGCTGTACCAGCGCCAGTACCTGCCGGCTTTCACGGTCCTGATCTTCGGCACCATCGGCGTTCGCATCTACAGTGAATTGCTCATCGTGCTGTTCCGCATCCACGACAGCCTCGTGTCCATCAACCAGCAAATGAAGGACCGGAATTCCTCCGGCCTCTGAGTGAAATGCATCCCGCTACGGATGCTCGAGATTTTTTAGGAGAGATACACATGAAGGTTTACTACGACAAAGACGCGGACCTGAGCCTCATCAAGGGCAAGACGGTGGCAATCATCGGTTATGGCTCGCAAGGCCATGCGCACGCGCAGAACCTGAACGACAGCGGCGTCAAGGTCGTGGTCGGCTTGCGCAAGGGTGGTGCTTCGTGGCCCAAGGTCGAGAAGGCCGGCCTGAAGGTTGCTGAAGTCGCCGACGCCGTGAAGGCCGCCGACGTCGTGATGATCCTGCTGCCCGACGAGCAGATCGCCAACGTCTACAAGAACGACGTCGCGCCGAACATCAAGGAAGGCGCTTCGCTGGTCTTCGCACACGGCTTCAACGTGCACTACGGCTTTGTCCAGCCCCGCGCCGACCTCGACGTGTGGATGGTCGCTCCCAAGGCCCCTGGCCACACCGTGCGCAGCACGTACACCCAAGGTGGCGGCGTGCCCCACCTCGTGGCCGTGCACCAGGACAAGACCGGCAAGGCGCGTGACCTCGCGCTGAGCTACGCCACCGCCAACGGCGGCGGCAAGGCCGGCATCATCGAGACCAACTTCCGCGAAGAAACCGAGACCGACCTGTTCGGCGAACAAGCGGTTCTGTGCGGCGGCACGGTCGAGCTGATCAAGGCTGGTTTCGAAACGCTGGTGGAAGCCGGCTACGCGCCCGAAATGGCGTACTTCGAATGCCTGCACGAACTGAAGCTGATCGTCGACCTGATCTATGAAGGCGGCATCGCCAACATGAATTACTCGATCTCGAACAACGCCGAATACGGCGAGTACGTCACCGGCCCGCGCGTCGTGACCGAAGAGACCAAGAAGGTCATGAAGCAAGTGCTGAAGGACATCCAGACCGGCGAATACGCCAAGAGCTTCGTGCTGGAAAACGCTGCCGGCGCTCCGACGCTGATCAGCCGCCGCCGCCTGAACTCCGAGCATCAGATCGAAGTCGTCGGCGAAAAGCTGCGCGCGATGATGCCCTGGATCAAGAAGAACAAGCTGGTCGACCAGACCCGCAACTGATCTGCGAGCCAGAAGGGTGCCTCGGCACCCGTTTCCCAAGGGCCACCCGTTGCGGTGGCCCTTTTGTTTGACGGGGGCGACGCAGCCCCTGAACTACACTGCGAGCCATGCGATTCAAAGATCAAGATGCTATCGAATGGATAGCTGCTCGCGCAGTGCCCATGAGGGACGGAGGCAAATTCAATGCATGACGACACGCTCCCCGACGATGTGCAGCCGCGCAAACGCCGCAAAGGCATCTACATCCTGCCGAACCTGTTCACGCTGGCGGCGTTGTTCGGCGGCTTCTATTCGGTTGTGATGGCCATGAATGCGCGCTTCGACCTCGCGGCGCTCGGTGTGTTCGCCGCGATGGTGCTCGACAGCCTGGATGGGCGCGTGGCCCGCATGACGAATACGCAGAGCGCGTTCGGCGAGCAGATGGATTCGCTGTCCGACATGGTGTCGTTCGGTGCGGCGCCCGCGCTCATCGCCTACGAATGGTCGCTCAAGGGCCTGGGCCGTTGGGGCTGGATTGCGGCCTTCGTGTACTGCGCCTGCGCGGCGCTGCGGCTCGCGCGCTTCAACGTCAACACCGGCGTGGTCGACAAGCGCTGGTTCCAGGGCCTGCCGTCGCCCGCGGCCGCTGCGCTCGTGGCGGGCTTCATCTGGCTTGTGAACGAGTGGGGCAAGCGCGGCGGCGAGGTGCTGTATCTCTCGTGGACGCAGATCACCTGGGTCACTTTCGGCTTCACGCTGTACGCGGGTCTCACGATGGTCACCAACGCGCCGTTCTACAGCTTCAAGGACATCCAGATGAAGAAGAGCGTGCCTTTCGCGGTGATCGTGCTGATCGCGCTGGGCATTGCCGTCATCAACATCCATCCGCCGACTGTGCTGTTCAGCCTGTTCGTCATCTACGGCCTGAGCGGCTACGTGGTCTATGCGTGGCGCAAGGCCAAGGGTCAGCCGGTCAGTGTGATCAGCACCTCGACGGAAGAACCCGACGAACGGGGTCTGCACAACTGACCCGGTGGCTTGTGCTACATTCGCAACCCTCATGACCAAGATTTCGCTGCTGGCTCTACTAGCCCTCCCTCACGGGCGGAGACGGTAGCGCACGCGCAAATCCCTCACCACGGCCCGTTCGCACCAGCAACGGGCCGTTTGTTTTTGGGGTTGCTGGTTGATCACCAACCATCTCAGAGAAATCGACATGCTCAAGCAACCTCAAAGCAAATACCGCGCATTCGCCCCGATCGGCCTCAAGGACCGCACCTGGCCCGATGCCGTGCTGACCAAGGCGCCGATCTGGCTGTCGACCGACCTGCGCGATGGCAACCAGGCGTTGGTCGAGCCCATGGACATCGCGCGCAAGATGCGCATGTTCGAGACCCTCGTGGCCATCGGCTTCAAGGAAATCGAAGTCGGCTTTCCCTCGGCTTCGCAGGTCGAATTCGACTTCGTGCGCAAGCTCATCGAGGAAGACCGCATCCCCGACGACGTGACGATCCAGGTGCTGACGCAGGCGCGCGACCACCTCATCGCCCGCACTTTTGAATCGCTGCAGGGTGCTCCGCGCGCCATCGTGCACCTCTACAACGCCGTCGCGCCCGTGATGCGCCGCGTGGTGCTCAACATGGACGAAGACCAGATCGTTGAACTTGCGAGCAGCCACGCGCGCATGTTCAATGAGTTCGCCGCCAAGCAGCCGAACACGCAGTGGACCTTCCAGTACTCGCCCGAAATGTTCTCGGGCACCGACGTCGTGTTCTCGAAGCGCGTGGTCGATGCGGTGACAGAAGTCTGGGCGCCTACGCCGCAGCGCAAGTGCATCGTCAACCTGCCAACCACGGTCGAGCATTCCACGCCGAACATCTTCGCGGACATGATCGAGTGGATGCACCGTAACCTCGCGCGCCGCGACTCCATCGTGCTTTGCGTGCATCCGCACAACGACCGCGGCACCGGCACCGCCGCCGGTGAACTGGCCTTGATGGCCGGCGCCGAGCGTATCGAAGGCTGCCTGTTCGGCAATGGCGAGCGCACCGGCAACCTCGATCTCGTGAATGTTGCGCTCAACCTCTACACGCAGGGCGTTTCGCCCGAGCTCGATTTTTCGAACATCGACGAGATCCGCGCCACGGTCGAGCATTGCAACCAGATCCCGGTACATCCGCGCCATCCGTATGTAGGTGACCTCGTCTACACCTCGTTCTCGGGCTCACACCAGGACGCGATCAAGAAGGCCTTCGCCGCGCGCAAGGAAGGCGACATCTGGGACATGCCCTACCTCCCCATCGACCCGAAGGACGTGGGCCGCAGCTATGAAGCCGTGATCCGCGTGAACAGCCAGTCCGGCAAGGGCGGCATGGCTTATCTGCTCGAGAGCGAATACGGCATCGAGATGCCGCGCCGCCTGCAGATGGAGTTCATGCAGACCGTGCAACGCGTGATGGACGTCGCCGGCAAGGAGCTTACGGCCGCTGACCTCTGGCAGCTGTTCGTGCGCGAGTACGGCATCGAAACCGCGCAGTCCTTGCAGAATCGCGTGATCGAGGAAGAAGGCGAGGGCGCCAACGCTTCCGTGGTTCTGCGCGGCGATCTGCCGTGGGATGCTGAAGTCCACGCCATCGAAGGCCGCGGCAATGGCCCCATCGACGCCTTCACGCAGGCACTGAGCAAGGCCACCGGCCACACGGTGCGCGTGATGGACTACCACCAGCACGCCATCGGCGCAGGTGCCGACGCCAAGGCGGTGGCATATCTGGAACTGCGCGTCGACGAAAGCCAGACGCTGTTCGGCGTGGGCATCGACGCAAACGTGATCACAGCGTCGCTGAAAGCGATTGTTTCGGGCGTGCAGCGTGCACGGACCCGGGGCGCGCACGGAGCACAATCGGCGGTTGAAGTCGCCTGACGCTGCCGCGCCGACCTTGGTCGGGTGCGCGTGGGGGGATGAACAACGGAGACCCACGATGACCGACCAACTTATTATTTTCGACACCACCCTGCGCGACGGCGAGCAATCGCCCGGCGCCTCGATGACGCGCGACGAGAAACTGCGCATTGCCAAGCTGCTGGAGCGGCTGAAGGTCGACGTCATCGAGGCTGGCTTTCCCGCCAGCTCGAACGGCGACTTCGAGGCCGTGAAGGCGATTGCCAACGCCATCAAGGACTCGACGGTGTGCGGCCTCTCGCGTGCCAACGACCGCGACATCGCACGTGCGGCCGAAGCCCTGAAGGGCGCGGCCCGAGGGCGCATCCACACCTTCATCGCAACGTCGCCGCTTCACATGGAAAAGAAGCTGCGCATGTCGCCCGACGAGGTGCATGAACAGGCCAAGCTGGCCGTGCGCTTCGCGCGCAACCAGATGGCCGACGTGGAGTTCAGCCCAGAAGACGGCTATCGCAGCGACCCGGACTTCCTGTGCCGCGTGCTCGAAACCGTGATCAACGAGGGTGCCACCACCATCAACGTGCCCGACACCGTCGGCTACGCCATTCCCGAGCTCTACGGCAACTTCATCAAGATGCTGCGCGAGCGCATTCCCAACAGCGACAAGGCGATCTGGTCGGTGCATTGCCACAACGACCTCGGCATGGCCGTGGCCAACTCGCTGGCCGGCGTGAAGATCGGCGGCGCGCGCCAGGTCGAATGCACCATCAACGGCCTGGGCGAGCGCGCGGGCAACTGCTCGCTCGAAGAAGTCGTCATGGCGGTGAAGACCCGCAAGGACTACTTCGGGCTCGACCTCAGGATCGACACGCAGCACATCGTGGCCGCGAGCCGCATGGTCAGCCAGACCACCGGCTTCGTGGTGCAGCCCAACAAGGCGGTGGTGGGCGCCAATGCCTTCGCGCACGCCTCGGGCATTCACCAGGACGGCGTGCTCAAGGCGCGCGACACCTACGAGATCATGCGCGCCGAGGATGTGGGCTGGACGGCCAACAAGATCGTGCTGGGCAAGCTCAGCGGCCGCAATGCCTTCAAGCAGCGCCTGCAGGAACTGGGCGTGACCATGGCCAGCGAAGGCGACATCAACGCCGCGTTCCTGCGCTTCAAGGAGTTGGCCGACCGCAAGTCCGAAATTTTCGACGAGGACATCCTCGCGCTCGTCAGCGCGGAAGAGGTGTCGAACGTTGGTGAGCAGTTTGCTTTCGTCTCTCTCTCCCAGCACAGCGAAACCGGCGAGCGCCCCCAGGCGAAGGTCGTGTTCACCGTCCAGGGCAAGGAAGTCACCGGCGAATCCGACGGGAATGGCCCGGTTGATGCTTCCCTGAAGGCCATCGAGTCGCATGTCAAGAGCGGCGCCGAGATGGTTCTTTACTCTGTAAATGCCATCAGTGGCTCGACGGAAAGCCAAGGAGAAGTTACAGTCCGGTTACAAAACGCAGGGCGGGTGGTCAACGGTGTGGGTGCAGACCCGGACATCGTGGTTGCTTCGGCAAAGGCTTATTTGAGTGCGCTCAATAAGTTACAGAGCCAAGCTGAGAGAGTTGCGGCACAAGGTTAGGTTTTCAGGCGATCCTTGGTATTCGATTGAAGAAGAGGATGCAAGTAACTGATATTGCGTGCTTTTTTTGATTTGGATACACTGCGGTCCTCGTTTGTCGCCGCTGGAGATTTATTAATGCCCGAAGCCCGTCTACGCCGAGTTTCCAGCCAGCGGTTTCTACCCGCGTTCAAATTCATCGCCGTCGCGCTGTGCGCTACGGCGTTTTTGCTGCCTGGCGCCCAGGCAGCCAAGAAAGAAAAGCCCGCTGCCGCCAAGACCACAGTCGCCAAGAAGGCGAAGGGTCCGGTGCCGGTCGAGGTAAAGCGCAACGCCGCTTCGTCCAAAACCGCGCGCGGTCCCGTGCCCGTTGTTGTCGCCAAGCGCGGCGGCCGTGCCGAGAAGAGTGAGCGCGCCGAGAAGGTCGTTCGCGGTGGCCGCAATGTCGTAGCCACCATCCACAAGAGAAATGGCAAGACCGTGGTGGCCGTGCAGCGCCGCTCGGTGGTTCGCGTCGTCGAGGCGCCCCCGCGCCAATCCTTCGGCCAGATGGCCGGCCTGCATGGCACCGAAGACGTACTCGACCTGAAGTCGAGCGTCGCGCTGGTCATCGACCAGGACACGCACGAAGTGCTGTTCAGCAAGAACGACCACGCCGTGCTGCCGATCGCGTCGCTCACCAAGCTCATGACCGGCCTGCTCATCAGCGAAGCCCATCTTCCGAACGACGAGCTCATCACCATCACGCAGGACGACGTCGACACCGAAAAGCGCAGCAGCTCGCGCCTGACGGTCGGCACTACGCTGTCGCGCGGCGAACTGCTGCACCTGGCGCTGATGTCGAGCGAAAACCGCGCCGCGCATGCGCTGGGCCGCACCTACCCGGGTGGCCTGACGACCTTCGTGAGCATCATGAACGCCAAGGCCAAGATGCTCGGCATGAAGGACACGCGCTACGTCGAGCCTACCGGCCTGTCGAGCAGCAACCAGTCGAGCGCGCAAGACCTGGCGCTGCTGGTCAATGCCGCCTATTCCGATGCCACGGTACGTTCGCTGTCCACCTCGCCGGAATACCAGGTCGAAGTCGGCAACCGCGTGCTGCAGTTCAACACCACCAATCGCCTCGTGAAGAGCCCCGATTGGGAAATCGGCGTGCAGAAGACGGGCTACATCTCTGAGGCCGGCCAATGCCTTGTGATGCAGGCGAAGGTCGCCGGGCGCAAGCTGATCATGGTGTTCCTGGATTCGGCCGGCAAGTTCAGCCGCATTGCAGATGCCGAGCGGGTTCGCCGCTGGGTTGAGGCTACGCATTCCGTCGGTTCGCCGGCAGCTTCGTCGCGCAATGCTGCGTATCAGGTCGCGGGCTGATCGGTCAACCGCAGGCTGTAACGAAAACAGGCCCTTCACAGGGCCTGTTTGCTTTTGGGGATAGGCCCGGGTCAGGCGCCTGCTGGCGGCGTGCTGCCCGAAGGCGACGGCGTCGCAGCCGTGCCGTCCTTGAATCCCAGCGCGCCCGAGATTTCATTGGCGGTGGCCTGCAGCTTGGGTAGCCAGCCTTCGTCCAGCCGGTCAGCCGGTGCGGAGATCGACAGGCCCGCCACCAGCTTGCCCTGGTCGTCGTAGATGCCGGCGGCCATGCAGCGCACGCCCAGCTCCAGCTCCTCGTTGTCGCGGGCAATGCCGTACTGGCGCGCCTTCGACAGTTCGCGCTCCAGTGCCGGCAACTGGGTGATGCTGTTGCGCGTATGGCCGGCCAGACCTGTGCGCGTGGCGTAGCTGCGCACGCGCTGCGGATCGTCCGCAGCCAGGAAGAGCTTGCCTGTAGAGGTGAGGTGCAGGGCGGCGCGGCCGCCGATGGCGCGCACCACCTGCATGCCCGAGCGCTCACTGTAGGAGCGCTCGATGTACACGATCTCGTCGCCCTGGCGCATGCTCAGGTTGACGGGCTGCTGCGTCAGCTTGTGCAGCTCGCGCATCGGGCCCAGGGCGGCGTCGCGCACGTTGAGTCGGCCCTTGACCAGGTTGCCCAGTTCCAGCAGGCGCATGCCCAGCCGGTAGCTGCCGGCTTCGGGCCGATCAACAAAACGACCAACCGCCAGGTCGTTCAGGATGCGGTGCGTGGTCGACGGGTGGAGCCCGGTTTTTTCGCTGATCTCCTTCAGCGAAATGGCCTCCTCGCGGGATGCCAGGACATCGATCAGCGCGAACATGCGCTCGATCACCTGGATCACGGGGACGGCGGGAATGTCGGATTGGTTTTTTCTCATGGCGCTTTGCGGTGATGACCGGGCGCCATTTTACCTTGTGAAATTGCCCGGCGCCTGCCAATGTCCGTCTACCAACACTTCGTGCGGGGAGAAGCGCGCCTTGTAGTTCATCTTCGGGCTGTGCTCGATCCAGTACCCGAGGTAGACGTGCGGCAGGCCCAGCTTGCGGGCCTGTTCGATCTGCCACAGCACGCTGTAGGTGCCGTAGCCCGCGCTGGTCTCGGGTTCGTAGAAGGTGTAGACGGCCGAGATGCCATCGTTCAGTACGTCGAGGATCGATACCATCTTGAGCGCGCCTGTGCTGCCGTCGGGCAGCGTTTCGCGGAACTCCACCAGCCGCGAGTTGACCCGGCTCTGCAGCAGGAACTGCGTGTACTGGTCGATGCTGTCGTGGTCCATACCACCTCCTGCGTGGCGGCCGTTCTGGTAGCGCAGGTAGAGCTGGTAGTGCTCGGGCATGAAGCACAGCTTGAGCACGCGCGCCTGCAGGTCGGCATGCTGCTTCACCGCCCGCCGCTGGCTTCGCGTGGGACGGAAGTCGTTGGCCAGCACGCGCAGCGGGATGCACGCGCGGCAGCCGTCGCAATAGGGCCGGTAGGTGAACATGCCGCTGCGCCGGAACCCACTGAGCACCAGGTCGGAATAAGCGTCGTTGTGGATCAGGTGGCTGGGCGTGGCCACTTGCGAGCGGGCCTGCCGGTCCGGCAGATAGCTGCAGGGGTAGGGCGCCGTCGCGTAGAACTGCAGCGTGTGAAGCGGGAGGTCCTTGAGGTGCGTCACGTCGGGGAAAGAGGTCGCGCGGAAAGGAGTTCGGACCAGTATACGGGGTCGAATCGCCACCGTGGGCCCTCTTGTTGTCGCGCCCTGGCCACGTGCGCGACGAAGCGTTTGCGCGCCATCTCGTGGGCGCCGAGGCTTGCGAGGTGGGCGGTGTTCTGCTGGCAGTCGATCATCTGCACGCCGGAATGCCGGCACAGCGACACCAGCGCGGCCAGCGCGATCTTCGAAGCGTCCGGCCGGCGGGTGAACATCGACTCGCCGAACACCGCGCGGCCCAGCGAAACGCAGTAAAGCCCGCCCGCGAGTTCGCCGTCGATCCAGGTTTCGACACTGTGGGCGTGGCCGGCGCGGTGCAAATTCGTATAGGCCCGCACCATGTCCGGCACGATCCACGTGCCTGACTGGCCCACGCGCGGAGAGCCCGAACAGGCCTTGATGACGGCCGCGAAATCGTGGTCGATGCGCACCTCGCAACCCGGCGTCTGCGCAAAGCGCGTCAGGGTCTTGCGAAGCGAGCGGTGCAGCTTGAACTGCGCCACCTGCAGCACCATGCGAGGGTCAGGGCTCCACCAGAGGATCGGCTGGTCCTCGCTGAACCAAGGAAAGACGCAGTTGCCATAAGCCTGCATCAAAGTATCGACATCGAGTGCGCCACCGGCCGCCAGCAGGCCGGGTACGGGGTCGGCCATACCCCAGGCCGATGCAGGATCGGGCAGGGCATCTCCGGGTTCGAGCCAGGGCAGTTGTCGCATGGGCGTAGGTATACACGGCTTCGCAAATTCCACTCCAGTTGGGCGAAAATCGCACACAGCCGACACCGCCACAAGGGTTCGGCTCACACGCCACGGCACCACAAAACCCGCCGGAAACCCTATAGTGCGCAGCTTGCATTCGCAGACCCACGCAAATCAGGCAGGCCCGCACATACGCCGGGGATGAGCACAAGAGGACCACGTACGTTGACCACTGAACCCAATCCCACGCGCTTCGGCAGCGGCCAGGCGGTGCGCCGCCTCGAAGACGAAAGCCTGCTGTCAGGCGCCGGCCGTTACACCGACGACGTCACGCTCCCCGATCAGGCGCATCTCGTTTTCCTCCGATCCTCCTACCCGCACGCACGCATTGTCTCGATCGACACCAGTGCTGCCGCCGCCATGCCCGGCGTGCTGCGCGTGATCACGGGCGCGGAAATGGCCCAGGCCGGCGTCAAGCCGATGCCGGGCGCTGCGGGCTTCAAGCGCGCAGACGGCAGCGACAGCGCCAGCCCGCCGCGCTACGCCATCGCGCATGAGCGCACGCGCTTCGTCGGCGAGGCAGTGGCCGCCGTGGTGGCCGACACGGTGCAGCAGGCCCGCGATGCGGCCGAAGCCATCGTGGTCGACTACGAAGACCTGCCCATGGTGGTCGATCTCGCAAGCGCCACCGCCGATGGCGCGCCGCAGTTGTGTGAAGAAGCCTCCGGCAACGTAGCCGCCGAAATGCGCCACGGCAGCAGCGAGGCCGCGATCGCCGCCTTCGCCAAGGCCAGCCATGTGGTTGCGCTCGACGTGAACAACCAGCGCGTGGTCGCCCTCACGATCGAGCCGCGCTCCGTGCTCGCGGTGCGCGACGGCGAAACCGGCCGCCTCATGATCCGCATGAGCACGCAGATGCCCTCCGGCGTTCGCGATTCCGTCTGCGCCGCCATCGGCCTTGCCAAGGAAAAGGTGCGCGTGGTGGTGGGCGACGTCGGCGGTGGCTTCGGCATGAAGACCGGCGCCTACCCCGAAGACATCGCCGTCGCTTTCGCCGCGCTGCAAGTCAGCCGGCCGGTGAAGTGGGTGGCCGACCGCAGCGAGGAATTTCTCTCGAGCGCACACGGCCGCGACATCGAGGCGCGTGCCGAAATGGCACTCGACGCCAGCGGCAAGATCCTGGCCCTGCGCATCAAGACCCTTGCCAACGTGGGCGCGTACGCCACCGGCACCGGCGTCGCGATCCAGCTGCTGATCGGCCCCTGGGTACAGACCAGCGTCTACGACATCCAGACCATCGACTTCCATTTCAAGGCGGTGCTCACCAACACCGCGCCCACCGGCGCCTACCGCGGCGCTGGCCGCCCTGAGGCCATCTTCACCATCGAGCGGCTGATGGACGAGGCCGCGCGCCAGACCGGCATCGACCGCATCGTGCTGCGCCGCCGCAACTTCATCCGCCCCGAGCAGATGCCGTACAAGAACCCGATGGCGCAGACCTACGACACCGGCAACTTCGAGTCGGTGATGGACCAGGCGCTGACGCTCGCCGACTGGCAGGGCTTCGAGACCCGCGCGGCCGAGTCGGCCAGCAAGGGCAAGCACCGCGGCCTGGGCATTGCCACGTTTCTCGAATGGACCGGCGGCAACGTGTTCGAAGAGCGCGTCACGGTCTCGGTGCAGGCAGATGGCGTGATCGAGGTGTTTTCCGCCGTCAATGCCATGGGGCAGGGCATTGCCACCTCGCTGGCTCAGTTGGCCGTCGATGCCTTCGGCGTGCCCATCGAGAAGGTGCGCGTGGTGCTTGGCGACACCGATCGCGGCGACGGCTTCGGCAGCGCCGGCTCGCGCTCGCTGTTCACCGGCGGCTCGGCCGTGCGCATCGGCGCCGAGCGCACCATCGACAAGGCGCGCGAGCTGGCCGCGCAGGAGTTCGAGGCTTCCATCGACGACATCGTCTACAGCCGTGGCGTCTTCAACGTGGCCGGCACTGACCTCGAGCTCGACCTCTTCGCGCTCGCCGCCAAGCAGCCCGAGCGCGAAATCTTCGTCGACTCCACCAGCACCGTGGCCGGCCCGACCTGGCCCAATGGCTGCCACATCTGCGAGATCGAGATCGATCCGCCCACCGGCGAAATCAGCGTGGTGGCCTACAGCTCGGTCAACGACGTGGGCCGCGTCATCAACCCGATGATCGTGCGCGGCCAGCTCGAAGGCGGTGCGGTGCAGGGCATCGGGCAGGCGCTGTACGAGCAGGTGGTGTACGACCACGAAACCGGCCAGCCCGTCACCGGCAGCCTGATGGACTACGCGGCCCCGCGCGCCGACATCGTCGACACCATGTTCAACATGGAGATGGACGAATCGACGCCATGCAAGAACAACCCGCTGGGCGTGAAGGGCGTGGGCGAGCTCGGCACCATCGGCGCCACACCGGCCATCGTGAATGCGGTGGCCGACGCCTTCGCGCGCAACGGCCTGGCCACGCGCGCACCGCGCCTGCACATGCCGCTGAGCCCTGCACGCGTGTGGCAGGCCATGCAAACGGTCGATTGAGCAATCGTTTCCGTGGGACAGAAAGGCGCCGGCCATGCTCGTCACCACCGAACTGCAGACCGACCCGATCCGCGTCTCCAGCTACCGCTGCGACGCGGGCCCCGACGCGCAGCCCTTCACCGAGCTGCACGAGGGCTATTCGGTCTCGTATGTGCGCAAGGGCAGCTTCGGCTACCGCACGCGCGGCCATGCCTACGAGCTGGTCGCCGGCTCCGTGTTGGTCGGCTGCCCGGGCGACGAATATGTCTGCACGCACGATCACCACGTCTGCGGCGACGAGTGCCTGGCCTTTCACCTGTCGCCGGGTTTCGTTGACCTGATCGGCGGCGACCAGAAAACCTGGCGCACCGGCGGCCTGCCGCCCCTGGCCGAGCTCGTGGTCATCGGCGAGCTCGCGCAGGCTGCGGCCGATGGGCAGAGCGACGTGGGCCTGGATGAGCTGGGCATGTGGTTCGCGAGCCGTTTCGTCGAAGTCGTGTCCGATCAGACCAAGCCCAAGACCGCGCCCGTCGCTGTGGCACGTGATCGCCGCCGCGCGGTCGATGCCGCGATGTGGATCGACGCCCACTCGCAGCACGACATAGGCCTCGACAGCGCGGCTGCCGAGGCTGGCCTGAGCTCCTTCCATTTCCTGCGGCTGTTCTCGCAGGTGCTGGGCGTCACGCCGCACCAGTACCTCGTGCGCTCGCGCCTCCGGCACGCCGCGCGCCTGCTGGCCGACGACGACAGCCGCCCCGTGACCGAGGTCGCGCTCGACGTGGGCTTTGCCGACCTCAGCAATTTCGTGCGCACCTTTCACCGCGCCGCTGGTGTATCGCCGGGCAGCTTCCGCAAGGCGGCACAGGGCGACCGCAAGATTTTCCAAGACCGCATTGCCGCGCTCTTCCATGATGACCGCCTGATCCATCCATCGAGCAGGAAGCCATCATGTACGACCACATCGGACTGAAAGTCAAAGACCTCGCCGCGAGCCGCCGCTTCTACGAAGCCGCGCTCGCGCCGCTCGGCCATGTGCCGGGCCCGCATGACGACAGCTATGCGGGCATCGGCCCGGCTGACGAGCCCGCGCTGTGGCTCTACGCGGCCAAGGGCGCGAAAGGGCCCGGCACCCACATCGCCTTCCGCGCGCCGAACCATGAGGCCGTGGCGGCCTTTCACAAGGCCGGCCTGAAAGCAGGCGGCACCGACAACGGCGGCGCGGGCCCGCGGCCGGACTACAGCCCGACCTACTACGCGGCCTTTCTCATCGACCCCGACGGCAACAACGTCGAAGCTGTCTGCCCCTGAAGCGAGGTTTGCCATGGCTACGGTCTACAAGGAATTCATCGTCGAGGCGGATGCAGCCCATGTGTGGGACGCGCTGCGCGACTTCGGCGCGGTGCATACGCGGCTCGCGCCGGGCTTTCTCACCGGCTGCACGATCGACGCCGAGGGTGCCCGCATCCTCACCTTCGCCAACGGGCTTGTCGCGCGCGAGGTGCTGGTAGGCATCGACGACGCTCATCGCCGGTTGGCCTACACCGTCACCGGTGGACAGGCCGCGCATCACCACGCAACGGCGCAGGTGTTCGAGGAAGGTGCGGGTCGTTCGCGCTTCGTCTGGATCACCGACGTGCTGCCCGACGCCATGGCGGCCTACATCGGGCCGATGATGGAGCAGGGCGGTGCGGCCATGAAGGCCACGCTCGAAGGGCGTACCGTTTCGGCGGCCGCCTAGAAATCTTCCAGCGGCAGGCCGACGTAGTTCTCCGCCAGCGCGGTGGAGGCAGCGGTCGAATGCACCAGGTAGTCGAGCTCGGCCTCCTGGATCTTCTGGCCGAAGGCGCCCGTTTCCGGAAATTGGTGCATCAGAGAGGTGAACCACCACGAGAAGCGCTCGGCCTTCCAGACGCGGCGCAGGCAGAGGTCGGAGTAGCGGTCCAGCGCCGAGGCCGACTTCTCGCTGTAGAAGATCTCGAAAGCGCGCGAGAGATAGCCCACGTCGGCAGTTGCCAGGTTCAGCCCCTTGGCGCCCGTCGGCGGCACGATGTGCGCTGCGTCACCCGCCAGGAACAGCGAACCGAAGCGCATCGGCTCGGCGACGAAGCTGCGCAGCGGTGCAATGCTTTTCTCGAGTGAAGGTCCCGTCACCAGCCGTTCGCGCGCTTCGGGGTCGAGGCGCGCGCGCAGTTCGTTCCAGAAGGCCTCGTCGCTCCAGTTCTCCACGCGCTCTTCGGTGGGCACCTGCACGTAGTAGCGGCTGCGCGTGGCGCTGCGCATGCTGCACAGCGCGAAGCCGCGTTCGGTGTTGGCGTAGATCAGCTCGTGCGACACCGGCGGCACGTCGGCCAGCACGCCGAGCCAGCCGAAGGGGTAGACCTTCTCGTAGGTGTGGATTGCATCGGCCGGCACGCTCGCGCGGCTCACGCCGTGGTAGCCGTCGCAGCCGGCGATGAAGTCGCATTCGATCTCGTGCGTCTGGCCGTCTTTCTCGTAGCGCACGCGCGGCTTGCCCGAATCGAAGTCATGCAGGCTGACATTCGCCGCGCTGTAGATGGTGGTGAGCCCCTCGGCCGTGCGCGCTTCCATCAGGTCGCGCGTCACTTCGGTCTGGCCGTACACCGTGACCTGCTTGCCGCCCGTGAGGCCGTGCATGTCGATGCGATGGCGCGCACCCTTGAACAGCAGCTCGATGCCTTCGTGCGGCAGCCCTTCGGCCTTGGCACGGGCGTCGACGCCGGCACGCGCCAGCAGGTCCATCGTGACCTGTTCCAGCACGCCGGCGCGAATGCGGCCCAGCACGTAGTCGCCGCTCTGGCGTTCGACGATGACGTTGTTGATGCCAGCCTTGTGCAGAAGCTGCCCGAGCAGTAGGCCGGCGGGGCCGGCGCCGATGATCGCGACCTGGGTGCGCATGTTCGTGTCTCCGAGAGGGTTTCGTGGAGCGTAGGCCGCATGCGGGCGTCTGTGGCGGTGGCTCGCGAGGCTCTGTGCGATCATGCGAACGCGTGCGCGATGATCGCGCAACACTTCGACCGGACGACTAACCACCGACGCATGACCATCGCCAAAGCCGACTTCATCGAGGGCATCGCCAAGGGGATGGCGGTGCTCGAAAGCTTCGATACCGAGCGCCAGCGCCTCAATGCCACGCTGGCCGCCGAGCGTGCGGGCCTCACGCGCGCAGCGGCCCGCCGGCATCTGCTGACGCTGGCTCACCTGGGCTATCTGGAAACCGACGGCAGCTATTTCTGGATGGCGCCTAAGGTGCTGCGCTTCTCGGGCAGCTATCTCGCATCGTCGCGCCTGCCACGCGCGCTGCAGCCTACGCTGAACCGGCTTGCGGCGCAGACCGGCGAGTCGTTCTCGGCGGTGGTGCTCGACGGGGAAGAGGTGGTCATCGTCGCGCGCAGCGGCAGCTATGGCACGCCAACGCGCGTGCTGGCCTATGGCCTGCACCTCGGTGCGCGGCTGCCTGCGCATGCCACCTCCACCGGCCGTGTCCTGCTGGCGGCGCTGGCGCCGACCCAGTTCACGCAATGGCTCAAGGGCCGTCACCTTGCGCGGCTCACGCCCAACACAGTGACGCAGGCGCGCGGCCTGCGGCAGCTGATTGCCCGCGCGCGCAAGGACGACTATTGTTTTGCCAGCGAGGAGCACGAGCTCGGCGTGCAGGCGCTGGCGGTGCCGCTGCGCGACATGCAGGGCCACACGGTGGCCGCGCTCAATGTGGTGCTGTCGGGCACGCGCTATCAGGAAGAGACCCTGCAGCGGGACATGCTGCCGCTGCTCTTCGAGGCCGCACGCGAAGTCCGCTCGTTGCTCTGATCTGAACTTTGGCCGTGGCCCGCGCCTCGAACCCCCGAAACGGACACAACCATGCGACTCCTCCTTCTAGAAGACGACGTGATGATCGGCGAGGCTGTACTCGACCTGCTGCGCGCCGAACAGTACGCGGTGGACTGGGTAAAAGACGGCGAAGCCGCCGAATCCGCCCTGCGCACCCAGCAATACGACCTCGTGATGCTCGACCTCGGCGTGCCGCGGCGCGACGGGCTCGAGGTGCTGCGCAACCTGCGCGCGCGCAAGCAACGCATGCCGGTGCTGATCGCCACCGCGCGCGACTCGGTGCAGCAGCGCATCGAAGGCCTCGACGCAGGCGCCGACGACTACGTACTCAAGCCCTACGACCTCGACGAACTGCTGGCCCGCATCCGCGCCTTGTTGCGCCGCGCGGCCGGGCGCGCCGAGCCGGTGTACGAGCACATGGGCGTGAGCATCAACCCGGCCACGCGCGAGGTCACCGTGGCCGGCCAGCCGGTGGTGCTGTCGGCGCGTGAATGGGCTGTGCTGGAGCCCCTGCTCGCGCGGCCCGGCATGGTGCTGTCGCGTGCCCAGCTCGAGGAAAAGCTCTACAGCTGGAAGGACGAGATCAGCAGCAACGCGGTCGAGGTCTATGTGCACGGCCTGCGCAAGAAGCTCGGCGCCGAATTGATCCGCAACGTGCGAGGCGTCGGCTACATGGTGCCGAAGGTATGAGGAGGGCGCTGACCGGATCGCTGCGCGCACGGCTGCTTTGGTTCCTGCTGGCGGCCATCGTGCTCGCCGCGGGGGCGCAGGCGCTGGTGGCCTACCGCACGGTGCTCGCCGAGGCCGACGACATCTTCGACTACCACATGCAGCAGATGGCGCTTTCGTTGCGCGCAGGCCTGCCGCCGAGTGCGGCGGTAGGCGGCATCGGCACCGGCGAGCAGAATTTCGATTTCGTCGTGCAGGTGTGGACCGCCGAAGGCGTGCGTATCTTCGAATCCGCCGAAGAGGCCGCGCTGCCGCAGCTAGCGGTGCTGGGCTTTGCAGACGTGCACGCGCGCGGCACCACCTACCGCGTGTTCTCGATGCAGACGCGCGGGCTGGTGATCCAGGTGGCGCAGGACATGGCGGCGCGGCGCCACATGGCCGGCACGCTGGCCTTGCGCACCATCGCGCCGGTGGCGCTGATGGCGCCGCTGCTGATGCTGGTCGTGTGGTGGGTCGTGAGCCGGTCGCTTGCCCCCGTGGCGCGCGTGCGCAAGCAGGTGGCATCGCGCCAGGCAGACGACCTGTCGCCGGTGAGCGAAGAGAACCTGCCCGAGGAGGTGCGCCCGCTGGTGCAGGAGCTGAATCTGCTGTTCGACCGCGTGCGCCATGCCTTCGATGCGCAGAAGCACTTCGTCGCCGATGCGGCGCACGAACTGCGCTCACCGCTGGCCGCGTTGAAGCTGCAGGTGCAGGGCCTGCAGCGCGCGCCCGATGATGCGTCGCGCGACCTCGCCGTGAGCCGCTTGGTGGCGGGCATCGACCGCGCCACGCGGCTCGTCGAGCAGATGCTCGCGCTGGCCCGGCACGAGGCCAGCATGGCGGCCGGTGCGAAGCCCGAGCCGGTCGATCTGTCCGAGGTTGCGCGGCTCGCGGTGTCCGATGCCGTGGCGGCAGCGCAGGCGCGTGGCATCGACATCGGCATCGCGCATGCCGATGCGGCCGTGGTCAACGGCCAGTCAGAGGCCTTGCGCATGCTGCTGCGCAACCTGCTCGAGAACGCGATCAAGTACACGCCCATCGAGGGCCGGGTCGACATCGGCATCACCCGCCAGGGCGACGCGGCCGAGCTCACCGTGGACGACAGCGGGCCGGGCCTGCCGCCCGATGAACGCGAGCGCGTGCTCGACCGCTTCTATCGCTCGGGCGAAACGCAGGCGCCCGGCAGCGGCCTGGGCCTGGCCATCGTCAAGTCGATTGCCGACCTGCATGGGGCAACGGTGGCGCTCGACCAGTCGCCCAGCCTCGGCGGGCTGCGCGTGCTGGTGCGCTTTCCCGCGGACCGGGGCGTTTAAGCGGCGCTTAAGTCAGACCGACGACATTCCTTTCATCGTTTTGGCGCCCAAGCGCCCTGAAAGGAACCGACAAATGAACTCCCGTCTGACTTCGCCCCGCGCCCTGGTGATTGCCCTGGCGAGCGCGGGCGTGATCGGTGCCGTTGGTGCCGGTGCCTACACCAGCGCCCGTGCCGTGGGCACGCCGACCACCAATGCCGCCGCCGTGGCGCCCGCGGCCATGGTCACGCTGCCCGACTTCTCGACCATCACCTCGCGCGACGGCCCGGCCGTGGTCAACATCAGCGTGACCGGCACCATGAAGGCCTCCGACGACGAGGCTGCCGCCGAGATCCAGGGCATCGACCCCGATGACCCGATGTTCCAGTTCTTCCGCCGCTTCCAGGGCCAGATCAACCCGCGCGGCCAGCAACAGCAGCAGCGCGAAGTGCCGGTGCGCGCGCAGGGCTCGGGCTTCATCGTCGACCCCAGCGGCATCATCATCACCAATGCCCACGTCGTGAAGGACGCGAAGGAAGTCACCGTCAAGCTGACCGACCGCCGCGAATTCCGAGCGAAGGTGCTCGGCGCCGACGCCAAGACCGACATTGCGGTGCTCAAGATCGACGCCAAGAACCTGCCCGTGCTCGCGCTCGGCAACACCAAGGACCTGAAGGTCGGCGAATGGGTGCTGGCCATCGGCTCGCCCTTCGGCTTCGAGAACACCGTGACGGCCGGCGTGGTGAGCGCCAAGGGCCGCTCGCTGCCCGACGACAGCTACGTGCCCTTCATCCAGACCGACGTGGCCGTGAACCCTGGCAACTCCGGCGGGCCGCTGCTCAACACGCGTGGCGAAGTGGTCGGCATCAACTCGCAGATCTACAGCCGCAGCGGCGGCTACCAGGGCGTGTCGTTCGCCATTCCGATCGACGTGGCGATCCAGGTGAAGGACCAGATCGTCGCGACCGGCAAGGCCACGCACGGCCGGCTCGGCGTGGCGGTGCAGGAAGTGAACCAGGCCTTTGCCGACTCGTTCAAGCTCGACAAGCCCGAAGGCGCGCTGGTCTCGAACATCGAGAAGGGCGGCCCTGGCGACAAGGCGGGCCTGAAGGCGGGCGACGTGATCCGCAAGGTCGACGGCCAGGCCATCGTGTCCTCGGGCGACCTGCCCGCAGTGATCGGCCAGCAGGCGCCGGGCAAGAGGGTCACGCTCGAAGTGTGGCGCCAGGGCGAACGCCAGGAATTGCAGGCCAAGCTCGGCGACGCGAGCGAGAAGCCCGCCAAGGTCGCGAAGGCCGATGCCGACGTGGGGCAGGGCAAGCTGGGCCTGGCGCTGCGTCCGCTGCAGCCGCAGGAAAAGCGCGAGGCCGCTGTCGAGAACGGGCTGCTGATCGAAGACGCGGCCGGTCCCTCGGCGCAGGCCGGGGTGCAGGCGGGCGACGTGCTGCTGGCCATCAACGGCACGCCGGCACAGAGCGTGGAGCAGGTGCGCGAGGTGGTGGCCAAGGCCAGCAACAAGTCGGTGGCGCTCTTGATCCAGCGCGGCGAAGACAAGATCTTCGTGCCGGTTCGCATCGGCTGATCGAAGGGACGACGGCCCGATGAAGCCGCCAGGCAAGCTGCAGCTGGAAGTGATCCACGAACGCTCGCCGGCCGGCGGCCTCTCGGCGCACATCCTGCCCACGTCGGCCACCATGATCGGCGTGTGCATGACCGTGATGTCGATCGGGCACCTCGGGCCGCGCGACGACATGCGGCTGCTGATCGATCGCCTGCTGGCCGTCGACGCGCTGGTCTTCCTGGCCAGCGCGTTGCTGTCTTTCATCTCGATGCGCGCCCGCAGATCGGGTGCGCGGCTCGAAGCCTGGGGCGAGATGGTCTTCATCGCCGGCCTCGGCCTGCTGGCGCTGGGGGCGGTGACGCTGGCGTTCGCGCTGCGCTGAAAGAAGCTCCTCAGGCCCGTGCGCAGGGCCAGTCGAGCTGCATGCGCGCTCCCCCGGTTGCGGGGTCCACCGTTTCGATCTGCAGCCGCGCGCCGATGGACTGGGCTCGCGCATGCATGTTCGCGATGCCGTGTCCCCTGTGCCCACCACCGGGGGGCGCCGTCGGCAGGCCGCGTCCGTTGTCCGTGAGCACGATGCGCACCAGCGACGGAGTCTCGTCGCCATGCCAGCTCGCATGCATCACGATGCGCGTGGCCGCCGCGTGCTTCAGCACGTTGGTGAAGGCTTCGAGCAGGATGCGCTGCAGCTGCAGGGCCGCCCGCGCGGCGAAGGGCTCCAGCGGCGGAATGACCTCCACGTCCCACACCAGCTCGATGCCGGCTGCGTCGAGCCGCGGCTGCAGGCGGTAGCGCAGGGTGGCCAGCACGGTCGGCAGGTCGTCGTGCGTGGGCTGCAGCGAATCGACGGCCATGCGCATTTCGTCGAGCGCGAGTTTCACGTGCTCCTCGATCACGGCGCGGTCCGGCTTGGCCTGCGTCACCACGTTGAGCAGGCCCACGAGCTGCGAGCCCACGCCGTCGTGGATCTCCCGCATGATGCGCTGGCGCTCCAGCAGCACGGCCTGTTCCTGATTCTGCTGGCGCACGGTTTCGAAGGCGCTGCGCAACTGATCTTCGCGCTCCGCCACGCGGGCCGCGAGGTTGGTGTTGAGCGCGCGGTAGTCGGCCACGGTGCGGCTGTAGCGCTCGACCACGAGGCCGGCCAGGATCATCACGAAGAAGAACATCGCGTGCGCCGTCAGAGTGAAGTCGGCGCCGCCGAAAAGGCCCATGCGCACCAGCAGCAGATCGTGCGCGCCGGCCAGGATGGCCAGCGTGCCCGCCGCCATCAGCACGCCCGCAATGCGCCGCCGATCCACCAGCGCGCCGTACACCACGTAGGGCAGGCAGACGATGCTGGTCAGCTGCAGGACGACCAGGCCGGCGGTCCACAACGAAGGCCGCGCAAAGGCGAAAGAGGCGCAGGCCAGCGTGACCGACAGCGCGAGTGCGGCGTGGATCGAGCGCACCAGCCACGGCGGATTGCGCTCGAGCACCAACAGCACGAAGCGCGCGATCAGCCCGATGTGGCAGGCATAGCAGACCGCCACCACCGCGCCCCACAGCGGCCAGGGGATCGGCACGTCGGGCCATACGCGGTCGAGGTTGCGCGCCACGCCCGAGAGCGCGGCCAGCGCGAAGCAGCCGTAGAGCGCATCGCGCTGGCGCAGCCACAGGCCGCCGGCAATGCCGCCCATCAGCAGCAGGCTGACGGCATACACGATGGCCGAGGTGTTGCGCCAGCTTTGCCGGTCGCGATAGAGCGCCGCGAGCGAGGCCTCGGTGCCGTACTGGACGCTGGCCAGCCCCGCGCCGCGCTGGCGCTGGATGGTCGTGCGCACGACCAGCGACTGCGGCTGGCCCGTACGGTGCAGCACGGCCGGAACCGGGACCAGCAGGTTGCTCTTGGTCGCGTCGTGCTTCGGCACGCCCAGCGTGCCGAAGCTGGCCACCAGCGCGTCGTTGAACGAGATCGCCACCTGGTTGCCCGCGCCCGACATCAGCAGGGCCGCGGGTTCATCGCCCGGCACTGCGGCGGCAGGCAGGTCGATGCGGTAGGTCGCCTTGCCCCCGAGGCCGGGAAACTCGTGGTCCCAGCGAAAGGGCAGCTGCACCCAGCGCCTCTGCGCAGGCAGGCCATCAGGTTCGAGCGTGGCCTCGGCCGAGCTTATGTCGATGGTGGAGCCGGGCGTCCCGGCGGCATGGGCGTGGACGCCCGCCAGCGCAAGCCACAGGCACAGCAGCGCCGCAAAGAGCTGGCGATGAATGCCGCCGGCCACACTAGGGAAGCCAACCGAGGTTGCGCGCCTCGAACACCGCTTCCGATTTGTTGTGCACATCCAGCTTGCCGTAGATATTGCGGATATGGGTTTGGACCGTCGACGCCGAGACTCCCATCTGCGTTCCGACTTCGACATAGGTGAAACCACGAGAGACCAGGTCGAGCACCTCGAACTCGCGTGGCGACAGGCGTTCGGGAGCGATCGTCGAAGCGCTCGGTGCGGTGCTGGCGGGCTTGGCGGCAGCGGGTTGCTGTTGCCGTGGCGCTCCGCCCGAATGAGCCTGCCAGCGCCGCAGCAGCTTGCGCGCGATCACCGGCGACATCGGCGAGCCGCCGGCGCGCAGGTGGCGGATGTGGGTGGCGAGGTCGGCCTCGGTGCCGTCCTTCAGCAGGTAGCCGCTGGCGCCGGCCTCGAAGGCCTGGACCATGTTGGCCTCGTCGCCGAAGATCGACAGCACCATCACCGCGCAGGCCGGCTGCATGTTGCGGCACTGGCTGATCACCTGCAGCCCGGGGCGGTCGGGCAGGCCGAGGTCGACCAGCAGCACGTCGATGGGGTTGTCGACCAGCCAGCCGAGGATGTCGGCGGCGTTGGAGGCGCTGTAGGCCAGGCTCAGCGACGGGTCGGCATCGACCACGCGCGAGATGCGCTCGCGCATGCCGGTGTCGTCTTCGACGAGGGCAACCTGTGTTTCTGCGGTCATGCTTGCGCCGGCCCGGGGAGGCTGTATGCGCTCATGCAGGACGTGGGGGCGAGGCGCATGGAGAAGGCTCTGGGTTGCTGCTGGATGGCGCAAAGAGTAGAGGGCGGCCCACGTGCCGCCCATCCTATATACGGGGGAGGCGGCCCACCGCTTTCCGTGGCTTGCGCGCAGCCTTGCCGAGCCGCTCGGCCACGAGCGCCAGGTGCTCGACCAGTTCCTTCGGCGATTCGACCTCGAAGTCATGCGGCAGGCAGCCAAGCCAGACGGCCAGCGCGTCGAGCGAATTGGCGCCGGTGGCGATGCGCGTAGAGCCTTCGTCGATGGCCTGCGGCGTGCCACTGACCCAGCCGAGGTACGGCTCGAGCGCCTTGGCAGATGCATGCACCACGACCTGCGCATGGTGCAGATAGGGCGACACCTGCAGCGCGTGTTCCATGTAGGCCGCGACGTCGCCGTGGGGCAGTCGGCGCGGCGTGAATTGGGCACCGGTGGGCGCGAGTTCGACGATGCGGTCGAGGCGGAAGGTGCGCCAGTCCTGCCGCGTCGTGTCCCAGGCCAGCAGGTACCAGCGCTGCCCCGTCTGCACCACGCGATGCGGCTCCACCGTACGTTCGGTGACGGCGTCGTGGTGATCGCGGTAGCCGAAGCGCAGCTCGAACCGGTCGGTGCAGGCTTCGGCAAGCAAGGACACGGCCTTCAGCCGCACGGACGACTTGCCGCGGATAACCGGCACCACCGACGCGCGCACGCTGTCGAGCCGACGGCGCAGGCGCGGCGGCATCAGCTGTTCGAGCTTGGCCAGCGCGCGCATCGAGGCGTTCTCGATGTCGCCCGCGGCGCCGACCGGGTTGCCCAGGCCGAGCGCGACGGCGATGGCTTCTTCGTCCTCCAGCAGCAGTGGGGGAAGGGCAGTGCCCGCGCCCAGCCGGTAGCCGCCTGCCACGCCGGAGGTGGAATCGACCGTGTAGCCGAGGCTGCGCAGGCGGTCCACGTCGCGGCGCAAGGTGCGCTCGGTGATTTCGAGCCGGGCGGCGAGTTCGGCGCCCGTCCAGGAGCGTTGTGCCTGGAACAACGAAAGAAGCCGGATCAGGCGTGCAGAGGCAGACAGCATGTGCGCATGATGCCCGCGATCGAGGACAGAATCTGTCCGCAATGGGTCGTAGCCTTGGCTTTCATCTCAACCCCGGGACACAGACCCATGAAGAAGACATACAACGGCAGCTGCCATTGCGGCAAGGTTCGCTTCCAGGCCCTGATCGATCTCGCCGAGGGCACGGGCAAATGCAATTGCTCGATCTGCACCAAGGCCCGCGCATGGGGCGCGATCGTGAAGCCGGAGGCCTTCACGCTGCTGTCGGGAGAAGAAGACTTGTCGCTGTACCAGTTCAACACGCACAGCACCGAGCACCTGTTCTGCAGGCACTGTGGCATCCGGTCGTTCGGGCGTGGCAATGTGCCCGAGATCGGTGGTGCCTACGTCAGCGTGAACGTGAGCTGCCTGGACGACGTCACGCCGCAAGAGCTGTCGGCGGCACCCGTCCGGTACATGGACGGGCGCAACAACAACTGGTTCGAGCCGCCGGCCGAAACGCGCTACCTCTGAACGAGGCAGGCCGGCCGGCGATCTGCGCTACTGCGCCTGCTTGCTGCTGCGGCGCTGCTGCTTTGCTGCTCCCGGCGCCGAGGTTTGCGAGGGCGCCGCACCGCCGTCCACACCCAGGCGGCCGCCACCGCCGAGGCCCTGGCCGCGCACCGTCTGCGCCTTGTAGTTGCGCAGCGAACGGACCATCTGGTTGAACGCGTCCATGAAGGCCGCGGCAATCACCTTGCCCTGCGGCGTGCGCGTGTAGCCACCAATGCCGCCCGCGGCGGAAAGGCCGCCCAGGCCCGCAAAGCCCGCGAAGTCGGTCTTGGAGGCGCTGCCTTCGGCGGCCGCAACCTGCACGCCAGAGCGGTTGTCGATGAGGGTCAGCAGCGCGCTGGCTTCCTTGGTCTGCATGCTCGCGCCGAGCTGGGCAATGGCGCGGCCGCGGCCGCCACCTACCAGGCCGCCAAGAGCGCCACCCAGGCCGCCGGCGTCGCTGTTGCTGAAGACGATCTCGGGCGACAGGCCGTAGTCCGAAGCCACCATCTGGCCGCGACCGAAGTTGCTGCCGCCGCGCATCTCGCCCGACTGCATCAGCGCGCGCTCGCGCGTCATGGCGTTCATGCCGGCTGCACCGCGCTCGACCACCACGAAGCAGTTCGATTGCTGCACCAGCAGGCGCAGCAGGTTGGCAGTGGGAGGCAGCTTGTATTCGCCGGTGAGGATGGTGTACCAGCCCGCATTCACGTTCTCGATCAGCGAGACCGTGCCGAGCGGCGAATCGCAGCGCTCGAGCTGGCTGCTTTCGCCGGAGGTTGCGCTGCCTGCGGCGCTGCCGGTGGCCACGGTCTTGGCCGATTGGCTGCCCATTTGCATGTCCATGGTCTGGCAGCCTGAAAGGGCCAGCAGGCCCGCGAGTGCACTTGCGAGAGAGAGTTTGGAAAAAGCCATGTCCGATCTGTCAGGTGAAAAGAATGAGATGCGCCCGGTGCGGACGTCGCTTGATCAAGACCGAAGATGGAATTGCCATGGCCTGTACGACCTCCCGATTCGACGCACCGCCGGCGACCGCGCGAACATACATTCCGCGTGTCCGGTGCACCAGTGCCGAAAGTCATGGGCATGCGGGCGTGGCCCACCCGACAGCTACAGTCGGGCCTTCACTCCGAGGAGCTTTCAGATGGCAACCAAGAAGAACGTCGTTGGAGAAGCGGCAGCTGAACTGACCCGCCAGCAGGTGCAGCAAGCCCTGGCCATCGCAGGGGCCTCGAACTTCGCCGGAGCCGCCGACCCGGCTTTCGTCGGCTCCATCCTGGTGGCCTTGGCCGTCAACACGAGCGCTGTGAGCGCGACCATCGACAGCGCAAAGGACCGCACCAGCGTCGTCATGAAGCACTGATCGACCGACCTGGAGGCACGGGCATCGTCAACGCGTGTATTCGCCGTTGGCCTCCGGCTGGAACAGCACAGCGACCACGCGCGCCGCGCCTTCCGCGCCGTTGGGCATCTGCCAGCGTGCGAGCGTGCCCGTTCTCACGCCCAGCAGGCCGATGCCTACGGGCGACAGCACCGAGACGAAGCCCTCACCCGGCTGCGCGTCGCCGGGGTAGCAGAGGGTGATCTTCTGCCGCTGGTGCGTGGCAGGGTCTTCCACCTCCACCTGGGAATTCATCGTCACGATGTCCGGAGGTACCTCGCGCGAGGGCAGCACGTCCGCCGCATCGAGAAGCTCGGTGAGCGCGGGAGGAAGCTGCTGGCCCGGCAGTTTGCCGAGACGGACGAAGTCGAGTTCGGTGAGCGTGCGCTCCCCGTGAATGGTTGCAAGCATGAAGCACTCCAGTTGAATGCGACCTCGCCCTGTGCAGGAGAGCGGGCGAAGTCGCTGCCGCGCGGCGGGTGCCCGGCGGTCAATGGTTCGCGCATCAGGAAGGAAGGTAGCGGACCGCCGGGCTCAGGAAAGTGCGGAGGTGTGTCGCAAGACCGCCGTGGTCGCCGCAGCGGCAACACCCGCACGACGGCTGGCCACTACCTGGGGCAGGGCTGCGCGTGCAGGGTGTTTGCGGTACACGGACGAGGGGGCCATCCGGACGAGTGTAGGGACGTGCTGCGAGACCATCAAGCAATGGCCTCACGTGCCTTGCCGGTAAGCGCGATGTGGGCCAAGGTGTTGTCTGAGAAAAGCCGGCACCTGCGACAAGGTCACGAAGCGCTCGCGCGGCGGATGGGAATCAGCAGATCGGTGCGCAGTTCGGACGGCGAGACCTTGCGGGACGAGTTCAGGTAGTGCTCCAGCGTGGGCCGGTCGTCCGGCTCGTAGCCGCTGGCCGGCAGCCACCGGACATAGAGGGCGCGCACGGCCGCGTTGATCTGGGAGTAGGGGCCGGCCAGGCGGTGCACGGCGTAGCAGCCACCGGGAATGTCGAGCATCTGGACCTCGGCGTCTTCCGGCCAAGGGTCGGGCGAGGCGACGGCGGCGTAGTACCTGAAGCTGGCCGAGTCTTCGGGTTCGTTGAACGAGGCGCCCCACCGGTCCGAGATGACTCGCCCACCGGCCTGCAGGCGCAGCCGCCGATGGGTATGGGGAATGGTCGCGAATGACCCCTGGTGCCGCAGCGCGTGCAGCCGCTGCGCCGGGCACTCGACGATCCGCACGGCCGGTGCAGCGCCTTCGTTGTTCTCACCGGAACGCGGCAGCGCATCGACGTCGAGGATCGCCCGCGCCATCTGCTGCTGGAATGCGCGTGGCGACTGTCCGGTGAACTGGCCGAAGGCGCGCGTGAAGGCTTGCGGGCTCTCGTAGCCCACGGCCAGCGCGACCTGCGTGACGCTCTGGGTACCGCCTTCCAGCAGGCGGGTGGCGAGCGCCAGCCGCACGCGGCGGACCGTGGCGGCCACCGTTTCGCCGGCCACGCTTGCGTAGACACGGTGAAAGTGAAAGGGCGAGAAGTGCGCGAGCCGCGCGAGGTCTTCGAGCCGGTGATCGGCCATCGGGTCCGCGACGATGGCCGCGACCGCGCGCGCCACGCGGGCCCGGTAGTCCTGCTCGGTTCGACGGCTTTCCATGCGCGGGAGTTTGCGCGCTTCGTCGGGCTTGCGCTTAGCCGATTTTGCGCACATCGCATGCCGGCCAAAGAAAAAGCCCGCTGTCAAAAAGACAGCGGGCTTTCCAGAGGCCTTGCGGCTTGTATTGGCTCCTCGACCTGGGCTCGAACCAGGGACCTACGGATTAACAGTCCGGCGCTCTACCGACTGAGCTATCGAGGAACAGCCTCAAATTATATGCAATGGATTTGTCGATCCTGGCCGGCTGGCTGCATTTTTTGCGTCGGTGCGATGACTGCCCGCAACACCTTCGCCACACCGCAATTGAAAATGCCCCGCTACCTTTTGAGTAGCGGGGCATTCAGAGGCCTTGCGGCTTTGTAGTGGCTCCTCGACCTGGGCTCGAACCAGGGACCTACGGATTAACAGTCCGGCGCTCTACCAACTGAGCTATCGAGGAACAAGCCTTAGATTATAGCGTGCTTTTTTACGGCTTCTCAAGAGTGCGTTCAAAGCGCAACGCTCAGGCCCAGACGCAGCGTGCGCGGCGCACCCGGGAACAGATACACGTGGCTGAACTGGTAGGGCGATTCCTTCCAGTAGCGGCGGTCGAACAAGTTGTCGACGGCCAGCGTCCAGCTCGTGTTCACGCCGCGCAGCTTGGTGTCGTAGCGCAGCACCGCATCGACGCGTGTCCACGAAGGCAGCGTGATCGAACCATCGGGCAGCACGTTGCGCCGGCCTTCATACGAAAGCTGCCCCGCGATTTCAAGGCCCGGCACCGATGCGACGCGGTACGCAGCCTGCGCGCGGAGCACTTCCTTGGGCACGTTGGTCGGCGATTGCCCATTGAGCGCCGGATTCGCAGTGCTGCCGCGCCGCTTGGCATCGATCACCGCGACGCTGCCGCCGATGCGCCACGGCCCCTGGCTCCATTGCGCACCGGCCTCCAGGCCGCGATGCACCGCGCGCCCGTCGTTGTGCACTTCGCAATAAGCGCCGCACAGGTCGATGTTGGTCATCGGCCGCGAGATGTCGAACCATGCCACTTGCCAGTTGAATGCCTCGCTGCCGCCCTTCAGGCCCAGTTCCCATTGGCGTGAGGTCAGAGCGGGCAGTGCCTGCCCCGCGTTGCTGTACTGCGAGACCCTGTTTGGCACGACCTGCGACTCGACACCCTTGCCCCAGCTTGCATAGGCCAGCAGCCCCGGCTGGATGGTGTAGCTCGCCGCGATCCACGGCGTGGTCACGTCCTGCTTGTACCCGGTTGGGCTCGAGCCGTCGTTGCCGATGCTGCTGCGGTCGAGCCGCGTGTGGCGCACGCCGAGCCAGGTGGTGAAGCGATCGTTCCAGCGGATCGCGTCCTGCACCGACAGTTCGGCCGAGCGCTCGTCTCGGTTGGTCTGCGGCGTGGTGGCGTCCGGGCTCGCCGGCACCACGGCTGTGCCCCAGATGTTGCCGGTGCCCGCGTAGTTGTAGGCCTGGTTGTCGAAGCGGTTGCGCACACGGCTTTGCAGCAGCCCGAAGCCGAGCTCGTGCCGCACGCTGCCCGTCATCACGTTGCCCTTGAGGTTGAGGCTGCCCGCCGTCTGCGTGCGGCGCTCGTTATCGCTGCGGAAGTCGTAGACGTCGAAGGTGCCGTCCGAGCAATACCGGTCGTAGTTGCCTTCGGCGCTGCAGCCGAAGGCGTAGGCCAGCCGGTCGTCGCTCTTCAGCCGCTGCTGGCCGATCTGCGCGCTCCAGCGCCAGTCGGCATTCAGAGCCTGGCTGAAGCGCACCGTGCCCGTCAGCGCCTTGAACACCGAGGGCTGCGACCACGGCTGGTTGTTGAGGTTGATGCGCGGGTCGACCGGCGCCGGCAGCACGTTGCCCAGCAGGCTGTAGCCATTCTGGCTCGGCTGCGTCTTGCGGCTTTGCTCGATCTCGAACTCCAGCACCGAGTCGCGCGTGATGCGCCAGTCGGCCGCGAGCGAGAACAGGTTGCGGTTGCCGTCGAGGTTGTGCGTCAGCGGCTTGAGGTTTTCGCTCGCCACGTTAAGTCGGTAGCCGAACTGGCGGTCTTCACCGAAGCGCCCGCCGAGGTCGAGCGCGCCGAGCACGCTGCCACGGCTCGTGGTCTCGATGCGCACCGTGCGCAGGTCCTGCTCGGTGGGCCGCTTCACGACGTAGTTGACCAGCCCGCCCGGCGCGCTGGTGCCGGCCTGGATGCCGCTGGTGCCGCGCAAGATTTCGACGCGCTCCTTGTTGTCGAGCGGAATCGATGTCTCGGCGCTGATCGGCAGGCCTTCGCGCCGGTAGTTGAAGCGGTTGTCCAGCACGAAGCCGCGCACCGTGAGGTAGTCCCAGTAGCCCGCGGAGTTGTAGGCGTCTGTGACCGAGGCGTCGAACTGCGTGAGGTCGGCGAGCCGGCGTGCGCCGCTGTCGCGCAGCTGCTTGCTGTCGATCACCGTGGCCGAGATCGGCAGCTCGCGCAGCGGCACGTCGCCGAAGCCGCTCACGTCGGCTTGAGGCGCCGCGGCCGCGTCGTTGACGGTGACTTCAGGCAGCGCGGCCTGTTGCGCGTTGGCGCTCCAGGCCGTGGCAAGAAGGGCGGCGGCGATGGCGCACGAGAGAGGCGAGAGGGTGTGTTGCTTCATTCTGTTCAGTTGCTGACCGTGGCGGTGCTCATGGCTGCCATCCATTGCGCGGCCGTGGCCTCGGGGTCTTCGGCCGCGACCAGCGCGCGCACCACGGCGACGGAGCCGACGCCGGTGACCAGCACCTCGGGCAGCCGCACGGCATCGATGCCGCCGATGCCGACCTGCGGATAGCCGCGCAGCAGGCGTGCATAGGCGCCGAGCCGGGCCGCGCCCTGCGGCGCGGTGGCCATCTTCTTGAGCGTGGTCGGGTACACCGCGCCCATCGCGATGTAGCTCGGACTCACCTTGTCGGCGCGCACCATCTCGGCATAGCCGTGCGTGCTGACGCCCAGCCGCAGGCCGGAAGCGCGCAGTTGCGCCAGTTCGTCGGGCGAGAGCGCGTCCAGGTCTTCCTGGCCGAGGTGAATGCCGTAGGCGCCGGCCGCGATGGCGACCTGCCAGTGGTCGTTGATGAAGAGCAGCGCACCGGTGCCTTGCACCGCTTCAACGGCCGCCTGCACTTCGCGCTCGATGGCTGCGACATCGTCGGACTTGAAGCGCAGCTGCACCGTCGGTACTCCTGCACGCGCCATGCGGCCGACCCATTGCGCGTCGGGCAGCACGGCGTACAGGCCGAGCCGTTCGGGGCAGGGCGGAAATGCGTCGTCGCGCGCAGTGGGTGGAAACGGCCGCATGCCGAAGTCTTCGGGCGCGTCGGGCCACAGCGTGGCGTCGAAGCTGCTCAGGCGTTGTGTCTGCGCGCGCCAGGCATGGGCCAGGCATTCGGCATCGATCTCGATGAAGCCGAGGGCCGTGCAGGCCTGCTTGGCGCCGCGGTAGACCGGATCGTCCGAAGAGAAGTTCGGTGCACTGATGGGCGCGGATGTGATGGCACCAAAGCGCAGCCCGTGGGCCGCGACGATGGCGTGCGCGATGGCGCGGGCGTCGCTCGCGGTGCTCATGGTGCGTGATGCCAGAAGGGCGTGCCGAGTACGGGCGTGCTTGGCTGGGCGGCGTCTTGCGCTGCCATGGCGCCGGCGCGATATGCGTTGCGGCCAGCCTGCACCGCGTCGGCGAAAGCGCCCGCCATCGCGACCGGGTCTTGCGCCAGCGCAACGGCTGTGTTGAGCAGCACGCCGTCGTAGCCCCATTCCATCACCTGGCAGGCATGCGACGGCAGCCCCAGGCCCGCGTCGACCAGCATCGGCACCTTCAGCCGATCGCGCAGCACCTGCAGCGCATAGGGGTTGACCGGCCCGCGGCCGGTGCCGATGGGTGCGGCCCAGGGCATCACCGCCTGGCAGCCGACATCGACCAGCCGTTGGCACAGCACCAGGTCTTCGGTGCAATAGGGCAGCACCTTGAAGCCGTCGCGGATCAGCTGCGAGGCCGCATCGACGAGGTTCAGCGTGTCGGGCTGCAGCGTGTAGTCGTCGCCGATCAGCTCGAGCTTGATCCAAGGCGTGTCGAACAGCTCGCGCGCCATCTGCGCGGTGGCGATCACTTCCTGCACGCTGTGGCAGCCGGCGGTGTTGGGCAGCACCGGCACGTCGAGCTTGAGCAGCAACTCCCAGAAGCCGTTGCCGAGGTCGCTGTTGCCCGAGCCCTGGCTGGCAGTCTGGCGGCGCAGCGATGCGGTCAGCATCGCTGGCCTTGCGCGTTTCACGGCGGCTTCGAGCAAATCGGGCGAGGGGTAGCGCGCAGTGCCGAGCAGCAGGCGGCTCTGGAAGGTTTCGCCGTAGAGCACCAGTGGGTCGTTCGTGGTCGTCATGTTCTTTGTCTCCATCATTCAGCCGCCCGTCACGGGGCGGATCACTTCGATGCGGTCGTCGGACTGCAGTGCGCGCGCGGCATACGCCGAACGCGGCACGAACTCGCGGTTCACGGCCACCGCGAAAGGCGGCGGGGCGTTCAGTGCGGCCAGCGCATCGGTGAGCGTGGCGTGGTCGGGCAGCACGAAAGGCTTGTCGTTGATCAGGATGTTCATGTGTCGAAGGTCTCCATGCCGAAGCTCCTTGCGAGGGCCGAGTGGCCGTGCGCGAGCAGCTCCATCGCGGCGTCGAGCAGCGCGGGCGCGATCATGAAACCGTGGCGGTACAGGCCGTTGATCTGCAGCACGCGCGGCTGCGGCTGGCGGATGGCGGGCAGGTTGTCGGGCAGCGTGGGGCGGCACTGCGTGGCGATCTCGACGATGCGCGCTTCGGCGAAGCCGCTGTGCACGGCATAGGCGGCGCTCAGCAGTTCGAGCGTTGAGCGCACGCTGGCGGGCGACATGTCTTCGGACTCGATCTCGGTCGCGCCGATCACGAACAGGTTGCCGGGCTTGGGCGCGATGTAGAGCGGGTAGCGCGGATGCACGAGGCGGGTGGGGCGCTGCAGGCTCACTTCGGGCGCATGCACGCGGATTACTTCGCCGCGCACGCCGCGCAGTGCGCTCCACTGGGGCTTGGCGCCGAGGCCACGGCAGTCGAGCACCCAGTCGGGCTGGCCTGTCGTGCCGGGTGAAAAATCAGACGGTGCGCGTGGTGATTGCCAGTGCAGCGTGACACGAGGGCTGGCCTGCAGCGTCGCGAGCAGTGAGGCCAGCAGCGCACGGTTGTCGAGCTGGCCTTCGCCCGGCAGGAACAGGCCCTGCGCGAAGCGCTGGCCCAGCGAAGGCTCCAGCGCTGTGATGGCCGGGCCGTCGAGCGTCTGCATTGGCGCGAGTTCGGGCACCTGCGCGCCGGTGCGGGCGAGCACGCGTGCAAGCCGCGCGGCTTCGGCGCTGTCCTGCCGGTGCCAGAGCACCAGTGTGCCTTCGCGCTGGAAGAAAACGGGCTGCGCCAGCGAGGCCAGCAGCTCGGGCCAGCGCGAGAGCGCGTGCTGCCCCATGTGCACGACCGACACCGGCGCCACGGCCGATTCGGCAAGCGGCGCAAGCATTGCCGCTGCCACGCGCGCGGCAGCGCCTTCGGCATCGGGACTGCCGGCTTCGAACAGATCGACCTTGCAGCCAGCCTGCGCGAGCGTCACTGCCAGCAGGCGGCCCATGAGGCCTGCGCCGAGGATGGCGGCCGATTGAAAAGGAAGGCTCACAGCCGTGCTCCTTCGCATTGCCGATACCGCCGATAATTTTCGGCATGACCCAAGGACCCACCCAGCGCTACGCACGCGTGCTTTCCATCGCCGGCTCCGACAGCGGCGGCGGCGCCGGCATCCAGGCCGATCTCAAGACTTTCGCGGCCCTCGGCTGCTACGGCATGACGGCCATCACCGCGCTCACTGCGCAGAACACGCTCGGCGTATCGGGCATCCACGGTGTGCCGCCCGATTTCCTCAAGGCGCAGATCCAGGCCGTGGTGGAAGACATCGGCGTCGATGCCGTCAAGCTCGGCATGCTGCATGCGCCCGAGGTGGTCGAGGTGGTGGCCTGGGCCATCGACCGCTACCAGTTGAAGAACGTGGTGCTCGACCCCGTGATGGTCGCCACCAGCGGCGACCGCCTGATCGCCGCCGAGACGGTGCAGGTGCTGGTGCGCGAACTGTTCCCGCGCGCCGTGGTCGTCACGCCCAATCTCGACGAGGCGGCCTTGCTGATCGGCCATGCCATCGATGGCGTCGATGCGCTCGATGACGCGGCAAACGAGTTGCTCGCGCTCGGCGCGAAGGCAGTGCTGCTCAAGGGCGGCCATCTGCCGGGCGATGAGGTGGTCGACGTGCTGCTGCAATCCGGCGGTGAGCGCAGGCGCCTGGCTTCCAGGCGCATTGCCAGCCGCAACCTGCACGGCACGGGATGCACGCTGTCGTCCGCCATTGCCGCGCACCTTGCGTTGGGTGCGGCGCTGCCCGAGGCGGTCGAACGGGCACGCACCTACATCCTCGGCGCGATGGCTGCCGGTGCGGATGTGAAGATCGGCGCGGGTCATGGCCCCCTCAACCACGGCTTTGCGCCAGTGCCGACGCACCGCCTGCCGTTGTCAGCTTCGGCCGGCTGAGCCAGGCCAGCACGAAGGTCGCCGCCAGCGTCGGCAGGGCAGAGCCGAACTGCGGCGCCCACTTGGCCAGCGCGTGGTACGCCGCGATGCCCGCGATCCAGATCAGCGCCGCGCCGAAGTCGATCTGGCGCGTACCGGCCAGTGATACCGACTGGCCGCTGCCCAGCCGCCCGATGATCACGCCGTACAGCGGCACGAACACCGAGCTCAGAAGCAGCAGGAAGGGCTCCAGCGTGTGCATCGGCAGCACCAGCGCCAGTGCGATGCACAGCGCGGCCAGCAGCAGGCCCCAGCGTTTCACGCTCCATCGCGGCAGCAGGCTGTGCGTGGAGACCGAGCCTGAATAGACATCGCCGTACGCGTTGTCGAGTTCGTCGATCAGGATCAGGCCCAGCGCCACCAGTCCACCTTGCGCCAGCAGCAGCGCGGTGACGAGGCTCACGCCGGGCTCGGCCACGCTCACCACCATCACGCCCAAGGCGTAGCACCAGATGTTCGCCAGCGCATAGCCGATCCAGGTGCCGCTGAACGCGCTGCCCAGGCCGCCTTTGCCGAGCGCACTACGTTTGCCGTGCCGCGCGTAGTCGGCCACCAGCGGCAGCCACGACACCGGCATCGCAATCACGAGGTCGAGCGCGCTGAACATGCCCATCGTGCCGTCGCCCGGACGTGCCCAGAAGGCGTCCAGGCCCTTGGCCTGCAGCCGTGTCGCGAATTGCCATGTGAGCCAGAGCAGCGACAGCACCACCAGCGGCAAGCCGAAGCGGCTCACGAAGCGCCTCACCAGCTTGACCATCGAGCCCGCGAGCAGCGCCAGCAGCACCGCGCCCCACAGCAGCGTGGTCAGCACACCGCCCCAGGCAGTGCCCAGCGAGGGGCCGACCACCGACTGGCCGATGGCCTGCGTGCCTTCCCGCATGATGACCAGCTCGAAGGTGGTCCAGCCCACCAGCTGCACGATGTTGAGCAGCACCGGCAGCCGCGCGAAGGCACTGCCGTAGGTGGCGTGCATCAGGCCGGCGCTCGCCAGGCCGCTCTCGCAGCCAAGTCGCGCGGTCCAGGCCAGCAGGCCGGCGCCGACGCAGGAGCCGAGCACGATGGCAATGACCGCATCGCGCGTGCCCACGGCCGGCACCAGGTAGGCGCCGATCTGCATCACCAGCAGGCCCACGCCGAGGCTGAACCAGAGCGAAGCATGGTCGTGCCAGCCGAACACGCGCTGGGACGCGGGCAGCGGCGTCAGCGCCTCGTTCGAGACGGTCGCGTCGTTGTTGTTGTCGTTTGCCATCCATTTGCTCCAGTGCAAAAGGTTTGGCAGGTGGGCGGGGCCCCAGTGGCGCGGCCATCACGCGAGAGAACGTGAGAGGCCACCGGACCAGCTTCCCTGCGCGAGGATTACCTCAATCAGGTTCAAAGGGACTTTCTCAGCCGGACGGCAAGCCGCCCAACACCCCTAGCAAGTACGCCGCGAGGAACCCACGGCGCGGGGCGGAGTTTATCCCCTGCGGGGAAGCCGCAACAGCATGCGTGCCTTTGCGAGGCAGGGAAAACCCGCAGAGCGTGCACAGGCCACGAGAGAATCGGCGTCCAAAGAAGAACTGCCAATCAAAGAAACGGGAGCGCGCGCCGATAAGCGAGCAGGAACAAGAAATGAAGAAGGACTTGCATGGCAGATAGGGATTTCGCTGGCACCGGCCTACGGCGCTTCAGGGTCGACGTAGGCACCATCATCTGCGCCGTCGCGCTGTTGCAGTCGCTGCTGCTGGTGGCATTCGGCTACTGGGCCGCTGAGAAGCTGGTGTCCAGGGTGGGCACGGCCTCGCACAAGATCAACCATGACCGGGTCGAGGACAACGTGCTCGCCTTCCTCGCCAAGACCGAGGGAGTTATCCGATCGATTGCCGACTCTCCCAGCGTGCACGCCACCGGCGAGGATGGCGAACAGACCGCCGAGATGCTCTGGACCATGCTCGAGCAGACCCCCGAGCTCGACAGCATCAACGTGGCCACCGACGACGGCCACGTCTTGATGGCTGTGCGCTACCCGACCCCGGCCATCCGGCAGGTGTTGCGCGGCCCCGACTTCAGCACCGAAACCTGGCAGTACAAGCGCTCGCCCGACGCCGAGGGCGGCGACGCGAAGCAGCGCTTTGCTACGACGGCCATCACGGCCTATCGCAGCGACTTCGACCCCGAGAAGCGCACCTGGTACCGGGAGGCCATGAAGGCGCATGGACCCGTGTGGACCCAGCCTTTCCTGATGAGCGACTCACAGGAGCTTGCAATCGGCCATTCATTGCCCAGCGCACGTGTCGACGACGAGGGGCACACACGCCAGCTCGTGATCGACGGCAACGTGTCGCTGGGGCATCTGTCGAAGCTCGTGCGCATCTTCGGCGCGCTGGGGACCGGCGAGAGCGCCTTGCTGAGCGCCGACCATCACGTGATTGCGCGCAGCGACCACCCCGACCCGGTGCGCGAACTAGAGTCGCCAGACACCGGTGTGCTAGGCGCCTTGCATGCGCACATGCTTGCCGCGGGCAAGGCGGGTGGCGCCGACGACATGGCTTTTTCCATCGAGCATGAAGGGCGCAAATACCTCGTGCAGACCTCGCACATTCCGCACACCCGGTGGCAACTCGTCAGCTGGGAGCCCGAAGATCTGCTGCTCGGCGGCCTGCATCGCTCGGTGCTCTGGGCGCTGCTGCTGACGCTGAGTTTTCTCGGCATCGCGCTGTTCATCTCACTGCGGCTGTCGAAGCTCGTGACCCAGCCGATCGAAAACCTCGCGCTGGTCGCGCGCCGCATCGGGCGACTGGAACTCGACAACCTGCCGCTCGAGTCGAGCCGGGTTCTGGAGATCCAGCATCTGAACCAGGCGCTGGACGAATCGGCGCGCAGCCTGCAGGCCTTTCGCAAGTTCGTGCCGGTGGACATCATCCGCCAGCTCGTCGCCGAGGGCCACGCGCTCGCACCCAGCGGCTCGCCGCGCCGCATCACCGCGATGTTCACCGACGTGGAGGGCTTCACCACCATCTCCGAATCGATGGAAGCCGACGTGCTCGTGAGGCAGCTGACCGAGTACTTCAACCTGGCGGCCGGTATCTTTGCGCGGCATGGCGGCGTGGTCGACAAGTTCATGGGCGACGGCATCATGGTGCTGTGGGGCGCGCCGTCCGACCTGGAAGATGCGGAATACCGGGCCTGCGTCGCGGCGCTCGAACTGCATGCCGAAATGGACGTGCTCAACGGCAAGTGGCGGGGCGAAGGCCTGCACGAGTTCCGCACGCGCGTAGGCATCCACACCGGCCACGTGATCGCGGGCGTGCTCGGGTCGAGCAACCGGCTGTCTTACACCGCCATCGGCGACGCGATCAATGCGGCAAGCCGCATCGAGGGCGCCAACAAGGAACTGGGCACGCGTACGCTGATCTCGCAGACGACATTCGAGGGACTGGGTGGGCGGCTCGCCACCCGCCGCATCGAGGAAACGACCGAGCTGCGCGGCAGGCAGGCGCGCATGGTGCTGTACGAGCTGTTTGGGCCTACGCAGCCCTGACCTTGCGCGCGAACGCCTCCAGCCCGTCGATGGTGATCTGGATGTGCCGCTCGAAGCTGCTGTCGAGCGGCACCGTCGTGCCGTTGTCCCAGCGCAGGATGAAGGCCTTGTTGGCCAACTGCGCCAGGTTGCGCGTAAGCACCGGGTGGTCAAGTGGGCGAATCGTGTGCACGCGCTCGCGCAGCTCCTCGGCCCAGGCCTGGGTGTTGTCCACGGGTAGGGGCGAGAACTCCATCGTCAGGAAGCCCAGCATCGCCGCGATCACGCAGTTGTAGGCCTCCAGCAGCGGCTCGCCCTCGAAGCCGGCCTCGGTCAGCGCCGCCAGCACGCCTTCGACCAGCTCGATCGGCAGGCTGCCGTTCGACACCAGCTGCGCGCCCAGCAGCTGCGCCACGTTCGGGTGGCGCCGCACCGCGGTGCGGCAGCGGCGGAACAGTTCGGCGATCCATGCCTGCCATTCGAGCTTGCCGGGCGGCGGCGTGACTTCGGCCATGACGGCGGCGGCCACTTCGGCCAGCAGTGCCTCGCGGGTGCTCACGTGCCAGTGCACCGTGGCCGGATAGACATCGAGCCGCGCCGCGACCTCGCGCATGCTGAAGGCGCCCAGGCCGAATTCGTCGATCTGCGCCAGTGCGACTTCGGCGATGCGTTGTTTCGTCAGACCGCCACCGCCGGCGGGGCGGCCGGCCGTACGAGGCTTGGGAGGCGATTTCTTCGTCATGGTTGCGGCCATTGTGCGGCAGCCCGGTTGACTGTATAAACAATATTAATTGAGCACTGACCAATAAACTGCGCCGCAAGCGACGATCGCATCACCACCCGAAGGACATCCGCCATGACCCATGCCGCCATCGACCAGGCTCTTGCCGGCGCATACCAGCGCTTCACCGAGAGCAACCCCGCCAGCCGCCATCAGTTCGAGGAGCAGGCGCGCTACATGCCCGGCGCCAACAGCCGTTCGGTGCTGTTCTACGCGCCGTTTCCGCTGACCATTGCCAAGGGAGAGGGGGCTGCGCTGTGGGATGCCGACGGCCACCGCTATGCCGACTTCATCGCCGAGTACACGGCCGGCGTCTACGGCCACTCCGCACCCGAGATCCGTGAAGCCGTCATCGAGGCGATGCAAAGCGGCATCAACCTCACGGGCCACAACCTGCTCGAAGGCCGGCTGGCAAGGCTTATCTGCGAGCGTTTTCCGCAGATCGAGCAGTTGCGCTTCACCAACTCGGGCACCGAGGCGAACCTGATGGCGCTGACTGCCGCGCTGCACTTCACGGGGCGTCGCAAGATCGTGGTGTTTGCGGGCGGCTACCACGGCGGCGTGCTGGGTTTCGGCGCAAAGCCGCTGCCGACGACTGTGCCGTTCGATTTCCTGGTGCTGCCCTACAACGATGCGCAGACGGCGCGCGAGCAGATCGAAAGGCACGGCGCCGAGATCGCCGCCGTTCTGGTCGAGCCGATGCAGGGGGCGAGCGGCTGCATTCCGGGGAGCCTCGACTTCCTGGAGGCGCTGCGCGAATCGGCCACGCGCGTCGGTGCGTTGCTGGTTTTCGACGAGGTGATGACCTCCCGCCTGGCGCCGCACGGGCTGGCGAACAAGCTGGGCATTCGCTCGGACCTCACCACGCTGGGCAAGTACATCGGCGGTGGTATGTCTTTCGGCGCTTTCGGAGGGCGTGCCGACGTGATGGCGCTGTTCGACCCGCGCACCGGGTCGCTGGCCCACTCGGGTACCTTCAACAACAACGTGCTGACGATGGCCGCCGGTTACGCAGGCCTCACAAAGCTGTTCACGCCCGAGGCGGCCGGCGCGCTGGCAGAGCGGGGCGATGCAATGAGGGCGAGGCTCAATGCGCTGTGCGTGAAAGAGGGCGTTTCGATGCAGTTCACCGGGCTGGGCTCGCTGATGAACGCGCATTTCGTGGGCGGCGAGGTGCGCAGCGTCGACGATCTGGCACCAGTCGATGGGCACCTGCGCCAGCTGCTTTTTTTCCACCTGCTGAGCGAGGGCATCTACACCTCGCCGCGCGGCTTCGTCGTGCTGTCGCTGCCATTGGCGGATGCGGATATCGACCGCTACGTCGCCGCCATCGGCAGTTTCATCGGCGAATACCGGGCGCTGCTGCCTGGCGCGCGTTAACGGGAGCCGGAAACGCCCAGCAGCTCGTGCAGACGCGTGCTGGTGGTCGTGTACTGCAGCGGCACGGCCTTGCCTGGGAACACGATGGCCGTGGCGCCCCAGGCGGCCAGCGTGGCCTCGTGGAAGCCGCAGACGATGAGCTTCTTCTTGCCCGGGTAGGTGTTGATGTCGCCCACCGCGAACACACCGCGCTCGCGGGTTTCGTATTTCTCGGTGTCGACAGGCACCTGTTTGCGCTCCAACTCCAAGCCCCAGTCGGCGATGGGGCCGAGGCGCGGCGAGATGCCGAGACAGGCGATCAGCGCGTCGAGCGGCAGATCGACAGTCGTTGCGTCAGGCGTGGTGATCTGCAGTCGCTTGCCATCGAAAGCGGTGGGCTGGCCGACCTTAAAGGTCAGATCGCCCGAGTCTGCGATGGCGCGCATTGTTGAGACGTTGCCCTCGTCAGCCTGGAAGCCGTCGCGCCGGTGCACCAGCGTGACCTGCTTCGCGATCGCCGTGAGCGCGATGGCCGTTTCGAGCGCGATGTCGTCGCCGCCATTGACCACCACCGTCTGCCCGGCAAAGCGGTCCAGCGAATCGGGGTGATAAAAGAGCGAGCTGCCTTCGAACTGCGCGATGCCTTCGATGGTGATGCGCTTGGGTACGAAGGCCCCGACGCCGGCTGCGATGAACACCGTCTTCGCCAGGAAGGCGGTGCCGACCGAAGTCGTCAGCAGCAACCGGTCGTCAGCCTGGCGGGCCAGCGTAGCAACCTGCTCGCCGAAATGAAACTGCGGCTTGAACGGCGCCACCTGCTGCAACAGCGACTGCGCCAGACCGCGCCCGCTGGTCATCGGCGTGCCGGGAATGTCGTAGATCGGCTTGTCGCCATACAGCGCCACGCACTGGCCGCCCGCGGCGGGCAGTGCATCGACGATATGACAGGAGATTTCGAGCAGGCCCAGCTGGAAGGCCTGGAACAGCCCCACGGGGCCGGCACCGACGATCAGGGCGTCGGTTTCGATGGGGGTAGCCAAGGTGCTCAGCGCACCAGCTCCCCGATCTTGTCCGTCTTGTCTTTCCACTCTTCGGCGTCAGGCAGGGCGGGCTTGCGCTTGGTGATGCTCTTCCAGCCGTCAGCCAGGGCCAGCTCGGCGTTGATCTTGATGAAGGCGATCTGGTTGGCCGGCAGGTCTTCCTCGGCGTAGATCGCGTTGACCGGGCATTCGGGGATGCAGACTGCGCAGTCGATGCATTCGTCCGGGTCGATCACCAACATGTTGGGACCTTCGCGGAAGCAGTCGACGGGGCAAACGTCCACGCAGTCGGTGTATTTGCAACGGATGCAGGCTTCGGAGACGACGTGAGTCATTTGTCTTTTAACGTCAGTGTGAGATCGGGGGAAACCCGAGATTTTAGGCCTTTGCGGCGGCGGGCTGCACAAGCACGGCAGCGGCGGTCTTGTGGGAGGCCGTATCGACCAGCACCAGGGAGCCCAATGCACGCGATTGCGCGAAGGGAAGCACGGCCAGCGGCTGCTGCAATGCCAGGACCACGTCGCCGATGGCATTGGCTTCCAGCTGCGTTGCCGGCTCCGATTCGAGCGTCGTGATGTTCACGCGATCGACGATGCGCGCCACCTTGGCCTTGACCCAGCGGTGACCCTGCAGCGCCCAGTACACGCGGCCCGCGACCAGCGGCTCGTCGTCGAGCCAGGCCACGGTGGCGGTGATCTCGCGCACCGGCTCGAAGGCGCCGGGCGCCAGCAGCCAGTCGCCGCGCGACACATCGACCTCGCGGTCGAGCACGATGCCGGCGCTGTGGCCCGCATGCACCGCCTTCGGCTGGCGCGTATGGCTCAGCACCTGCGCGACCGTGGCGGTCTGGTTGCTCGGCAGCACGGTCACGCGTTGGCCGGGTTCCACGTGGCCCGAGGCGACGCGGCCCCAGAACACGCGGCGGCCCTGCGAGGTGTCGGCGGAAGAAGAGAACTTCTCGACCCACTGCACCGGAAAGGCGAAGGGCACGTCCTCGTCCTGCGCCGTGACGGGCAGCTCTTCGAGCAGCTCGAGCAGGCTCGGGCCTTCGTAGCCGACCCAGTCGGCATGGCGCGTGGCCACATTCCAGCCCTTGAGCGCCGAGATCGGCACGATGCCCGCCACCTGCACGCCGGCCGCTTCTGCAAACGCGTTCAGCGCGGTCGAGATGCGTTCGAAGGCGAGGCCGGCGTCGTCGATGGCGTCGAGCTTGTTCACCGCGAACACGATCGACTGCACGCGCAGCAGATGGCACAGCAGCGTGTGGCGGCGCGTCTGCGGGAGCAGCTCGCGCTTGACCACGGTGCCGTCTTCGACCTCGGCGGCCCAGGCCAGCTTGGTTGCGTCGACCAGCACCACGGCAGCGTCGGCGGCCGAGGCGGCCGTGACCATGTTGCGCGTGTACTGCTCGTGGCCCGGTGCGTCGCCGATGATGAACTTGCGCTTGGCGGTCGAGAAGTAGCGGTAGGCCACGTCGATCGTGATGCCTTGCTCGCGCTCGGCCGAGAGGCCGTCGGTCAGCAGGGCGAGGTCGGTTTCGCCGCCGCGCTGCACGCCGGCGAGCTGGTCTTGCAGCACGGTCTTGCTGTCGACCAGCAGGCGGCCGATGAGCGTGCTCTTGCCGTCGTCGACCGAGCCGCAGGTGATGAAGCGCAGCGCGGTGCCGGTGTCGCCGTGGACGTCGGTGTTCACAGGGGTAGCAGTCGTCGTCGCGCTCATCAGAAGTAACCGTCTTTCTTGCGTTTTTCCATGGATGCTTCGGACGTCATGTCGTCCATGCGCGTGGCGCCGCGCTCGCTGACGTCGACCGACAGCGTCTCCAGCACCACGTCGCCCGCGTCGGCCGCGAGGCTCTCGACCGGGCAGGTGGTCGTGATGTCGCCCACGGTGCGAAAGCGCACGTCGCGCACCTGTACCGTTTCGCCGTCGCGCGGCGGGGTGAGCTCGGTCACCGGTACCAGCAGGCCGCGGCGCTCCACCACTTCGCGCTTGTGCGTGTAGTAGATGGACGGCAGGCCGACATGCTCGCGCTCGATGTATTGCCACACGTCGAGTTCGGTCCAGTTCGAGATCGGGAACACGCGGAAGTGCTCGCCCGGAGCCAGGCGGGTGTTGAACAGCGTCCACAGCTCGGGGCGCTGGTCCTTGGGCTGCCATTGGCCGAAGCTGTCGCGGTGCGAAAAGATGCGTTCCTTGGCGCGGGCCTTTTCCTCGTCGCGGCGGGCGCCGCCGATCAGCGCGTCGAAGCGGAATTCTTCGATCGCTTCGAGCAGCGTCACCGACTGGTGCGCGTTGCGCGACTCGCCCGGATGGGCCAGGCGCACGGTGCCGCGCTTCATCGAATCTTCGACGCTGCGCACGATCAGCTCGGCGCCCAGTTCCTTCGCGCGCTGGTCACGATAGGCCGTCACTTCAGGGAAGTTGTGGCCGGTGTCGATCATCAGCAGCGGGTAGGGAATGCGGCCCACGCCGAAGGCCTTTTCCGCGCACTTCAGCAGCACCAGCGAATCTTTCCCGCCCGAGAACAGCAGGGTGGGGCGCTCGAAGGCGGCTGCGACCTCGCGCAGGATGAAGATGGTTTCTTCTTCCAGCGCATCGAGGTGCGTGTTGGAGAGGTGCGCTGGTGACAGCAGCAGTTCGGTTTCGGTACGGGCGTTCATCGGATGGGGTGCTGGATGCAGAGGATCGGTGAGCCGTTGGCTCTCAGTGCGCGAGATGCAATCCGCACTCGCGGTTGTCTTCGCCCTTGGTCGGGTCCACGTAGTCGAAGTTGTTCGGCAGGCCGTGTTTCACACAGTACTCGTGAAGATCCTTGGACGACCAGTGCAGCAGCGGCGCGACCTTGATCAGGCCGTCCGGATTGACGCTGACCGGGTCCATCTGCGCGCGCACGGCCGTGTCGGTGGCCCGAAGTGCGGTGAACCAGACCTTCGGTGCCGTCTCGCGCAGCGCGCGGGCAAAGGGCTCCAGCTTCACTTCTTCCGTGAAGGCGGCATGGCGCGGATCGTCGAGCGCCGGGGTCGGGCCCTCGACCGCTTCGCGATGCGCACGCGAGCGGCGCGGCAGGTAGATGTGCAGGTCCAGGCCCAGTTGCTTGGTCACCTCGTCGGCAAAGCGGTAGGTGGCCTCGGTGTTGTAGCCGTTGTCCATCCAGACCACGGGAACATCGCGCTTTGCGCGCGTGACCATGTGCAGGATCACGGCCTCGAAAGGGCGGAAGTTGGTGGTGATGATCGCGGGCTGGCCCAGGCCGATCGCCCAGTCCACCAGGCCCTCGGCGTTGCGGCCGAGTTCGGTGTTGATGCGTGCGAAGTCGATGTCCGTGGCGATGCTCATGTCGAAGGTTCCCATTCGCTCTCAGTTGCCGGCCGCGAAGTGCGGCGCGGTCTGCACCGCGTCGCCCTGGTAGAAGGCGGCGAAGCGGTCGAACTGGCGCTGCGCGTCGGAGGCGTCCACGCCTTCCTTGAGCACGGCGCTGGAGAAGCCGGTGCGTTCCATCTGCACCAGCTGGTCGATCAGCACGTCGCCCGTGGCGCGGATGTCGCCCTGGAAGCCCAGGCGGCGGCGCAGCAGGAAGGCCTGGCTGTAGGCGCGGCCGTCGGTGAACTTCGGAAAGTTCAGGTCGATGCGCTCGATGTCGGCCAGGCACACCTCGATGGCGAGCGGGTCGGCATCGTTGGCCAGTTGCAGAACCTTCGGATCGCCGTCGTCGATGTGTTCTTCTGCCGAGAGGATGTTGAGTTTCTTGTTCATGCTGCTTCCTCCACCTTGAAGCGTGCACCGTTGGCAGCGGCCTTGAACGGGTCCGGGCCCACGCGGCGCAGCGTGTCGATGAAGTTCTCGCCGCTTTCGCGGGTGTCGCGGTAGGTGGTGAGCACGGCCTCGATCACGCCCGGCACTTCGGCTGCCGAGAACGAGGGACCGACAGCCTTGCCGGCCTGCGGCGCGCCGCTGAGCTCGGAGCCGTCGGAGCCGCCGAGGGTGACCTGGTACCACTCCTTGCCGTCCTTGTCGACGCCCAGGATGCCGATGTGGCCGCTGTGGTGGTGGCCGCACGAGTTGATGCAGCCGCTGATGTGCAGGTCGATCTCGCCCAGGTCGTCGAGCTCGTCGAGGTCTTGATAACGCTCGGTGATGGCTTCGGCGATGGGAATGGAGCGCGCATTGGCCAGCGCGCAGAAGTCGCCGCCGGGGCAGGCGATCATGTCCGTCAGCAGGTGCACGTTGGCGCTGGCGAGGCCGGCGGCGCGAGCGGCGAGCCACAGCGCGTGCAGGTCTTCGGCATGCACCCAGGGCAGCACCACGTTCTGGTCGTGCGTCACGCGGGCCTCGCCGGCGGAGAAGCGGTCGGCCAGTTGGGCGAGCGTGTCGAGCTGGTCGGCCGATGCGTCGCCGGGCGCCTGCTTCAGGCGCTTGAACGACAGCGTGACGGCGCGCAGCGCGGGGTTCTTGTGCGGCGCCACGTTGCGGGCGAGCCAGCGGGCGAACTGCACGTCGTCGGCGGCGTGGGCGCGCAGTTCGGCGTCGGTCTTCTCGGCGCTTTGCAGCACGCGGGTGGCGAGCGTCGGCGGCACGAAGGAGGCGGCCACGCGGTCGTACTCCTCCTGCGTGATGGTGTGCGGCGCACCGTCATGCTCGAGGATCTGCTTGTACTCGGCGTCGACGTCGTCGATGTAGCGCTGGCCTTCGGCCTTCACCAAGATTTTGATTCGCGCCTTGTAGATGTTGTCGCGGCGGCCATAGCGGTTGTAGACCCGGATCACCGCTTCGAGGTAATTCATGATCTGCTGCCACGGCAGGAACTCGCGCAGCACGGTGCCGATGATGGGGGTGCGGCCCATGCCGCCGCCCACCTGCACGCGAAAGCCGATTTCGCCGGCTTCGTTCTTCACCACGTGCAGGCCCACGTCGTGCCAGCCGGTGGCGGCCCGGTCTTCAGTGGCGCCGGTAATGGCAATCTTGAACTTGCGCGGCAAGAACGCGAACTCGGGGTGCAGCGTGCTCCACTGGCGCATGATTTCCGCGAACGGGCGCGGATCGGCGATTTCGTCGACGGCAATGCCGGCGCGCTCATCGCTCGTGATGTTGCGGATGCAATTGCCGCTGGTCTGAATGCCGTGCATGTCGACCGAAGCCAGCAGGTCCATCACGTCGGCCGACTTGGCGAGTGGAATCCAGTTGTACTGGACGTTCTGGCGCGTCGAGAAATGGGCGTAGTGGGTCGGGAGCTTGTGGCTGCCGAGCAGGCCTTGCGTCTCGATGGCCTTCTTGTAGACCTCGGCTTCGGGTTCGTCATATTCGCGGGCGATGCGGGCCAGCACGCGGATCTGGCGGCTCGAGAGCTCGCCGTAAGGCACGGCCACGCGCAGCATCGGCGCGTAGCGCTGCACGTACCAGCCGTTTTGCAGCCGCAGGGGGCGGAACTCGTCTTCGGCGAGCTTGCCCTTTTGCCAGCGTTCCAGCTGGTCGCGGAATTGGGCAGCCCGCTGGTGGACGAACTGGCGATCGAATTCTGTGTATTGGTACATCGTGCGTGCGTGTGTCTTGAAGTGCGGTGCGTCCAGCGCCCCAGCAAGAAGCCGAGATTCTGAAAGCCGGCCTTATGGAAACAAACTATTTTTTGGTTCGCGCTTTATGCGGATAAGCTTATTCGCCAGCATCCATGCGGGTTGCGGGACGGTTTGATGCTTATTCCGGATAAGGCGAGATGGCCGGAAAAGAGTTGCCGGACCCGGGAATTCTAGGAACCGGACAAGGCCCGGATGGGCGAGCGGGTTCCTGGCCGCGCGGCCATCCGCTTCGCCATGCAGGCCTGAAGAGGGGCTGGCGCCTCAGCGCAGCATCGAAGACATTGCTGAGCAGCAGTTCAGCATGCGCACCGCCGCTTCCACCGTATCGGCGGTGAAGCGCAGCGTGACGCCGTCGACGCGCTCGAAGGCCGGCCACTGGCAGAACAGGTCGGCCAGCGCGGTTGACTGGGTGCGCAGCGTCACGGTCTGCGGGCCCTTGAAAACGAGCGGTTTCGCGTTCGAACGCGCGGCCAGCGCTTCTTCCACCCCCGCACGAATCGCCCGGCGCGACTGCTCGGGCGACAGCGAAATGCCGCTGGTGCAGCCCGTCGCCTTCTTGGTCTCGACGAATGTCGCGTGCGGAAAGAGCGGGCGGTTCTCGGCGATGAACACGTCGTCGCCGCTGCCCATCACCACGGGCGCACCGTATTCGCCGGCCAGCGCGCCATAGAGCCCGGCCTCGCCCAGTTCCTGCCCGCCGAGCGTGATGCCGGCAAACGCAAAGCTGTTGATCGTGTGCGCCAGGATGCCGCGCCCCTGCGCGCGCGAGTGGTAGCCGACCATGCAGACGGCGTCCACGCCTTCTTCCACGCCCGCCACCATGCTCAGGTAGCGCGGCTTGCCCTGCACGACGCGGGCGCGCGCATCGAGCACGTCGGGCGGCATGTTGCGAAAGCCGCCGTGCGAGTCGTTCACCAGCACTTCGGTGGCGCCTGCGTCGAAGGCGCCGGCAATCGCTGCGTTGGCTTCCTGCGTCATCAGCAGGCGCGCGCGCTCGAACTCGGGGTTGCCCGGGCGCACCTGCTCGGAGTGATAGACGCCGGCGACGCCTTCGATGTCTGTGGAGATCAGGACTTTCATGGAGCGGCTCGCAGTCAGGCGTGGGTTGAAAGAAGGACGGAGGCGGGCAGCACGTCGCCCAGTGCGGCGCGGTGGTTGCCGTCGCGCCCGGTGACAGGCGTTGCGCGCCACAGGGCATGGATGATCGCCTGCTCGGTGCTGTCTGCCGCGGCCTGGAACAGCCCGTCGAGCAGCCCGTCGTGCAGCATCGCCACGGCTGGCATCGGCCGCTCGATGCGGTCGGGCACGGTGTAGGCGGTGGAAAAGGCCAGCACGATGTCGCCGCTGCCATGCCCGAAGACCGAGCCCGTGCGGGCCAGTCCGGCACCTGCGCGCAGCGCCAGGCGGCGCAACTGGCGCGCATCGAGCGGCGCGTCGGTGGCGACGATGATGATGATCGAACCCTTCTCGGCTTCGTCCACCGCCGGCAGGCTGCGCGCGGCCTGCAGCTTCGCCAGCCGGTCGCCTACCGAATGTCCGGCCAGCACCAGTTGCGGCTGGCGTCCGTAGTTCGCCAGCACCAGCGCGCCTACGGTGTGGCAGCCGCCTTCGCGCGCCGACACCCGCCGTGATGCGCTACCGATGCCGCCCTTGAGCTGGAAGCTCGACATGCCGCGCCCCGCGCCGACCGAGCCCTGCGCAAAGTCGACGCCGGCATCAGCCAGCGCCTGCAGGTAGTCGGCCTCGGTCACGGCCATGCGCTGGATGTCGTTCAGAAAGCCGTCGTTGCACTCGAACACCAGCGGGTTGACCGTGGGCAGCGTGCGTCCGCTCTCGGGGTTGTCGGCCACGCAGTGGCGAATCTGCGCCGTGGCCACGGTGCCGACCGAAAACGTGTTGGTCAGCGCAATCGGCGTTTCGAGCACGCCGAGCTCAGCCACCTGCACCAGGCCCACGCTCTTGCCGAAGCCGTTGAGCACTACTGCGGCGGCCGGCACCTTGTCGCGGAATGGGTCGCCGGCGTGAGGCCGGATCACCGTCACGCCCGTCTGCACGGGGCCATCGCTGAGCGTCTGGTGGCCTACGGTGACGCCCGCGACGTCGGTGATGGCGTTGCGTTCGCCCTGGAGCAGGTTGCCGATGAAGGGGAGAGGGGCTTGCTGCTTGCTGGAAGACATGAAGAAGAACGGAAATTACTGGCGGTCGATCTTCGGATCGAGCGCGTCGCGCAGTGCATCGCCCAGCAGGTTGAAGGCGAGCACGGTGAAGAAGATGGCCAGGCTGGGGAACAGCGCCACGTGCGGCGAGGTCACCATGTCGGCGCGGGCTTCGCTGAGCATCGCGCCCCATTCGGGCGTAGGCGGCTGCGCGCCCATGCCCAGGAACGACAGGCTGGCGGCCGTGATGATCGAGGTGCCCACGCGCATCGAGAAATACACCACGATCGACGAAATGGTGCCCGGCAGGATGTGCCGCACGATGATGGTCCAGTCTGAAGCGCCGATGCTGCGCTCCGCTTCGATGTAGGTCTGCTGCTTCAGGACCAGCGTGTTGCCGCGCACGAGGCGCGCGAACGCCGGCACGCTGAACACCGACACTGCCACCACCACGTTGGTCATGCTGCTGCCCAGGATGGCCACCACGCCCAGCGCCAGCAGGATGCCGGGAAAGGCGAACAGCACGTCCGAGACGCGCATCACGATGCGGTCCCACCAGCCTTCGTAGTAGCCCGCCAGCAGGCCGAAGGCCGTGCCCACGAAGCCGCCCACCAGCACCGAGAGAAAGCCCGCCATCAGCGAGATGCGCGCACCCATCAGGATGCGGCTGAAGATGTCGCGGCCCAGCGGATCGACGCCGAACCAGTGCGTGGCCGAAGGCCCCGTGTTCAGCATGTCGTAGTCGAAGAAGTTCTCCGCGTCGAAGGGCACGATCCACGGCGCGAACACCGCGACGAACACCAGCAGCAGCACGAAGAGCGCGGCGACGATGCCCACCGGCTGCTTCTTGAAGCGGCGCCAGCATTCGCCCCAGGGCGTGCGGACCTTGCCCGCGATCTGGACGGCCGCGACAGGTGTCGTTGGAATGAGGGTTTCGGCAGGCACGCCGGAAGCTTGCGTCATGGCTGCTTGCTCACTTGTAGCGAATGGTCGGGTTGATGTAGCCGTACAGCACATCCACCACCAGGTTGATCAGAATGAATTCGAGCGAGAACAGCAGCACCAGCGTCTGGATGACGGGGTAGTCGCGCATCTGCACGGCATCGACCAGCAGGCGGCCGAGGCCGGGCCAGTTGAACACCGCCTCCACGAGGATGGAGCCGCCCAGCAGGAAGCCGAACTGCAGGCCCATCATGGTGACCACCGGAATCAGCGCATTGCGTAGCGTGTGCTTGAACACCACGCTGGATTCGCGCACGCCCTTGGCGCGCGCGGTACGCACGAAGTCTTCCTGGATCACCTCGACGAACGAGGCCCGCGTGAAGCGCGCCATCACAGCCGCCACGGCCGCGCCCAGCGTGATCGAGGGCAGGATGTAGTGTTTCCAGCTGCTGGCCCCCACCGTGGGCAGCCAGCCGAGCTGGACCGAGAAGATCTGCATCAGCAGCATGCCGAGTGCAAATGCGGGAAAAGAGATGCCCGACACGGCGAGCGTCATGCCCAGCCGGTCCGGCCATTTGTTGCGGTACACCGCCGAGACGATGCCGATGCCCATGCCGAAGATCACCGCCCACACCATGCTGGTGATGGTCAGCATCACCGTCGGGAAGAAGCGCTCGCCGATTTCCACCGACACCGGCCGCCGTGTGCGAATGGAAGTGCCGAAGTCGCCCTGCAGCATGTGGGTGAAGAAGCTCACGAACTGCTGCGGCAGCGGCTTGTCGAGCCCGAGCTCCGCGCGCACCATGGCCACGGTCTGCTCGTCGGCCTCCTGGCCGGCGGCAAGGCGCGCCGGGTCGCCGGGCAGCATGTGGACGAACAGGAACACCAGCACCGCCACGATGAGCAGCGTGGGGATCAGGCCCAACAGTCGTTTGAGAAAGTAATTCAGCATAGGGTGCAGGCGGTCAACCCCTCACCCTGATGGGTGAGGGGGCGAGGCTTAGTTCGCTACGGAGATTGCGTCGATGTTGATGTTGCCGTCGGGCATCACGAACACGCCGGAGAGGCGCTTGGCATGCGCCGACAGGTTCTGCTCCGTGACCATCGGCACGCGCGGCAGGTCCTTGCGGATCTCGTCCTGTGCGGTCTTGTAGAGCGCGGTACGTTCCTTTTCGTCGACCGTCACCAGCGCCTTGGCCAGCGCGTTGTCCACCACCTCGCTCTTGTAGAACGACATGTTGTTCAGCTTGGGCGCCCAGGCTTCCGAGGCGAACAGCGGGCGCAGGCCCCAGTCGGCTTCACCGGTCGACGACGACCAGCCCGTGTAGTACATGCGAACCTTCGCCGTCTTCGGATCGGGCCATGCATCCACCTGCTCGGTGCGCTGGCCCACTTCGAGCGCCTGCACCTGCAGCTTGATGCCGATCTGCGCGAGCTGCTGCTGCACGAACTGGATCGTCTTCTGGCTGGTCGTGTTGTTGTAGGCGCTCCACAGCACCGACTCGAATCCGTCGGGGTAGCCGGCTTCCTTCATCAGCTCCTTGGCCTTCTTCAGGTCGTAGGGAATGGGAGCCATCTTCTCGGCGTACTTCACGCCCTGCGGCACGATGCCCTGCGCGGGGAAGGCATAGCCGCCGAACGCGACCTTGGCCAGCGCTTCCTTGTTGATGGCGTAGCCGATGGCTTCGCGCACCTTGGCGTTGTCGTAGGGCTTCTGCAGCATGTTGAATGCCAGGAAGCGCGTGATGATCGACGGCGTGGCCACAACTTCGAGCTTGTCGCTCTTTTTCAGCAGGTCGGCCTGCTCATAGGGAATGGGATACGCGAAGTCGGCTTCGCCGGTCTGCAGCATCGCGGCGCGCGTGTTGTTCTCGAGCACCGGCTTCCACGAGACCGTGTCGATCTTCGGGTAGCCCTTTTTCCAGTAGCCGTCGAACTTCTTGGCCTTGACGGCTTCGGTCTGCTTCCACTCGACGAATTCGAAGGGGCCCGTGCCCACGGGGTGGAAGGCGATGTCCTTGTTGCCCCACTTCTTCAGCGCGGTGGGCGAAATCATGGCGGCCGAGGCGTGGGCCAGCGAGTTGATGAAGGGGCCGAAGGGCTCCTTCAGCGTGATGCGCACGGTCGTCGGGTTCAGCGCCTCGACCTTGCCGACGCGGTTGAACTGGTTGTAGCGCAGCAGCTTGTTGTCCTGGTTCAGCACGCGGTCGAGCGTGAACTTCACGGCCTCGGCGTTGAAGTCGGTACCGTCGTGGAACTTCACGCCGGTGCGCAGCTTGATGGTGTAGACCAGGCCGTCCTTCGACACGTCGTAGCTCTCGGCGAGCACGTTCTGCACCTTCAGGTCCTTGTCGAACTGGAACAGGCCTTCATAGAAGGTCTTGGTCACTGCCGTGGTGATGGTGGTGTTGGTGTTGTACGGGTCCAGCGTTTCCGGCTGGTAGCCGATCGAGAGCACCACGTCTTTCGCGGCCAGTGCCGTGCCCGAAGCGGCCAGCGCGGCCAGGCCCAGCAGTGCGGAAGCCCATCGCAGGGAGGAAGAAGATTGCGTCATGGAAGAACTCCAGTCGGTTCGTGGAAAAAAGCAGGAGGGCCTGCGGGTTGAAAAAATAGGTTGATCGATCGGAAAGGATCAGAAAGCGCCGCCGATGGCGTGCCGTGCAACGAAGTGGCCGGGCGCAACCTGCACCAGCGGCGGCACGTCGGGCTCGTCGCCCACCGCGCGGATGGGGCTGGGAATCTCGCCTTCGAGCAGCGCGCGCGGCTTGTGGCGGCGCGACGGGTCGGCCACCGGCACAGCTGCCATCAGCTTGCGGGTGTAGGCGTGCTGCGGGGCTTCGAACACCGCGCGGCGTGGGCCGATCTCTACGATCTGGCCCAGGTACATCACGGCCACGCGGTGGCTGATGCGCTCGACCACTGCCATGTCGTGCGAGATGAACAAGAAGGCCACGCCCAGCTCGCGTTGCAGGTCGAGCATCAGGTTGACGATCTGCGCCTGAATGGACACGTCGAGCGCCGACACCGATTCATCGGCCACCACAACCTTCGGGTTGAGCGCCAGTGCACGCGCAATGGCAATGCGCTGCCGCTGGCCGCCCGAGAACTCGTGCGGATAGCGCTGCGCCACCTCGGGCGGCAGGCCGACCTTCTGCAGCAGCCAGTCAACGCGCTGCTGCGCCTCGGCGCCTTTGGCGATGTTGTGGATGAGCAGCGGTTCCATGATCGAGAAGCCCACCGTCACGCGCGGATCGAGCGAGGCGAACGGATCCTGAAAAATGAACTGAATGTTCCGGCGCAGCGCCTGCAGCTCGCGCGTGGGCAGCTCGCGGATGTTCTTGCCGCCGAACTCGATGGCGCCGCTCTGGCTTTCGACCAGGCGCAGCAGCGAGCGGCCGGTGGTCGACTTGCCGCAGCCCGATTCGCCGACCAGCGCCAGCGTTTCGCCGGGGTACAGGTCGAAGCTGATTTTTTCCACCGCATGCACGCGGCGCTTCACGCGGCCGAAGAGGCCGCTGCGCACGTCGAAGCGCGTGACGAGGTCGCGCACGCGAAGAATGGGGCCGGTGTCCTGGCGCACCGTGTCTTGCTGCGTGGGCGCTTCGACGGGCTGGGCGTCGGCGTTGGCCTCGGTGCGCAGCAATTCGAACTTGGCCGGCAGGTCGGTGCCCTGCATCGCGCCGAGCTTGGGCACGGCCGACAGCAGTGCGCGGGTGTAGGGGTGCTGCGGCGCCGCGAACACGGTGTCGGAGCTGCCTGCTTCGACCTTGTCGCCGCGGTACATCACGAGCACGCGGTCGGCGATTTCGGCGACCACGCCCATGTCGTGCGTGATGAAGAGCACGCCCATGCGCATCTCCTTCTGCAGCTCGCGGATGAGCTGGAGGATCTGCGCCTGGATGGTCACGTCGAGCGCGGTGGTCGGCTCGTCGGCAATCAGCAGCTGAGGCTTGCACGACAGCGCCATAGCGATCATCACCCGCTGGCGCATGCCGCCCGAGAGTTGATGCGGAAAGCGGTCGAGCACGTTGCGCGCTTCAGGAATGCGCACCAGCTCCAGCATGCGCAGCGCTTCGGCGCGCGCGGCCGAGTCGCTCTTGCCCTGGTGGATGCGGATGGCCTCGGAGATCTGCTCGCCGGCCGTGAACACCGGGTTCAGCGATGTCATCGGCTCCTGGAAGATCATCGCGATGTCCGCGCCGCGGATGTTGCGCATTGCGCTGTCGCGTGCCTGCGCGAGGTCGAGCACTTCGCCGTTGCGGCGGCGGAACGCCATGCTCCCGCCGAGGATGCGGCCACCGCCGTGCTCCACGAGCCGCATCAGCGCGAGCGAGGTCACCGACTTGCCCGAACCCGATTCGCCCACCACCGCAAGCGTTTCGCCATGGTCGACGTGGAAGGACAGCTTCTTCACGGCATCGACCGTGCGCTCGGAAGTCGAGAAGCGAACGGTGAGGTCGTCGACGGCGAGAACGCGGCCGTCCGGCAGGGCGAGGGCAGGGGTGGACATGGGAGTGCGAAGAAAAATGGGGCGTGCGGCGATGCGTTGTCAGGCGAAGATGGCCGTATGGGGCGCTTCGTCGCCGCGCGCGTGGCCGCGGTACATGCCTTCGGTGTTGAAGGCGAGGCTCAGATTGCCGTGGCGGTCGACGGCGATCAGCCCACCGGTGCCGCCGATGGCCGGCAGCGACTGCTGCACCACCGCGTGCGTGGCGGCTTCGAGCGTAGCGCCGCCGTAGGCCATGCGGGCGCACACGTCGTACGCAGCCGCCACGCGGATGAACATCTCACCGCTGCCGGTGCACGACACGGCGGCCGTGCGGTCGTCGGCATAGGTGCCGGCGCCGATCAGCGGCGAATCGCCGACGCGGCCGACGCGCTTGTTGGTCATGCCGCCGGTGGAGGTGGCGGCGGCCAGGTGGCCGTGCATGTCGAGCGCCACCGCGCCGACGGTGCCGAACTTCTTGTCTTCGTCGAGCGGCGGCGTTGCTGCCGCCATCGACGCGCCTTCGTGGTCGACCACCACGCGGCCGGTGTCGCGCACGCGGTAGAGCTGCTGGCGGCGCGCCTCGGTGGAGAAGAACGAGGGCTCGACCATCTCCAGGCCGCGTTCGCGTGCAAAGGACTCGGCGCCCGCGCCGGCCAACAGTACATGCGAGCCGTCTTCGAGCACGGCGCGCGCGGCGCGCACCGGGCGGCGGACGTGGCACACGCCGGCAATTGCGCCAGCGGCGAGCGTGGCGCCGTCCATCACGGCGGCGTCGAGCTCATGGGTTTCGTCGTGCGTGAACACTGCGCCGTGGCCGGCGTTGAAGAGCGGGCAGTCTTCAAGCATCTCGACTGCGAGGCAGGCGGCGTCGAGCGCGGATGCGCCCTTGAGCAGCGCGGCCTGCGCGGCAGCCACGATGTTTTTCAGCGCGTCGTGGTAGGCCTGCGCCTGTTCGGCGCTGGTCGTGGCGGCGCTGATGGTGCCGGCGCCGCCGTGGATGGCGATCACGGGCACATGGGGCGCTTGGGATGGAGTCATCGGGAAGCTTTCTTCTTTTTCTTGCCGGCGCCATTGAGGGCGGCGGCATCTGGTGTGTCTTGCAGGCGAGCGTTGGTATCGAGGCCGTTGATCCGCGGCAACCCATTGGCGCCATGCAGCCATGGCCGCACCGCCTGCAGGATGCGGCCGGCGGATTGCACCGGGTCGGGCGCGCGCAGGGCGACTGCACTGGTCAGCGCCTCGATCAGCGCGAGCACGCTGGTCTCGCAGTTCGGGCGGTAGCTGGTTTCGGTCTGGCAATAGAGCGCCACGTCGGCCAGCGGTGCCAGCGGCGAGCTGGGGCGGTCGGTCAGCGCGATCACCGAGCAGCCCTGGCTGCGCGCGATCTGCGCGAGCGAAATGGTGTCCGTCAGGTAGCGCGGAAAGGTCAGGCCGATGAACACGTCCTGCGGACCCGCGTGCATCAGCGTGCGCGCGGCATGGGTGACACCGCTCACGCCCGAGAGCAGGCGCACGTCGTTGCAGCTGCCGTCCAGCCCGTGCTGCAGCAGGCCGGCGAGCCATGCGCTGGCGCCGAAGCCGCCGATGTAGATCGAACGCGCCTTGCCGATGCGCTCCACCGCGGCTTCGCAGGCGGCGTAGTCCAGCGTCTGGCGCGTGGCTTCGATGTTGCGGCGACTCTCGTCGAGCGCGGTGGCGAACACCTCGGACACGGTGCTCGGGCGCTCTAGGTTGCCTCGCATGCGTTCCACCGGCGCCACCAGCGGCTCGAAGCCGCGCACCAGTTCCGCACGGAAGGTGGCGTAGCCGTCGAAGTCCAGCGCGCGCGCAAAACGGTTGGCCGTGGCGACCGACACCCCCACCGCGGCGGCGAGCTCGTCGATGGGCAGCGTGGCGACCTGCAGCGGGTGCTCCAGCACGTAGTCGGCCACCTGCCGGTGTGAACGCGACAGCCGCGGCAAAGCCTGCGCGATGCGCTGGGCCACGGTGGTGCCTGGGGGGTCGAAAGTGGTGCTCATTGGGGAGGCGATGCGCCCGAAAGTGTGCGTTTTTTGAAAACCAGTTTACAAATATAAGTCAGATAAGAAAATTTTCTGTCATTTTTGATCGAGATCGCAAGTAACGGGCCAGGGGTGAAGGGGCATGGAGGTGCCTTTGCAAGGGCTTATTCCCTCTGGAAACGGCGCGGGCAGGCCCTCGTGGCCCGTTAACTAGGGATTTCCCTAGGGCGATTTGCTCGTCGGGAGTCAATCCGCTGGCTTCCGACGGAAGCTGGTCGATAAGTGACGACCCATGAGCAATTTCCAGAGGCCGTTGACGTGACCAGCCCGGAGTGCAAGTACGCCAACAGCCGTGTTCGGTCTCAGTCGGCTATATGGCGCCCTTCGGTGAAGAGCGCTGCGATGGATGCCTTTAGAGGCGACGTGATCAATCGGTAGTGGTTTAGCCGCAGTGTTTGAAACAAAATTGCGCAGCAAGGGAGATAGCGCGCGCTGCACGTTTTGCTTGAAGCCGTGTGTACAACTGTCGGAAGAAACCTCTGGAGCAGCATGAGCCCCCCTTCTATCAAGACTGGACTTTCTGGGCGTTTTTCTCCTCGCTACTTGCGATTGGTCTTTCGCAGGCGCCACCTGTTGTGCGCTGGTTTAGCAAGCCGCGTCTCGTGCTTGAACTGCCCAACAAACTCCGCATTACACACGTCGCGGGCTATGCGTCTGCTGGTGTCGTCTTGAGCATGCGGAATCCCGATCAGGCTGGCGAGGGTGTCGGGCTGAAGGTGGCGGTCGAGAAATCGGCAGCAGTGCAGGCGTATGTCCGCGTTTCGGTGCTTTAACCCGTCTCGAATCGAGGGCAGGGCGCGTGGCCCGAGCTCCAGCAGGGCCTTGTAGGCAGCACCGGCCCGATGTGGCACTGCCAGTGCTTCCAAGAGTGGGGTGCAGTCGTCCGGTTGATGCGAGGCATTCATCGTCAAGCTCCTGCTTGCAGCCGGCAGGATCGCCGTGCCGGCTAGGGATTTTCGGGACGGTCCGCACCCTTCTGCATGAACACGCTGAACGGATCGTCCGGATAGCCCCCGAACGGTCCGCGCCGCTCGTAGCCCGAGCGCGAATAGAACGACAGCGCCTCCGGCTGGCTGATGCCCGTCTCCAGCCTGAAGACCGCGCAGCCGCGAGTCGCAGCTTCGCCTTCGAGAAAACCGAGCACCTTCGCCGCGACGCCTTGCCCGCGGTTCTCCGGCCGCACGTACATGCGTTTTAGTTCGCCGAAGCCGGGCTCCATCACGATGGCGCCGCAGCCCACGGCCGTGCCTTCGCCGTCGCGGGCGACCGCGAACAGCACGTTCGGTGCAGACAGTGCCGCGATGTCGATGCCGTAGTGGCACTCGGGCGGATATAGAGGCTTCTGGTAGGCGTCGAGGTCGTCGATGAGCTGGACGACGTCGGGCTGGGTGGGGCTTTCGAGGGAGATTCGCATCGGGCGATGGTATCGAGCCGGCAGGGCTGTGCATCGAGGGGCCGGGCGAAGAAAACCCGCCGAAGCGGGTTGGGTGAGGGCAGTCAGCGGCTGACGCGCAGGGCTTTCAGCCGGCGCTCGGCTTCGCCGGGAGGAATCTTTCCCTCCGCCTCGAGCTTCCTGAGCCGTCGCTCATCTGCTCGATTCAGCGCATCTTTCAGCAGCGCCATCTTGCGGTTCCGGCAAGGGCTGCATTCGTAGAAGCTCGTCGGACTGCTCATGCGGTTCATCCTTGCGTCGTACTCGAGAGCAAGAGTTCGTCCGTTGGGCTCGATACCCATGATGAGGATTTTTCCGTTCTTGAACGTGACGTTGGCACCTCCTTCGCAGCCCGTGGTATCAGTTTTTTCAGGGTTGTAGGCACTACGCGAAATCCGGCGCATATGCCGCAGGGCAAAAAGAACGTCCTCTTCCGTCAAAACGACATCATCGCAATCGAGAAAATCCTTGTTCTCCCATACCGTTCTGCCCGAAGGTTCTGTGATCTCAACCTTCTGTACATGGCTGATGGGATACCGCCTGTCCGACGCTTGTGCCGGAAACATCGCAGCCGCAATCAAAAATGCCACTGGAATCAAGAGAGCGATGTTTCTTTTCATGGCGTTGGCACCTGCATTTTCCAATTTGCCCCCTGGGCCTCTGTCGGGTTCTTGCGGCTGACCAGAGGATGACGAAAAACTTCCTCGCTATCGATTCGGATCGACTCCCGAAGCACGCTGACAAGCCACGAGAGCGACTGATTCTGTGCTGCAGTTGGCTCGTCATAGATTCCACGCCTGCCGCGCAACTCATCAAGAGTCAGCTCTGCTTCCTTTCCGGCAGCTCTAAATCCCGCAGGCAATCTGGCCCTTCCGACGATCTCGATCCCGATTGCCTCCATGTTCCCTGGATAACGTTCGCCCGGTGGTTTTCGCATTTCGATCTGGTGCATTCCCTCTACTCCCACCTTCGCAAAATCGCGTGGTTCGCATCTTGCCGTCGCCAGACACCTCGCCTTCAACGGCCCCACATGATTCGTCCTCTGATAGATCGCCGCCGTCTGATAGATCGTCCCATCCTTGTCGATGAGAAAGTGCGCTCCGTTCGCCTTGGGGTTCTTGTAGCTGTTCAATGAGGATGCCAGCGTATCGGCATCGGTCTGATGCACGACGATGCCGGTGATTGCCCCGGTCCTTTTTCCACGTTCGATCTGCGGGCTGCGAGCATGCCTGACCCTTGCGTGACTGATCATTCCGTGTTTGTCGACTTCGACAAGCATGTGGTTTCTCCCTGAAGCTTTTTGATTGGTTGCTGACTCTTCGCGAGGCGTGTCCGCGCATCTGTGCACGACATGGATCACAACCTCGCGGCGCATGCTACTGACCGATAAAGAGAGTTTTGTGGCGGCTTTGTCAACCACTTGTGGCCGGCTTCAACAAAGCCCGCTCGCCCACATGGTTCAACGCTCCGTCCAACAATGGCCGCGCGGCAGGCTGTTCGGCTTGCCGGTTTTCTTTTTCCCGAATCCGCAAACACCAAGGAGTACCACTTTGGAATACCGTCATCTAGGCAAATCAGGCCTCAAGGTCCCCGTGTTGAGTTTTGGCACCGGCACCTTCGGCGGCAAGGGCGAGTTCTTCAGCGCGTGGGGTAGCACCGACGTGGCCGAGGCGCGCAAGCTCATCGACATCTGCCTCGAGGCAGGCGTCAACATGTTCGACAGCGCCGACATCTATTCGGCTGGTGCAGCCGAGTCGGTGCTCGGCGAGGCGATCAAGGGCCGCCCGCGCGACGGGCTGCTGATCTCGACCAAGGCCACCTTCCGCAGCGGCGAGGGGCCGAACGACGTGGGCTCGTCGCGCCATCACCTCGTGCAGGCCGTCAATGGCGCGCTCAAGCGACTGGGCACCGACTACATCGACCTGTTCCAGCTGCACGGCTTCGATGCGAGCACGCCGGTGGAAGAGACGCTTGGCACGCTCGACGACCTCGTGCGCGCGGGCAAGCTGCGCTACATCGGTGTGTCGAATTTCTCGGGCTGGCACCTGATGAAGTCGCTGGCCGTTTCAGAGCGCTACGGCTTGGCGCGCTACGTCGCCAATCAGGCCTACTACTCGCTGGTCGGCCGCGACTACGAATGGGAGCTGATGCCGCTGGCGCAAGATCAAGGCGTGGGCGCGGTGGTGTGGAGCCCGCTGGGCTGGGGCCGGCTCACGGGCAAGATCCGCCGTGGCCAGCCGCTGCCTGCCAATAGCCGCCTGCACGTCACTGCCGACATGGGCCCGCCGGTGTCCGACGAACTGCTGTTCCGCGTGGTCGATGCGCTGGAAAAGGTTGGCGCCGAAGTCGGCAAGACGGTGCCGCAGGTCGCGTTGAACTGGCTGCTGCAGCGACCGACAGTGTCGAGCGTGGTGGTCGGTGCGCGCGACGAGGCACAGCTGCGGCAGAACCTCGGCGCGGTGGGCTGGAACCTCACGCCCGCGCAGGTTGCCGAGCTCGATGCGGCCAGCGCGACGACGCGGGCCTATCCCTACTGGCATCAGCAGGGCTTTCTCGAACGCAATCCCAACCCTGTCTAGGCGGGCGTCAGCCCGAGCACCCACCGCTTGAAGTGCTCCAGCGCCCCGGAGGCCGGCCGGCCTTCGGGGTACGCGAAGTAGTAGCCCTGGCGCACGTCGAGGTGCCGGTCCACCGGAATCACGAGTTCGCCGGCGCGCAACTCGTGTTCGATCAGGATGCGCGGCGCCAGGCCCACGCCCATGCCTGCCGCAGTGGCCGCGACGACCATGGTGAACAGTTCATAGCGCGGCCCGCGCGATGCGTGCACCGTGTACTCCCAGCCCTGTTGCGCATACCAATCGCGCCACGCATGGGCGCGTGTGCTCAGGTGCACGTGGCGGCATTGCTCGAAGCCGGCTTCGTCCCATGGCCCGTGCGCATCGCGGAACGCGGGGCTGCAGATAGGCACCATCTCGCCCTCGGCAAAGATCAGCCCGCCGCGCGTGTTCGGCCAGAACTGGTCGCCGAAGTAGATGGCCGCGTCGTACGCGTTCTCCTGAAAAGAGAAGGGCTGCGAGCGCGCCGACAGGTTCACCGTGATGTTCGGATGCAGCAGGCTGAACTCCGGCAGCCGCGGTATCAGCCACTGCGTGGCAAAGGTGGGCACGACCGCCAGTTCCAGCACGAAGCCCATCTCGTGGCCGGCGCTGATCTCCAGCGTGTCGCGGCGGATCTGGTCGAGGTGGCGCCTGATGCGCGCCGCGTATTCGCGGCCCACGTCGGTCAGCGTGAGCCGGCGCCGCACGCGCGAGAACAGCGGCACGCCGAGCCGCTGTTCGAGCATGGCCACCTGCCGGCCGACGGCGCTTTGCGTCAGCGCCAGCTCGGTCGCCGCGCGGGTGAAGCTGCCCAGCCGCGCCGAGGCCTCGAAGGCCTGCAGCGCGCCAAGGTTGGGAATGTCTTTTCTCATCGATTGCCAGCGGTTGTCTCAGTCGTTCAGCCAAAGCACCGGTCGTGCCCGGGAGACGGTGTCCTTCCCGGCGTGCACAACGTTGTGCGTTTTTAGCGTTTGTTCGGCTTGCGCCCACGACTCTATTCTGCGTGCCGACCCCATGCCAACGATACGAGGAGACTTCCGATGATTGTTTTGCGCACCCGTTGCACTGCCCTGGGCATTGCACTGGTTTCCGTTCTGGGCCTGCCCGTCGCCGCGTTCGCGCAGGCCGAGCAGACCGTCACCATCGGCCACGCCGGCCCGCTCACCGGGGGCGCCGCCCACTGGGGCAAGGACAACGACAACGGCGCGCGGCTCGCGGTCGAAGACCTGAACAGGCAGGGCCTTGTCATTGGCGGCAAGAAGATCAAGTTCGTGCTGCAGTCCGAAGACGACCAGGCCGATCCCAAGCAGGCCATGGTGGTCGCCAACAAGCTGGCCGACATGGGCGTGAAGGGCATGCTGGGCCACTTCAACTCGGGCGCAGCCATTCCGGCCTCGGCCGTCTACAGCCGCGCGGGCCTGCCCGACGTGTCCACCGCCACCAACCCGACCTTCACGAAGCAGGGCTACAGCAACGTCTTCCGCATCCTGGCCAGCGACGACGACGTGGGCATGGCCATCGCCAACTACACGGTGAAAGACCTGAAGGCGAAGAACATCGCCGTGATCGACGACCGCACTGCCTACGGCCAGGGCGCCGCCGAGGTGTTCACGCGCGGCGTGAAGGCGCTGGGCGGCAACGTGGTGGCGCAGGAGTACGGCAGCGACAAGGCCACCGACTTCATGGCCATCCTCACCACCATCAAGAGCAAGCAGCCTGACGTGGTGTTCTACGGCGGCATGGACGCGCAGGGCGGGCTCATCGCACGGCAGATGAAGCAGCTCGGCATCACGGCCAAGCTGCTCGGCACCGACGGACTGTGCACCGACGAGGTCGCCAAGATCAGCAGCGGCGCGGTCGACGGGCTGCTCTACTGCACGCGCGGCGGCAAGGAACTCGAAAAGACATCGAAGGGCGCCGATTTCGAGCAGCGCTACAAGGCCCGCTATGGCGTCGACGTGCTGACCTACGCGCCGTACCTCTACGACGCCATGATGGCGCTGGCCGCCGGCATGCGCGCGGCCAACTCGGTCGAGCCCGAGGCTTACCTGCCGGCAATGCGCAAGGTGAAGTTCGACGGCGTCACCGGCACCATCAGCTTCGATGCCAAGGGCAACCTGCAGAAGCCGGATTTCACCGTCTTCACCTACAAGGACGGCAAGCGCGTGCGCGTGGCCGGCTCCTGAGGCCGCATGCGGACACTGAACGCCGAGAAAACCGCCGCAGCCTTGCCCTGGGGCGCTCTGGTCGAGGCGCTGCTGCAGATGTTCGAGCGCGAACGTCTCGGTGAGGCGCATGCGTCGCCACGCACCTCGGTGCCGCTCGCGGCCGGCGGTGTCATGCTGTTGATGCCGGCGGCCGACCAGCACTTTGCCGCGCTGAAGACGGTGACCGTGCACGCCGGCAACGCGGAACAGGGCCTGCCGGTGGTGCAGGGCGACGTGACGCTGATGGATGCCGCCACCGGCACGCGGCTGCTCGCGATGGATGGCAATGTGCTCACGGCGCGACGCACGGCGGCGTTGTCGCTGGCGGGCGCCATGAGGGCAGGGCGCGGCGGCGCCGAGCGCATGCTGCTGATTGGCGCGGGCGTGCAGGCTCGCGCGCACGCCGAGGCCTTTGCCGAGGTGTGGGGCGTGCGGCATCTGAAGATCCATGCGCGAACGCAGGCCCATGCGGAAGCACTGGCGCAGCACATGCGTTCGCGCGGCGTCGACGCCAGTGCAATCGCTGACCCGACCGCCGCCGCGGAAGAAGCCGACGTGATCATCGCCGCGACCAACTCGCAAGACCCCGTCGTCCCGTCGCGGGTGCGGCCGGATGCCACCGTGATCGCCGTCGGCGCCTACCGCGCCGACATGGCCGAGGTGCCGCCCGAACTGGTGCGGCGCTGCGCCGTGTTTGTGGATACGCTGGAGGGGGCGCGCAGCGAGGCGGGCGACCTGATCCGGGCGGGCGTCGATTGGTCCGCCGTTCAGGCTTTCAGCAGCGCACAGCCGGTACAACAAGGTCGCCTGGTACTCGTCAAGACCGTAGGCCACGCGCTGTGGGATCTGGCGGCGGCGCGGCTGGCGTATGTGAATCAACAACAGCAGTGATGACGAGCAGCAAGAAGAAGGGCATTTCATGCGTCGTGTGGTGATCATCGGCGGCGGAGCCATCGGCTCCGCCATCGCCTACTTCCTGACCCGCAGCCCCGAAGAGGAGCCCTTCGAGGTCACGGTGGTCGAGCGCGATTTCTCGTACAAGCAGGCCTCGTCGGCATTGTCGGCCAGCTCGATCCGCCAGCAGTTCTCCACCGCCATCAACATCGAGATGTCGCTGTACGGCATCGACTTTTTCCGCAATCTCGGCGAGACGCTGCGCGTGGGCGACGACGTGCCCGACATCGGCCTGGTCGAGCCCGGCTACCTGTACCTCGCTTCGCCGGCCGGTGTCGATGTGCTGCGCGAGAACCACGCGATGCAGAAGGCGCACGCGGTGGACGTTGCGCTGATGACGCCCGATGAGCTGAAGGCGCGCTTTCCGTGGATCTCGACCGAAGGGGTTGCGCTTGCCTCGCTGGGCCTCTCGGGCGAGGGCTGGTACGACGGTTACAGCCTGCTGCAGGCCTTTCGCAAGAAGGCCGCCTCGCAGGGTGTGCGCTATGTGCAGGCGCATGTGACGGGCTTGCGCCGCAACGGGCGCACCGTGACCGGTGTGCAGCTCGACAGCGGCCAGACGTTGGAGGCAGATGTGGTCGTCAACGCCGCGGGCGCATGGGCTGCGAAGGTGGCGCAGTGGGCCGGCATCGATCTGCCCGTGCGCGGCCGCCGCCGCAGCGTGTTCAGCTTCTCGTGCCCCGACACGCTGCCCGGATGCCCGCTGGTGATCGACACCTCCGGCATCTGGCTGCGCCCCGAGGGCCGCCAGTTCATCTGCGGCTTCGCGCCGCCCGAAGACCAGGACCACGACGATGCGCCGCTCGAGGTCGAGTACGAAGCCTTCGACAGCTTCATCTGGCCATCACTGGCCGAACGCGTGCCGGCCTTCGAAGCCATCCGCATGACAGGCGCATGGGCGGGCTACTACGAGATGAACGTGTTCGACCACAACGCCATCCTCGGCCTGCACCCGGACTGCGACAACCTCTACTTCGCCAATGGCTTCTCGGGCCACGGCCTGCAGCAGTGCCCGGCGGCTGGGCGCGGGGTGGCGGAGCTGATCCGCTTCGGGGAATACCGCAGCCTCGATCTTTCGCCGGTGTCTTTCGCGCGCATTCTGGAGAACAGGCCGCTGCTGGAGAAGAACGTGATCTAGGCGGGGCCAAGGGGAGGGCGTACGATCTTCGCCAGAGAGGTGCACCTACCCATGACCGCACAGACACTGATCGATACCGCCCGCGCACTCGTCGCAGGCGACAAGGGCTTGCTCGCGATGGACGAGAGCAACGCCACCTGCAACAAGCGCTTCGCCACGCTGGGCATTCCGCAGACCGAGGCGGCGCGGCGCGACTGGCGTGAGCTGATCGTCACCGCGCCGGGGCTGGGCGACAGCATCAGCGGCGCCATCTTGTTCGACGAGACCATCCGCCAGAAGACCAACGCGGGTCAGTCCTTTGCCAAGGCGCTTGAGGGCGTGGGCATCATTCCCGGCATCAAGGTCGACACGGGCGCTAAGCCGCTGGCCGGACATCCCGGCGAGACCGTCACCGAAGGGCTTGACGGTCTGCGCGAGCGCCTTGCCGAATATGCCGGCATGGGCGCGCGCTTTGCCAAGTGGCGCGGCGTGATCGCCATCGGCGACGGCCTGCCGACGCGCGCCTGCATTCGCGTCAATGCCCACGCGTTGGCTCGCTACGCCGCGCTGTGCCAGGAAGCAGGCCTGGTGCCCATCGTCGAACCCGAGGTGCTGATGGACGGCGGCCATTCGCTCGCGCGGTGCGCCGAAGTTACCGAAGAAGTGCTGCACAAGACTTTCGCCGAACTGCGCGCACAGGGCGTGCTGCTCGAAGGCATGCTGCTGAAGCCGAACATGGTGTTGCCGGGGCAGAAGGCCGCTGTGCAGGATTCTGTCGAGGCGGTCGCGGAGGCCACGGTCAACTGCCTGCTGCGCACCGTGCCTGCAGCAGTGCCCGGTGTGGCGTTTCTCTCGGGCGGCCAGTCGGCGCAGCTGGCTTCCGCACGGCTGAACGAAATGAACATCCGGTTCAAGTCGCGCATGCCGTGGGCGCTGGCCTTCTCGTTCTCCCGCGCGGTGCAGCAGCCCGCGCTCGATGCATGGAAGGGCGATGCCGCCAACGTGTCTGTTGCCCAACAAGCGCTGGTGCTCCGCACCCGGGCCAATCAGGCCGCGCGTCGCGGCGACTACAAAGAGGCATAGAGCCACGCATGACGACCCCTCAGGACCTGTACCGCCAGAAGCTGGCATCTCCCGCCGACGCCGTGCGCCAGGTGCGCAATGGCGACATGATCATCGTGCCGACGGGAGTCGGCGAGCCGCCCACGCTGCTCACGGCGCTGTCGGAGCATCGCCGCGATTTCCACGACGTGAAGGTCGCGCAGATTCTTGCGATGCGCAAGTACGCTTACATCGACCCCGAGACAGTCGATCACGTGCGCCACGTCGCGTTGTTCTTCGGTGGAGCCTCCCGCGCGGGCGGGCAGGAGGGCTGGATCGACTTTCTGCCGAACTACTTCTCGGAGATTCCCGCGCAGATCGAGCGCGGGCAGATGCCGGCCGACGTGGTCTTCAGCATGGCCTCGCCGATGGACGCGCATGGCTACTTTGCCCTGAGCCTGGGCGCCGACTACACGATGGCCGCGGTTGCCAGGGCGCGTGCCGTGGTGCTCGAGGTGAACCCGAACGTGCCCTTTGCCTGTGGAGCCTGCCATGTGCACATTTCGCAGGTGGCCGCGCTCGTGGAAAACGAGGCGCCGGTCATGGAAGTCGGCCTGCCGAAGATCGGGGTGGTGCAGGAAGCCATCGGCAAATACGTGGCCGACCTGATCGACGACGGCTCGACGCTGCAGATCGGCTACGGCGGCATTCCCGACGCGGTGGTGATGCAGCTAACGCACAAGCACGACCTGGGCATCCACACCGAGATGATCGGCGACGGCATTCTCACGCTGGTGGAGAGCGGGGCCGTGACCAATCGGCGCAAGAACTACCTGCCGGGCAAGTCGATCGCCACCTTCGCGCTGGGGTCGAGCAAGCTCTACCGCTTCATGGACCGCAACCCGGCGCTGGAGATGCACCCGGTGAACTTGACCAACGACCCGGCGCTGGCAGGGCTCAACGACAACCTCATCGCAATCAACGCGACGATGCAGATCGACCTGCTGGGTCAGTGCGGCTCTGAGAGCCTGGGCCACGCGCCGTACTCGGGCACGGGCGGGCAGTCGGACTTCGTGCGCGCGGCCAACCGTTCGCGCGGCGGCAAGGCTTTCATCGTGCTGCCCTCGACAGCCAAGGGCGACACGATCTCGCGCATCGTGCCCTCGCTGTCGCCGGGCACGCATGTGAGCACGAGCAAGAACGACATCAACTACGTGGTCACCGAATACGGAGTGGCCCAGTTGCGAGGCAAGTCGGCGAAGCAGCGGGCGCGCGAACTCATCGGTATCGCGCATCCGGCCTTCCGGGCGGAGCTGACCGAGCAGGCCAGGCGGCTGAAGCTGCTGTAGGCCTGCGGGTTGGCTATCAGCCGGCCTTGGCCGCCTTCACCAGCGAAGGCGTTGCCTTGTAGCTCTCCGGGAACAGCTTCTTCAGGTCGTCGATCTTCGGCATGTCGTTGATCGCGATGTAGGGCTGGCTCGGGTGCAGCGTCAGGTAGTCCTGGTGATAGTCCTCGGCCGCATAGAAGGGCTTGGACATCTCGACCGTGGTGGCCAGCTGCTTGCCGAAGGTCTTGGCCTGGTTCAGCTGTGCGATGTAGGCGGTGGCGATGCGCGCCTGCTCGGCGTTCTCGGCGAACACGGTGGAGCGGTATTGCGTGCCGGTGTCGGGGCCCTGGCGGTTGAGTTCGGTCGGGTCGTGCGCCACCGAGAAGTAGATCTGCAGCAGCTTGCCGTAGCTGACCTGCTGCGGGTCGTAGGTGATGCGCACCGATTCGGCATGGCCCGTGCGGCCCGAGCCGACTTCGTCGTAGCGCGCCGTCTTGGCGTCGCCGCCGGCGTAGCCCGATACGGCATTGCTCACGCCCTTGACGCGCTGGAACACGCCTTGAACGCCCCAGAAGCAGCCGCCGGCGAACACGGCGGTTTCGGTCTTTGCGGCCGGCGGTGCCACGAGGTCTGCCGTGGGCGCGGGCACGCGGCGGGCGGTTTCGGCGAACGAAGGCACTGCGTGCCAGACCAGCGCGGCGGCAGCCAGCGTGCCGGCGGTGAGTGCGAGGGATTTCATGGGGGCTCCTTGAGGGCGAGTTTCGGTGGCTGGATAGCCGGTTGGCGCGACATTGACGCCGAATCTGCCGGGCGTCAATGGCGTTTGCGGGGTGCTCTGCTTACTTCTTCATCTCGTCCTTGCTCATGCTGTCCTTCTTCATGGCGTCCTTGGACATCGAGTCTTTGGCCATCGAGTCCTTCTTCATGGCGTCTTTCGACATGGAGTCCTTCGCCATCGAGTCTTTCTTCATGCCGTCCTTGGACATCGAGTCCTTGGCCATGCCGTCTTTCGCCATTTCGTCCGCGGCGAAAGCCGAGGCGCCGGCGAAGGTCATGCAGGTTGCGAGCAGGGTTGCGGTGAGCTTGTTCATTGGAGTCTTCCTGGGTTGAGTTTGGATTTCGTTTCAAAGATCGGCCTGGTTACAGTGAACTGGGCCTTGCGCTTTCTTCGGCAGTCGAGCGGCTGTGTCGGCCCCTCAGCTCCCTCCGAACCAGTTGTAGCCCTGGTCTTCCCAGTAGCCACCTGTGTAGGTGTTGGTGACGAACATCGCCTTGATGTGCTTCGGGTTCTTGTAGCCAAGCTTGGTCGGCATGCGCAGCTTCATCGGAAAGCCGTACTTGGGCGGCAGCGGCTGGCCGTCGTAGGTCAGCGTCAGCAGCGTCTGCGGATGCAGCGCGGTGGGCATGTCGATGCTGGTGTAGTAGTCGTCCGCGCACTTGAAGCCGACGTACCTGGCAGTCAGGTCGGCGCCGATGTGGCGCAGGAAGTCGGCAAAACGCACGCCGCCCCATTTGCCGATGGCGCTCCAGCCTTCCACGCAGATGTGGCGCGTGATCTGGTCGTGCTGCGGCATGGCACGCAACTCGGCCAGCGTCCAGGCATGTTTGTCGGCGACCATGCCGGTCACTTCGAGCTTGTAGCTGGCTTCGTCTACTTCGCGCACCTCGTCTTCTCCGTAGTAGGCGTTGAACGGGAAGGGGCGCGTGATCTCGGCTTCGGTGTAGGTTGGGGCAAGCTGCGTCGGGCTGAAGATCAGGCCCTGCACCTTGTCGTTGAAGCGCGAGATCTTCGTGAGCGCCGCTTCCACCTGCGCGTTGTCGCTGATGCTGCAGCCCGTGAGAAGCGAGAGGCCGCCGAGCGTGAGCGAGCGTTGCAGGAAGGCGCGACGCGAAGGCTGGTCGAGCTTCTTCGCAATCAGCGTGCGGGCTTCATGCAGCACGGCGTCGCCGTCAATGCCGCTCAGGGTTGGGGCTTTGAAGATTTTCATCAGGCTTTTGGCGCACGGCCGCGGATCATGGTGAGGAGGGTGCGGGGCACCAGGGCCACCATCACCAGATGCACGACGATGAAGGCGACGATGGCCGCCATCGCAAAGAAGTGGATGCGGCGCGCAAACTCGTAGCCGCCCAGCAGGTCGCGAAGCACGGCGAACTGCACCGACTTCCACAGCACCAGGCCCGACAGCACGATCACGATCAGGTCGAGCATCACGAACAGGTAGGCCAGCTTCTGCACGCTGTTGTAGTGGCGCGGGTCGGCGTGCGAGAGCTTGCCCTTCAGCGCGGCCAGCGCGTCGTGCCAGATGCCGGCCGGCGTTACTGGAAAGAACTTGCGGGCAAGCCGGCCGCTGGCGATGTTCATGGCCAGGTACACGAAGCCGTTGAACACCAGCAGCCACATGGCCGCAAAGTGCCACTGCAGTGCGCCGCCGAGCCAGCCGCCGAGCGTGATGACGGTTGGAATGGTGAAAGGGAAGAACGGCGCCGCGTCATAGATGCGCCAGCCGCTCGTCACCAGGATCACCACGGCCAACGCGTTGAGCCAGTGCGTGATGCGCATCCACAGCGGGTGAATGGGGCGACGATCGACCTCGGGGGCCGGCTCGGCGAGTGGGGCGATGGCTGTGCTGTTCATGGGGTGGATTGTTGGGCGCACCCCATGGCCGATTCATCACGCAAAGTTCAATTAATCGTGATAACTCCGCAAGCCGTATCGCAGGACAATGGCACCCTATGGACACCTCCAAGCGCGTGCTGATCGTCGAAGACGACGCCCACATTGCCGAACTCCTGCGCATGCATCTGCGCGACGAAGGCTATGCGGTCGAGCACGCCGCCGACGGCCACGCCGGCCTGCGCGAGCTGGAGCGCGGCAACTGGGACGCGCTGGTGCTCGACCTGATGCTGCCCGGCATCGACGGCCTCGAAATCTGCCGCCGCGCCCGCGCCATGACGCGCTACACGCCGATCATCATCATCAGTGCCCGCTCGAGCGAGGTGCACCGCATCCTCGGGCTGGAGCTGGGTGCCGACGACTACCTGGCCAAGCCCTTCTCGGTGCTGGAACTGGTGGCGCGCGTGAAGGCGCTGCTGCGGCGCACCGATGCGCTGGCGCGCAATGCGCGCATGGAGTCGGGCAGCCTCACGCTCGGCAATCTCGACATCGAGCCGCTGGCGCGCGAGGTGCGCGTGGACGGCAAGCTCATCGAGCTCACGCCGCGCGAGTTCGACCTGCTTTACTTCTTTGCTCGGAACCCCGGCAAGGTGTTCTCGCGGCTCGACCTGCTCAACCAGGTCTGGGGCTACCAGCACGACGGCTACGAGCACACCGTCAACACGCACATCAACCGGCTGCGCACCAAGGTCGAGGCCGATCCGGCGGAGCCGCGGCGCATCCTCACGGTGTGGGGGCGGGGCTACAAGCTGTCGGCCGCCGCGACCGGGGAGGACTCTGCGTGATGGCGTGGGCCACGCTGTCGCGGCGGCTGTCGGCCGTGTTCGCGGTGCTGCTGCTGGTGTGCTGCGGGGCCTCGGCGTGGCTGCAAATGCGCTCCAGCGGCATGCACGAACAGGAGGTCATCCAGCGCCTGTCGCTCGGGCTCGCGGCGCACATCGCCGAGAACTCCGAGCTCATGAAGCCTGGCGGACTCAACCAGGAGGCGGTGAAGGATCTTTTCGACAAGCTCATGGCCGTCAACCCGAGCGTGGAGGTCTACCTGCTGGGGCTGGACGGCCGCATCAAGGCGCAGGCCGCACCGCTCAGGCACCTGAAGCGCGACAAGGTCGAGCTGGGGCCGATCCGCAAGCTGCTGTCGGGTGCGCCGCTGCCCATCGGCGGCGACGATCCGCGAAGTCTTGCCGCGTCCAAGGTGTTCAGCGCCGCGCCGCTGCGCATGGACGGGCGCGACGTGGGATACGTCTACGTGGTGCTGCAGGGCGAAGACCACGACGCGCTGGTCGCCAATGCGGCGACCGACAACGTGCTGCGCACCACGCTGTGGTCGATGGGGCTGGTGGCGCTGCTCGGGCTGCTTGCGGGCCTTGCGGCTTTCCGCCTCATCACGCGGCCGCTGCGCGAGCTGACCTCGGCCGTCAAGCGCTTCGAGACAGAAGGCATCGCTTCGCTCGAAAGCGAGGCTCCCACGCTGGAGCGCCTCTCGCACGGCAGCGACGAAATCGCGCAGCTGGGCCAGGCCTTCACGCAGATGACGCGCCGCATCGCCGAGCAATGGCGCGAGCTGACCCTGCAGGATCAGCAGCGCCGCGAGCTGTTCGCCAACATCTCGCACGACCTGCGCACGCCGCTCACCTCGCTGCACGGGTATCTCGAAACGCTGCTGCTCAAGGCTGGCTCGCTCAGCGAGGAAGAGCGCCGGCGCTATCTGGAGATTGCGCTTGGCCAGAGCCGCAAGGTCGGCCGCCTCGCGCAGGAAGTGTTCGAACTGGCACGCCTCGAATACGGCGTGGTCAAGCCCGAGAAGGAAAACTTCGCACTCGCCGATCTCGTGCAGGACGTGTTCCAGAAGTTCGAGCTGGCTGCCGAGGCGAGGCATCAACGCCTCAAGCCCGACATCGCGCCGAGCCTGCCGGTGGTGTCGGCCGACCTCGGCATGATCGAGCGCGTGCTGACCAACCTGCTCGACAACGCCATCCGCCACACGCCCGAGGGCGGTGAAATCGTGGTGCAGCTGCGTGCCGAGAACGCAGGCGTGACGGTTCAGGTGAGCGACACGGGCCCCGGCATTCCGGGCGAACTGCAGCCGGCCCTGTTCATGCGCCCCGTGTTCATGAGCGGATCGCGCACCGACAGCGCGAGCAGCGGCGGGCTGGGCCTGGTAATCGTGAAGCGCATTCTTCAGCTGCACGGCAGCGACATACGGCTGGTGCAGCAGCCGGACAAGGGCGCGGTGTTCCGCTTTCAGCTGGGTGGTGCGGCAAGCGCCTGAAAGGCTTGCAGGTTTGCCTGCGCGTGGGTGACGATGCTGCAAGAACAGCACAACCCTCACGCAAGGAGACAAGCCAGATGCCAGCCTTCGAAACCGTCCTGATCGACAAGGACCCGCAGCACCCGCGCATCGCGCGCCTCGTACTCAACCGGCCCGACAAGCTCAACGCCATCGGCGAGACCACGCCTTCGGAGATTCGACGCGCGGTCGAATGGGCCGAAGCCGATGACGAAGTGCATGTGATCGTGGTCGAAGGCGCAGGCCGCGCCTTCTGCGCCGGCTACGACCTCGGCGACTATGCCGAAGGCCACGGGCGTGAAGGGCAGGGCGACCACCCCTGCCGGCAGGAGAAAACGCCGTGGGACCCGATGCTCGACTACGCCGCCATGAAGCGCAACACCGACGACTTCATGGCCCTGTGGCGCAGCCGCAAGCCCACCATCGCCAAGGTGCACGGCTATGCGGTTGCGGGCGGCAGCGACATCGCGCTGTGCTGCGACCTGCTGACCATGGCCGACGATGCGCGCATCGGCTACATGCCCACGCGCGTGTGGGGCTGCCCGACCACCGCGATGTGGACCTATCGCCTCGGTGCCATGCGCGCCAAGCAGCTCATGTTCACGGGCGACACCATTACCGGCACGCAGGCGGCCGATTGGGGTCTCGCCAATTTCTCGGTGCCCGCCGATCAGCTCGACGACGCCACGCTGAAGCTCGCGCTGCGCATCGCGGGCGTGCCGCGTTCGCATCTGATGATGCACAAGCTGGTCGTCAACCAGGTCTGGCATTCGATGGGGCTGGAGCAGAGCCAGATGTTCGCGACCGTGTTCGACGGCATCACGCGTCACAACCCCGAGGGGATGTGGTTCAGGCGTCAGGCCGAGGCCGAAGGCTTCAAGAGCGCGGTGCAGTGGCGCGACAGCGGCCGGCCGATTCCCGAGGGCGACGAAGCCCGCGCACGCATTGCCGAGCTCGACGCGAAGCTGGCAGCGCGCGGCTGATCCGGCACGGGCAGGCGCCGGTGCGCGCCGATGGCCCTTTGTCGCGTGGTGCATGTCACGCGACCGACACCTCCCCCTTCGATGATCCGGCGCGCCTGCCGTCAACCTGCTTGGCAGCCAAAGGCAGGCGTATTTACATCGATAGAAACAAATAGGGGGAATTTCAATGCAGTTGTTAACTTTTTCCAGGACCGCCCTGGCGGCTTGTGCCTGCGCGTTCATGGCGGCATGCGGTGGTGGCAGTGGCGGCGGCATGCCCGCGCTACCCGATGCGCCGGCGTCACCGTCGGCGGCGCCTCCTGCGCCGGCCCCGGCTCCAGCGCCAGTGGAGGCGGCACCCGTGCTCGTCATCGGTCATCGCGGCGCTTCGGCGCAGCGGCCTGAACACACGCTGGCCTCGTACCAGCAGGCCATCGACGACGGAGCTGACTTCATCGAACCCGACCTGGTGCCCACCAAGGACGGCGAACTGGTCGCCCGCCACGAGAACGCCATTGCCATCGTCGACGCAGCCGGCACCGTGATCGAGGCCACCACCAACGTGGCCGACGTGCCGAAGTTCGCCGGCCGCAAGGCGACCAAGGTCATCGATGGCATCTCGATCACAGGCTGGTTCACCGAGGACTTCACGCTGGCCGAACTCAAGGAGCTGAAGGCCCGCGAGCGCATTCCGAAGCTGCGCCCGGCCAACGTGTCGTACAACGACCAGTTCCAGGTGCCCACGCTCGACGAAGTGATCCAGCTCGCCAAGGCGCAGTCGGTGGCCAAGGGGCGCGTGATCGGCATCTACCCCGAGACCAAGCACCCGACCTACTTCCGCTCGATCGGCCTGCCGCTGGAGAAGAAGCTGCTCGACACGCTGCAGAAGCACGACCTGAACAAGGCTGATGCGCCGGTGTTCGTGCAGTCTTTCGAGACCGGCAACCTGAAGGACATCCGCCTGAAGAGCACGGTGAAGATAGTCCAGCTCATCGACGGGCAGGGGGCGCCTTACGACCTCGTGGCCCTGAGCGACAAGCGCACGTATGCCGATCTTGTGAAGCCCGAGGGCCTGGCCGAGATCGCAGCTTATGCGCAGGGCGTCGGCACGGCCAAGGCACGCGTGATCCCGGTGGTCGACGGCAAGCTCGGCACGCCGACTACGCTCGTGAAGGACGCGCACGACAAGAAGCTGCTGGTCCACGTCTGGACGATCCGCCCCGAGAACAACTTCCTGCCGGACAGCCTCAAGAGAGCGCCGAAGGCCGACCCGATCATGCAAGGCGACACCGCCGGGGAAATCAAGGCGTTCCTCGACGCCGGCATCGACGGCCTCTTCGCCGACAGCCCCGTCACGGCGGTGCCGGTAGTCAAGGCGTATCGGACGGCGCGGTCGAGGTAGCAGCGCGCAAGAGGCGGTGGTTGGCGCTCAGTCCTTGCGGCGGGTGACGACCACCGTCGCTTCGAGTCCCTCGTAGGCCTCGGCGTCGCCGTACCAACTGCCCGAGATGGGCGCTGCCTGCGCCGGGTCGCGCGTGACGCCGACACGAATCAGCTGGCCGCTGCCCATCAGGTTGTTGGTCGGATCGAAGGCCAGCCAGCCGATGCCTGGCAGATAGGCCTGCAGCCAGGCGTGCGTGGTGCCGGCGCCGGTCATCGATTCGCCCTTGGTCTGGGCGGCGTTGTCGAGCGCGGCGTCGTAGAGATAGCCGGAGACGAAGCGGGTGGCAATGCCCAGGCGCCGCGCGGCTTCCATCATCAGCAGGGCGTAGTCGCGGCAGCTGCCGCTGCCGAGCGCCAGCGTGACGAGCGGCGTTTGCGTGCCTTCCTCGTCGCGCGCCTTGTATTCGAGGCTCTGGCCGATGTGCGCGTTCATGCGCGTGAGCACCTCGCGCGTGCTGTTGGGCTTGTCGGTGTGCAGGAACTGGTGGGCCCAGCGGATCAGCGTGCCCTGGTTGTCGTCGTCGTGGTGCGGGCGCAGGTAGTGCTCGAGGTCGAGGCGCTCCTGCACCGAATAGGCGAAGGGCAAGAATTCGGCAGCGGGGTCGAGCGCCAGTTGGTCCTGCTGCGCCGGCACGTGCTCGATGGTGAAAGAGCACACGATGCGCAGCTCTGTCGCCTCGCCCATGGGCTGCACCAGCGCCACGGAGTTGGAGTGCGGGTCTTGAATGAGCCGGGTGAAGGCCTGCGGGCTCACCTGCAGGTCGGTGGCCAGCACGCGCAGGTCGTGGCTGTCGCGCGGGCGGAACATCACGCGGTGCAAGCCGAAGGTGACCGGCTTGTTGTAGCGATAGACGGTGGTGTGCTTGATGTCGTACTGGATGGCCATGCGGTGCATTCTCAGCGTTCGCGTGGCAAAACGGTGGATTGGCGTGAGCACATGCCGCAGAATCGGCGCCCGTCCGGGCTCTGCCCGGGTCCATTCGGGTTCATTCACCCAGGAGATTCCGGCCCGCCATGTACTCCGCCACCTTCATCTTCGCCAAGAAGCAGTTCGACGATGAGTTCCACCGTCTCGACCAGACCATCGCCGCGGCCGCGAAGTCGCTGCCCGGCTACCTGGGCGAGGAAACATGGGAGAACACGGGCAACGGGCTGGTGTCGAACGTCTACTACTGGGACTCGCTCGACAGCCTGCAGGCGTTGATCCGCCACCCCGTGCACCAGCAGGCCAAGGCGGCGCAGGCGAACTGGCTCGACGGGTACAAGGTGGTGATCTCCGAGGTGCTGCGCACCTATGGGGACAGCCGTATCGATCACCTGCTGGCGCCTTCGGGGCAGGGCGCCGCTTAGCCCATGCCCGAATCGTTCGGTCTCGTTCAAGTGCTGGGCGGGCTGGCGATCGGCATCTTTTCGGGTGCGATGGCCGGGCTGCTCGGTGTGAGCCCCGGCGGGGCGCTGGTGCCCGCGCTGGCGTTGATGCCCGGGCTGGGGCAGCATGATGCGCAGGCCATTTCGCTCGCAGCGCAGCTGGTGCCGACCAGCCTGGCGGGGTTTCTGCGCTACCGGGTGTCGGGGCATGGGGCCTCGTGGCGTACGGTGGTCTGGATCTCGTTCGGGTTTCTGGCTGGGGCTTATGCGGGCGCGCGTGGAGCGAGCCATGTCGCCGATGCGGCGCTGCGTTGGATGTTCGTGGGGTATCTGCTGGTGCTGGCGACGCTGGTCGTGCTGAAGTCGCCTGCGAAGACCGCGGGTGTCGAGGCGGCGCAGGTCGAAGAGCCACGCGGAGCAGTCGTCGCGCTGGTGGTTGTGGGCATGGTCGCGGGCGCATCGTCGGGGTTGCTGGGCATCGGCGGCGGGCTGGCCATCACGGCGTTGCTGACGGTGGCGCTGCATTACTCGCAGCATCGGGCGCAGGCGGTGAGCCTGGCGATCAATGCGCTGCCGCTGGCGTTGCCGGCAGTGCTTGTCTACGCCAGCGCCGCCAGCGGGCTGCCTTGGGTGCTGCTGGGCTTTGTCGTGCTGGGGCTGTGGATCGGCACGGCGGCCGGGGCGCGGCTGGCGACCCGGCTGGAAGAGCGGGCGCTGCGCAAGTACTTCTTCGTGCTGGTGATCTGCATGGCGCTGCTGATGGCCTGGCGGGCATCGGGCGCGGGCTGATATTCAGAGCCGCTGCGTGCTGAGTGCCTTGGCCAGCGTGGCGGGCAGGGGCAGCGGCTCGGCGTGCCACTGCGCGGCCAGCAGTTCTGCGCACAGCGCGGCAAAGCTCAGGCCGCGCGAGCCCAGCGCGGTGCAGGCCCAGAGGCCGCCAGCATCGGCGTCGAGCGGGCCGACCAGCGGTCGCCGGTCGCCCGAGGCGCAGCGGATGCCGACCCAGGCATTGACCTGGCCGTGCGCGAACGAAGCGGCCAGCGCGGAGGCCGCGGTAGGGTGCAGCCGCGCAAGGCGCTCGCGGTTGGCGTCGCTGTCCGCGTCGGTGGGGGCGAGGTTCGTGCTGTCGCGGTCGAAGGTCGCGCCGGCCAGCCAGATCAGGGTGCCCTCGGCGTCGGGCACGTGAGCGACCAGATGGCCGTCGCCGTTGATCGGCGTCGCGGGGAGGGCGGCACCGTCGGGCATCGGGCCCCAGGCGACTTGGCCGCGCACCGGCTGAAGAGGGAGCCTGGGGGCGAATCGGCCTGATTCGAAGCCTGCGGCGATCACCACGCGGTCGACGTCTATCAGCAATTGACCGGCCGGGTCGAACAGTTGCCAGCCGCTCGCGTGCCGCTCCAGGCGCTCCACCTTGCACCCACCACGAAACTCGACACCCGGCTGCCGCAGCCACGCGGCGATCAGCCGGTGCGGCCGCACCCAGGCGGCGCGTGCGTGCCAAAGGGCGGGCGCATCGCTCGGCAGTCCAAGAGCCGCCAGTTGCCCGGCGCTCGCGGGCCACGATTCGTTGGGGCCGCCATCGCTCCAGCCAGCCGGCACGCGCGTGTCGCCATCGGGCCGGCGCTCCAGCACGCCGCTGGCGCGCCAGTCGCGGCCTTCTTCCAGCAATCGTGTCAGTTCGGCCCACGTGGCGCGGATGCCGGCTCGCGTGAGCCGCGACAGCAGCGCATCATCGGGCGACACATGTGGCGCGAGCATGCCCACCGGCAGCCCTGACGCACCAGAGGCGGGCCAGTCGGCAGCATCCAGCACGGTGACCTGCCATCCGCGCCGCGCAAGGCTCGCTGCCACGGCCGCGCCCGCAAGCCCGGCGCCGATGACGGCGCAGCGGCCCGGCGTGTCGATGCGCTCGGGTACGGGGCCGCGGCGGCGCACCGTCCAGGCGGGCGCGAACACGCCGCGCAGGCAATCGCGCTTGGGTGGCAGTCCCTGGTCTTTTTCGACCGAGAACCCGAACTGCTTGAGCGCGTCGCGCACCGTCCGCGCGATCGTCCAGGTCGCGATGCGCGTGCCTTGCCGCGCAAAGCGCGACACGGCCTTGAGCGTGTCTTCCGACCACATGGCAGGGTTCTGCTGCGGGCTGAAGCCATCGAGAAAGATGCTGTCGGCATCGAAGCGCTGGGCGCGCAGCATCGGCTGCACGTCGCCGATGCAGAGGGTGAGCAGCACGCGGCCTTCGTCGAAGGCCAGCCGGTGAAAGCCCGGCAGCAGCCCGTGCCACTGCGCGGCCAGTTCGCGGGCGAGGGAGGCCAGTTCGGGATACGCCCCGGCCGCGCGCAGCAGGTCTTCAGCCGAAACCGGGTGCGCCTCGATAGAGACGAAGTGCAGCATCCGTGGCCGCCCGGCGTCCGCGCGCCAGGCTTGCCAGGTTGTCAGGAAATTGAGGCCAAGCCCGAATCCGGTTTCGAGAATCAGCCATTGCGGCTGTCCGATCCAGGCCTCGGGCAGCCCGCAGCCACCCAGAAATACATGGCGCGACTGCGCCAGTGCTCCGGTTTCGGTGTGATAGATGTCGTCGAAGCGCTCGCTGCGGGGGACGCCGTCGGCGCGCCAGGCGACGGGCTCGGCGGCCAAGACGGGCTCAGTTCGAGGGGGGTACGTAGCCCTGGGCCACGTCGGCGCCTTCGCCGAAGAAGTGCTTTTCCATCTGCCGCGCCAGGTACTGGCGGGCGCGCAGATCGGCCAGATTCAGCCGGTTTTCATTGACCAGCATGGTCTGCTGCTTGAGCCAGGCGGCCCAGGCTTCCTTGCTGACGTTTTCCCAGAGGCGCTTGCCCAGCTCGCCTGGGTAGGGCGGGAAGTCGAGCCCTTCGGCCTCTTTGCCGAGCTTGATGCACTGAACCATGCGTGCCATTTCGATTGCCTTTGAACGGGAAAAGTGGGGAAAGCGGTTGCTTAGTTGATTTGGCTATTTAGAACTGAAAACTTGGTCGTTCCAGTTTCTATATGTCGTATTGAGAATACGCAGCTTCATTGATATGCCTTTTCAGAGCAAGACACCATGAGCCTCCGCCGCGACTTTATCAAGCTTTCCCTGGGTGCCGGCGTGGCCGGTGCCATGGCCCTGTCGGCGTTGCCGACGTTTGCCCAGGGCAGCGCAGCCCCGGTGACGCTGCTGAACGTGTCCTATGACCCGACGCGCGAGCTGTACGTGGACTACAACCAGGCCTTCGCCAAGTACTGGAAGGCCAAGACTGGGCAGGACGTGACGGTCAAGCAGTCGCATGGCGGCTCGGGCAAGCAGGCCCGCTCGATCATCGACGGCATCGACGCCGACGTAGCCACGCTGGCGCTGGGCGGCGACGTCGACGCGCTCGTCACGCATGGCGGCCTCGTCAAGGCCGACTGGCAGAAGCGCCTGCCGCACAACTCCGCTCCCTACACCTCGACCATCGTGTTCCTGGTGAAGAAGGGCAACCCCAAGGGCCTGAAGGACTGGGACGACCTGATCAAGCCCGGCGTGCAGGTGATCACCCCCAACCCCAAGACCTCGGGCGGCGCCCGCTGGAACTACCTGGCCGCGTGGGAATTCGCCAAGCGCAAGTACGGCGGCGATGCCAAGGCCAAGGAATACATCGCCAACCTGTTCAAGAACGTGCCCGTGCTTGACACCGGCGCGCGCGGCTCGACCATCACCTTCGTGCAACGCGGCGTGGGCGACGTGCTGCTCGCCTGGGAGAACGAAGCTTTCCTGGCGCTGAAGGAATTCGGCCCCGAGAAGTTCGAGATCGTCGTGCCTTCGATCTCCATCCTGGCCGAGCCCAGCGTGGCGGTGGTCGACAAGGTCGTCGACAAGAAGGGCACGCGCGCCGTGGCCGAGGAATACCTGAAGTACCTGTACTCGGACGAAGGCCAGGACATCGCGGGCCGCAACTTCTACCGCCCGACGTCTGACAAGGCGAAGGCCAAGTACGACAAGCAGTTCCCCAAGCTGACGCTGGTGACCATCGACCAGGCCTTCGGCGGCTGGGCGAAGGCCGACAAGGAGCATTTCGCAGACGGCGGCTCCTTCGACCAGATCTACACGACAAAGCAGAAGTAACTCGACCCGCGACCGAGCCGGTCCCGCATGGCGCCCGTTCCGCGAGCGTCATGACCCGGCTCGCCTCGACATCTCCGAAGAAAACAGAAAGTCTCCCGTGTCCGTTCTCCTGATTGCCGGCAGCCCCACGGCCCCGTCCCGCTCCACCGCCTTGCTCGACTCGGTGGGCGAGCGGCTGGCCCAGCGCCATGCGCGGATCGAGCGGCTTGCCATCCGCGAGCTGCCGGCGCAGGCGCTGCTGCTGGCCGAGTGGAACAACCCGGCCATCGAGCGTGCCATTGCCCAGGTGGCGGCGGCTCGCGTGATCGTGGTGGCCACGCCGGTCTACAAGGCGGCCTACAGCGGCCTGCTCAAGGTCTTTCTGGACCTGCTCTCGCAGAACGCGCTCAAGGGCAAGACGGTGCTGCCGCTGGCCACCGGCGGCAGCCCGCACCACATGCTCGCGCTCGACTACGCATTGCGCCCCGTGCTGCAGTCGCTGTCGGCGCGCCACATCCTGCCGGGCGTGTACGCCAGCGAATCGCAGATTGCGCTGACGCCCGAGAACGCCTACCAGGTGCACAACGACCTGGCCGAGCGACTCAACGAGGCCGTCGAGGTGCTGGCCACCGAAGGCCTGAAGCTGCCGGCAACCCACGGCTTCGAGCCGGTGCCGTTTTCCCGCGTGCGATGTAGCGTCTGAAAGCACGGGCTCGTCGCGAGCCCGGCTTGCCCAGACCTCATCCCTCATTCCCGTTCTTGAAAGCCGCCTGCGCGCGGTGCGGGACAGCTTTTGCCTGAAGTTTTGCAGACCAAGGAATCCACGCATGACCCCCGTTGCCACCGAAGACTCCGTGCTCGTCACCTCGCCGCGCTCCCTCTGGCACGCGCTGGGCGATCTTGCCGTGAGCGTCATCGTCGTCAGCGCCATTGCGCTGATCGTGAGTTTCATTGCCGCCGCCTGACCGCGCGGCACATCCATACCCAAGCATTGCCATGACATTGATTTCCGCACCCCGACGTCGCCTGATCCAGGGCGTTGCTGCCGCCATTGCGCTGCCTTCTTTTGCTGCGCTGGCACAGGCGCCCGCACGCCAGCTTCGCATCGGCAACCAGAAGGGGCCGCTGAGCGTCCTCAAGGGCCGCGGCACGCTCGAGAAGCGACTCGCACCACTCGGCGTGACCGTGAAGTGGACCGAGTTCACCGCCGGCCCCGTGCAGCTCGAAGCACTGAACGTCGGCTCCATCGACTTCGGCGACGTGGGCGAGGCGCCGCCCATCTTCGCGCAGGCAGCCGGTGCGCCGCTGGCCTATGTGGCCGCGACGGTGCCGCGTCCGCGGGCGGAAGCGGTGATCGTGCCCAAGGGTTCGGCCATCAAGACCGTGGCCGATCTGAAAGGCAAGAAGATCGCGCTCAACAAGGGCTCGAACGTTCATTACCTCATCGTCAAGCTGGCCGAAAAGCACGGCCTGCCGTACACCGACCTGAACCTGGTCTACCTGCCGCCGGCCGACGCGCGCGCCGCCTTCGAGAAGGGCTCGGTCGACGCCTGGGTCATCTGGGACCCGTTCCTCGCCGCAGCCGAGAAGTCGCTCGAAGCGCGCGTGCTGGCCGACGCCACCGGCGTGGTCGGCAACCGTGGCTACTACTTCTCGTCGCTCGACTACGTGGCGAAGAACGCCGACGTGCTGGCCATCGCGGTCGAGGAGATCAACAAGATCGACGTCTGGGGCGCAGCCAACAAGGGCGACTACGCGGCCGAACTGGCCACGCTCTGGGGCCTGCCGAAGCCGGTGGCCAATTTGTCGGTGGGCCGGGTGGACTACGGCACTACACCCATCACCAAGGCCATCCTGGCCGAGCAGCAACAGATTGCTGACACCTTCTTCGCGCTGAAGCTGATCCCGAAAAAGATCAACCTGCTAGAAGCCGCCGGCGCGGGGATTGCGTGATGCAGATCTTCTGGTTCCTCCCCACGCACGGCGACAGCCGCTACCTCGGCACGAGCGAGGGCGCACGCCCCATCGACCTGGCTTACCTGCAGCAGATTGCCGGCGCGGCCGACAACCTCGGCTACGAAGGCGTGCTCATTCCGACGGGCCGCTCGTGCGAAGACCCGTGGGTCATCGCCTCCAGCCTGATCGGCGCGACGAAGAAGCTCAAGTTCCTGGTGGCGGTGCGCCCCGGCCTGCACCAGCCCAGCCTGGCCGCGCGCATGGCAGCGACCTTCGACCGGCTCTCCGGCGGGCGCCTGCTCGTGAATCTCGTGACCGGCGGCGACCAGGCCGAGCTCGAAGGCGACGGCGTGTATCTCGACCATGCGGCGCGCTACGAACAGTCGGCCGAGTTCATCCGCATCTGGCGCGAGATCATTGCGCGCAGCCACGACGGGCAGGCTTTCGACTTCGAGGGAAAGCACCTGAGCGTGAAGGGCGCCAAGCTGCTTTATCCGCCGGTGCAGAGGCCGTATCCGCCCGTGTGGTTCGGCGGCTCGTCGGCTGCTGCGCACGACCTCGCCGCGGAGCAGGTCGATGCGTACCTCACCTGGGGCGAGCCGCCCGCGGAAGTCGCGAAGAAGATCGCCGACGTGCGCGCCCGCGCCGAGCGGCAGGGCCGCAAGGTCGAGTTCGGCATCCGCCTGCATGTGATCGTGCGCGAGACCGAAGACGCCGCGTGGAAGGCCGCCGAAGAACTGATCAGCCGCGTGAATGACGAGACCGTCATCCGCGCGCAGGCTGCGTTTGCGCGCATGGATTCCGAAGGCCAGCGCCGCATGGCCGCGCTGCATGCTGGCGGCGCCAAGCGCTCGCGCGCCGAGCTTGAGATTGCGCCGAACCTCTGGGCTGGTGTGGGCCTGGTGCGTGGCGGTGCTGGCACCGCATTGGTCGGTGACCCGAAGACCGTTGCTGCGCGCATCGAGGAATACGCAGCGCTCGGGCTCGACAAATTCATTCTCTCGGGCTACCCGCATCTCGAAGAGGCCTACCGCTTCGCCGAGCTGGTGTTCCCGCTGCTCTCGCGCAAGGCGCAGACGCGTCTGGCAGGTGGTTCGCTCAGCGGCCCGTTCGGCGAGGTCGTCGCCAATCTCGATGCGCCTTCGCGCCTCGTCTCCCAAAGCTGAAGGACTGTCATGACCGAACAAGTTCAGGAGCTGCCGGCCGTGGCACCCACCGAGAACACCGGCAACGCATTCAGGAGCTTCGCTGCCAACGTCGCCGGGCGACTGGTGCCGTGGCTCGTGCCGGTCGGGCTCATCGTCTTCTGGCAGATCGCGTCGTCGCTGGGCTGGCTCAGCACGCGCGTGCTGCCGGCGCCGGTCGACGTGGTCAAGGCTGCGTGGAACCTCACGGTGTCAGGCGAGCTGTGGACGCACGTGAAGGTCAGCGCGGGCCGCGCGCTCGCGGGGCTGGCCATCGGCGGCGGGGCGGGGCTTGCGCTCGGCTTGCTGACGGGCTCGGTGAAGTTCGCCGAGACGCTGCTCGACTCCACCATCCAGATGGTGCGCAACATCCCTGCGCTGGCGCTGATTCCGCTGGTGATCCTGTGGTTCGGCATCGACGAATCGGCCAAGCTGTTCTTGATTTCGGTGTCGGTGTTCTTTCCGATCTACCTGAACACCTTCCACGGCATCCGCAACGTCGATCCGCAGCTGATCGAGATGGGGCGCACCTACGGCCTGTCGCGCTGGCAGCTGTACCGCGAGGTGATCCTGCCGGGCGCGCTGTCGTCGATCCTCGTGGGCCTGCGCTTCTCGCTGGGCCTGATGTGGGTGATCCTGATCGTGGCGGAAACCATCTCGGCGCAGGCCGGCATTGGCTACCTCACGATGAACGCCCGCGAGTTCCTGCAGACCGATATCGTGCTCGTGGGCATCCTGCTGTACGCGCTGCTCGGCAAGCTGGCCGACCTGTTTGCGCGCGGGCTGGAGCAATGGTGGCTGCGGTGGCATCCGGGCTACCAGAAGAAGGCGAAGTGAGGGCAGGGGCATGACGCAATTCCATGTTTCCCGTCGCACCGTCATCGCCACACTGGGCGCGTTCGGCGCCGGTGCGGTGCTTGCACAGGGCGTGGCCGCGCGGCCCGCGACCGTGCGGCTCGGTTACCAGAAGTCGTCGACGCTGATCGCTGTGCTCAAGGCACAGGGCGCGCTCGAAAAGCAGCTCGCGCCGCTCAACGTCACGCTGAGCTGGCACGAGTTCACCAGCGGCCTGCCGCTGCTGGAGGCGCTGAACCTCGACAACCTGGACATCAGCGCCGACGTGGCCGACACCGTGCCGGTGTTCGCGCAAGCCGCCGGAGCAGACCTGACCTTCATTGCGCAGGAAGCACCGTCGCCGGCCGCACAGGCCATCGTGGTGCGCGAAGACTCGCCGATCAAGACCGTGGCCGACCTGAAGGGCAAGAAGATCGGCTTCGCGAAAGCCGCTGGCGCGCACTACCTGCTGATCGCCGCGCTCGACAAGGCCGGCCTGTCGTTCAAGGACATCGAGCCCGCCTACCTCACGCCCGCCGATGGCCGCGCCGCCTTCGAGAAGGGCGCGATCGACGCATGGGTGGTGTGGGACCCGTTCCTCGCCGCCGCGCAGCGCCAGTCGAAGGTGCGCGTGCTGGCGGATGGCGCGGGCATCGCCTCGTACCAGCGCTACTACCTTGCGAGCACCAAGTTCGCGAAGGCGCGGCCCGACGTGCTGCGCGTGGTCTACGCCGAGCTCGAGAAGACCGGCAAGTGGGTCAAGCAGAACCCGAAGGACGCGGCCGCGCTGCTGTCGCCCGTGTGGGGCCTGGACGCCGCAACCATCGAGCAGGCCAACAGCCGCCGCAGCTATGCCGTGCGTCCGGTGGTGGCCGAGGCACTGACCGAGCAGCAGCGCATCGCCGATGCCTTCTTCACGGAAAAGCTGCTCCCCCGAAAAATCGATGCGCTGAACGTGGCGCTGTTCAAACCCGGAGCCTGAAGCCCATGAGTGCCGTCCTGAAAGACATCCAACCCCAGGCCATCGCCGGCGGCGTGCGCCTCGAAGCGCGCGGCCTGCACAAGCGCTACGGTGCGCGCGAAGTGCTGCGCAACACGCGCCTGACCATCGAGCCGGGCCAGTTCATCGCCATCGTCGGGCGCAGCGGCTGCGGCAAGAGCACGCTGCTGCGGCTCATCGCGGGGCTGGAGGAGCCGAGCGCCGGTGGCCTCTACACCGACGGCAAGGCCGTGCATGGCCTGCACGACGACACCCGCATCATGTTCCAGGAGGCGCGCCTGCTGCCGTGGCGCCGCGTGCTCGACAACGTGACGCTGGGCCTGCCCAACGATGCCAAGGCGCGCGGCAAGGAAGTGCTGGCGCAAGTCGGCCTGGCCGACCGCGAGAACGAATGGCCGGCGCGCCTGTCGGGCGGCCAGCGGCAGCGCGTGGCGCTGGCCCGCGCGCTGGTGCATCACCCGCGCCTGCTGCTGCTCGACGAGCCGCTGGGGGCGCTGGATGCGCTGACGCGCATCGAGATGCACCGCCTCATCGAGAACCTGTGGCAGCGCCACCGCTTCACCGCTTTGCTGGTGACGCATGACGTGCAGGAGGCCGTGGCGCTGGCCGACCGCGTGATCCTCATCGAAGACGGCCGCATCGCGCTCGACGAGAACATCGCGCTGACCCGCCCGCGCTCGCAGGGCGACCCGGCCTTCGCGGCCATTGAAAAACGAATCCTCGACAGGGTGCTGCAGAAGCCGGAAGACACCGCGCCAGAGAGCACCGACGCAAGCTGGCTCAGCACCCCCGCGCATGCATTGCGCTGGGCGATCTGAGCTTCTTTCATCCATCCGCCCCTTTGAAAGGCAGTCGCATGTCGCAGAACTGGAAATTCGAAACCCTGTCGGTGCACGCCGGCTACTCGCCCGAACCGACCACCCGCGCAGTGGCGCCGCCGATCTACCAGACGGTGGCCTATGCCTTCGACAGCGCGCAGCACGGCGCGGACCTGTTCGACCTGAAGGTGCCGGGCAACATCTACACCCGCATCAACAACCCCACGCAGGACGTGCTGGAGCAGCGCGTGGCCGCGCTCGAAGGCGGCATTGCGGCGCTGGCGCTGGCCTCGGGCCAGGCGGCCGTGACCTACGCGATCCAGACCATCGCCGAGGCCGGCGACAACATCATCAGCAGCACCGCGCTGTATGGCGGCACCTACAACCTGTTCGCCCACACGCTGCCGCAGTTCGGCATCACCACGCGCTTCGCGGACCACCGCGATCCGACGAGCTTCGAGAAGCTGTTCGACGAGAAGACCAAGGCGGTGTTCGTCGAATCGCTGGGCAACCCGGCGGGCAACGTGACCGACATCGCGGCCATTGCCGAGATCGCGCATCGCCATGGCGTGCCGCTGATCGTCGACAACACAGTGCCTTCGCCGTACCTGAGCCGGCCTATCGAACACGGCGCCGACATCGTGGTGCACTCGCTCACCAAATACCTGGGCGGCCACGGCACCAGCATCGGCGGTGCCATCGTCGATTCGGGCAAGTTCCCGTGGGCCGAGCACAAGCAGCGCTTCAGGCGCCTGAACGAGCCTGACGTGAGCTACCACGGCGTGGTCTACACAGAGGCGCTGGGCCCGGCCGCCTACATCGGCCGTGCGCGCGTGGTGCCGCTGCGCAATACCGGTGCGGCCATCTCGCCGTTCAACGCTTTTCTGATCCTGCAGGGCATCGAGACGCTGGCGCTGCGCATGGACCGCATCAGCAGCAACGCACTCGCAGTGGCGCAGCACCTGAAGCAGAGCAAGGCCGTGAACTGGGTGAACTACGCGGCGCTCGAAGACCACCCCGACTACCCGCTGGCAAAGAAGTACTTCGGCGGCCGCTCCAGCGGCGTGCTGACCTTCGGAATCGGTGCGGGTCGCGAGGGTGGGGCGAAGTTCCTCGATGCGCTCAAGCTCTTCACGCGCCTCGTGAACATCGGCGACGTGCGCTCGCTGGCCACGCACCCCGCCTCGACCACGCACCGGCAGCTGTCACCCGAGGAGCTGGCCAAGGCCGGCGTGACTGAAGACACCGTGCGCCTGTCGGTCGGCATCGAACACATCGACGACCTGATCGCCGACCTCGACCAAGCGCTCGCAGCAGCGTCGAACTGAAACACCTTTTTGAAGACATGACCACACTGCAATCCATTCCCGAAGCCGCGCTGGACCAGCTGTTCCGCAAGGCCCGCACCGTGCACGCCTTCAAGCCCGTGCCCGTGACCGACGAACTGATCCACAAGCTCTACGACCTGCTGAAGTGGGGCCCGACCGCCTACAACGCCCAGCCGGCGCGCTACGTGTTCGTGCGCAGCGAAGAAGCCAAGGCGAAGCTCAAGCCAGCCGTGTCCGCAGGCAACACTGCGCAGACGCTGGCGGCCGGCGTCACGGTGATCGTGGCGCACGACACGCGCTTCTACGAGCACCTGCCCACGCAGTTCCCGGCCTACGACGCCAAGCCCTTCTTCGAGAAGAGCGCCGAAGCCGCACAGGCCACGGCCTTCCGCAACAGCAGCCTGCAGGGCGCCTACCTGATCCTGGCGGCGCGCTCGCTCGGGCTCGACGCAGGGCCGCAGTCGGGCTTCAACGCCGACCTGGTCGACAAGGCGTTCTTCCCAGACGGGCGCTACCGCGCCAACTTCCTCGTCAACCTCGGCGTGGCCGACCACGCCGGCACTTTCGAGCGCGGCCCCCGGCTGGCGTTCGACGACGTGGCCGAGATCGTCTGACGCTCCGGCCCATTCATCCATCCATCCCTGCTTCAACCTGAAAGAGAAACCATCATGTCCATCCAAGCCATCAACGTGCGCAACCAGTTCAAGGGCAAGGTCCGTGAAATCATCCGCGGCGACGTCGTCTCCGAAGTCGATGTCGAAACCGCCTGGGGCATCGTCACCTCCGTCATCACCACGCGCTCGGTCGACGAGCTGCAATTGAAGGTGGGCTCCGACGTGGTCGCGCTCGTGAAGTCGACCGAGGTTTCGATCGCGAAGCTCTGACGGACCCTCGGGCATCTGCGACAACCCGGCGCTGTCATGGCGCCGGGTTTTTTCGTTTCTGGGCCGTGTGTTTGCAGTGATTTACAGGCCATCCATTCGTCGACTGTGCTGAATTTCGGGAATCGATCGAATCTTTTAAAGCTCCTCCTCCCTTTTGAATACCTCGCCATAGCATGCGCCGCGAGGTCGTGATCCGTGTTGTTCATCGATGCGCGGACACACCTCGCGAAGAGTCGGTAATCAAGCAAACACATCAGGGAGGAACCTCATGCTCGTTGAAATTGACGAACACGGAATGATCAGTCACGCGCGAGTCAGGCATGCTCCCAGCCCACAGATTGAACGAGGGAAACGGGTCGGAGCAATCACCGGCATCGTCGTGCACCAGACCGACGCCGATACTTCGGCGTCTTCATTGAACAGCTACAAGCGGCCTAAGGCGAATGGAGCACACTTTCTCATCGACAAGGATGGGACCATCTATCAGACGGCGGCGATTTATCAGCGTACGAATCATGTGGGGCCGTTGCGGGCGCGATGTCTGGCGACGATGAAATGCAAGCCACGCGATTTTGCGAATGTGGGGGTAGAAGGAATGCACCAGATCGAAATGCGGAAACCACCCGGTGAGCGCTATCCAGGAAATATGGAGGCAATCGGGATCGAGCTTGTCGGCAGGGCCAGGTTGCCCACGGGGTTTAAACCTGTAGAAAAAGAAGAAAAACTGACTCTCGATAAATTGCGCGGCAGGCACGGCATATATGACGAACCGACTGCGGCGCAGAATCAGTCGCTCTCGTGGCTTGCCCGCGTGCTTCAGGAATCGATCCAAATAGGTCACGAGGAAGTATTTCGTCACCCTGTGGTCAGCCGCAAGAACCCGACGGAGGCCCAGGGCGCGAATTGGAATCTGCAGGTACCAACGCCATGAGTAAAGCCACAACTCTCCTGACTTCGGCAGCATTGCTGGTTGTGGCTGCGGCATTTCCGGCACAGGCGTCCGACAAGCGATATCCCGTCAGCTATGTTCAGAAGGTGGATGTCACGGAGCCCACAGGCCGAACGGCATGGGAGAACAAGGACTCTCTGAATTGCGACGACGTCGTTTTGACAGAAGAGGACGTCCTCTATGCCTTGCGGCACATGCGTCGGGTTTCATGGAGAGCCTACGACCCGGAAAGAACCGATACCACAGGGTGCAAAGGGAGTGCCCTCGTCACGTTCAAGAACGGAAAAATCCTCGCCATGGGTATTGAACCCAATGGGCGAACTCTTGCACTTGAGTACGACGCAAAGATGAAGCTCACGGGGAGTCCGACGAGTTTCTACGAATGCAGCCCTTGCCGGGAGCGCAAGATGGCCCTCCTGAAAGATGCATTGAACCGCGCGGATGAGCGAAGGCTCAAGAGGATGGTGGCGGAAGGACTGGTCTCCGCCAGTGAAGCGGAGCTTCGGTTGAAGAGGGTACGTGCCGAACGCGACAAGCCCTGAGGCCTCCGCAATTCGCATCTCTCACGGACAGTCCGTTGCGGCACGCTGATCCAGATCAACATCATGAACAGAACCAGCATTCTCATCACCGCGGGGGCGTTGCTCGTTGCGGCGGCAGCGTTTCCAGCACAGTCCGCCGACCGGCGATATCCCATCACTTATGTACAAAAGATAGAGGTCACGGAGCCTTCACGCCGAAACGCTGCTTGGGAGAACAAAGACTTCCTGAATTGCGACGACGTCGTTATGACGGAGGAGGATGTCCGCTATGCCTTGCGGCATATGCGGAGAGTTTCGTGGAAAGGCTACGACCCAGAAAAGGTGGACGCCACGGGATGTGAGGGGGAGGCGCTTGTTGCGTTCAAGAATGGACGAATCCTCGCCATGGGAATCGAGCCCACGGGGCGAATCGGTACAGCGGAGTTCGACGCAAGGATGAAGGTTGTCGCGGGCTCCACGAGTTTCTACGAATGCAGCCCTTGCCGGGAGCGCAAGATGGCTCTCCTGAAAGATGCACTGAACCGCGCGGATGAGCGAAGGCTCAAGAGGCTGGTGGCGGAAGGGCAGCTCTCTGCCAGCGAAGCGGAGCTTCGGCTGAAGTGGGTGCGAGCTGAACGCGACAAGCCCTGACATACCAACCAAGGCGTTCTCCCCTGGTTTCCCGCTACGGCGGGTTTTCTTTTGGCTGTATCCAAACGGCAATCACCCTTAGTCGCGGGGCGCATTAGAAAGCGCGAACAGCTTCCTTCCGCCTCGCGCACCCGCCTCGCAGAATCTTCTGGATTCATCGAAGCCAAGGTTGCCGCTCATGCTCAAACGTTCGTTTCTTCGTCACGCTGCTGCGTGGCCTTTGATCGCCGCCGCACCACGCCTGCTGGCGGCCAACACCGAAGCGCTGGCCACCATCCGCATCGGTGTCGCCACCGGCGGCGTGGGCAACCCGGTGCGCTTCGGCGGGTCGTCTGCGGCGCTGCTGCATGCGTTCGGTGGGCTCGAGGAAGAGTTCAAGGCTGACGGTACGAAGATCGAATGGGTGTTCTTCAAGGGCGCGGGCCCGGCGGTGAACGAGGCACTGGTCAACAAGCAGCTCGACCTGGCCTGGCAGGGCGACCTGCCTTCCATCGTGCACCGCGCGGGCGGAGTCAAGACTCGGATCATCGCGGGCTCGGGGGTGCGCAATGGCCTTTACCTTGCGGTGCCGCCGGATTCACCGGTCAAGCGCATCGAGGACCTGCGCGGCAAGCGCATCGCGCTCTACAAGGGCACAAACCTGCACCTCGCGGCCGTGCGTGCGCTGGCCGCGCACGGGCTGAAGGAAAGCGATGTCCGCCTCATCAACCTCGACCTGCCGGGCGCACAGGCCGCGCTGGCCACCAGGGACATCGACGGCGCGTTCGGCTATGTCGAACTGTTCGTGCTGCGCGACAAGGGCGCGGCGAAGGTGATCTATTCGGCTTCCGAGGATTCGTTCAAGTACACGCGGCAAACCGTGCTGCTGGCCTCGGACGATTTCGCTCGGAGCTATCCCAAGGCCACGCAGCGCATCGTCAAGTCGCTGGTGACGGTGGCGCGGCGCTACTCCGACGAATCGCAGCGCGACGAAGTATTCAGGCAATGGGGCAAGGCCGAGGTGGCCGAGAAATACTGGCGCGAGGACTTCATCGGCCAGCCGCTGCGCGTGCGCCTGTCGCCGCTGCTCGATCCGTTCCTGGTGCAGCGCTACAAGGATTCGGCCGAACAGGCGCTGGCGCTCAAGCTGGTGCGCGGCAAGGCCGAGATCGACAACTGGTTCGATCGCAGCTTTCTCGATGCGGCGCTGCGCGAGCTGAAGCTGGAGAACTACTGGCCGGTGTACGAGGCCAATGGCGAAGTCAGCGGCAAGCAAGTGGCGGTGGCGCGATGAGCAGCAGCAAGCGGCAGATCAAGCTCAATGCCTTCCTGATGGCGACCGGCCACCATGTGGCGGCATGGCGCCACCCCGATGTGCCGCTGCAGGCCGGGCTCGGTTTCGCGCACTACAAGGCGCTGGCGCAGACGGCGGAGCGCGCGAAGTTCGATGCGGTGTTCCTGGCCGACAGCGTGGGCATTCGAGATGCCTCGGCGTCGCGCACCCTGCATCGCAGCGCACGGGTCTCTGGCTTCGAGCCGCTGACGTTGCTGTCGGCGCTCGCGGCCGTGACCGAGCGGCTGGGCCTGATCGCCACGGTGTCGACCACCTACAACGAGCCGTATCACGTGGCGCGCAAGTTTGCTTCGCTTGATCACCTGAGCGGCGGACGTTCGGGCTGGAACGTCGTCACCTCGTCCAACGAGGCCGAGGCGCTGAACTTCAATCTCGACCGGCATCCCGAGCACGCGCTGCGCTACGAGCGCGCGCGGGAGTTCGTCGATGTGGTGACAGGGCTGTGGGATTCATGGGACGACGATGCCTTCACGCACGACAAGGCGGCCGGCGAATACTTCGACCCCAGTCGGCTGCATGTGCTGGCGCACCAGGGAAAGCACTTTCGCGTGCGCGGCCCGCTCAACGTCGCGCGGCCGCCGCAGGGGCACCCGGTGGTGGTGCAGGCCGGCGCTTCGGAAGCGGGGCAGGCGCTGGCCGCAGCGACAGCGGAGGTGATCTTCACCGCGCAGCAGTCGCTGGCGGGCGCGCAGGCTTTCTATCGCGGCCTCAAGGCGCAGCTGGCGCACCATGGCCGCGACCCCGAGGGGCTCAAGATTTTGCCGGGCGTGTTCCCCGTGGTGGGGCAGAGCGAGCAGCATGCGAAGGAGAAGCTCGAGGAGCTGCAATCACTGATTCCGCCCGACGTGGGCGTGGCGCTGCTGTCGACGGTGATCGGTGGGATCGACCTGACGGGCTACCCGGTCGATGGCCCGCTGCCCGGCAACTTGCCAGAGCCGAACGGGCCCAAGAGCCGCTTCCGGCTCGTGACCGAACTGGCGCGCACCGAGGGCCTGAGCATCCGCCAGCTCTACCAGCGCGTGGGCACGGCGCGCGGGCACTGGTCGATCCACGGCACGGCTTCGCAGATTGCCGATCAGCTGCAGCAGTGGTTCGAAGAAGAGGCGGCCGACGGCTTCAACGTCATGCCGCCGACCTTGCCCGGCGGGCTGGATGACTTCGTGACGCAGGTGGTGCCAGAGCTTCGGCGCCGCGGCCTGTTCCGCCATGAGTACGAAGGCCGCACGCTGCGCGAGAACCTGGGGCTGGCGCGGCCAGTGAACCGGCATCTGCTGGCGCGTGATCTCAAGGCGGCCGCATGAGTGCGGTGCTGCCTCCGGAGCTGTCGCTCCCGGTCGTCGGGCGAACGTCGCCCCTTGCGGCATGGCGCCGATGGCTGCCAGGCTCGGCACGCCTGTTGCTGGCCTGGCCGGTGCCGCTGGCCGTGCTGCTGCTGTGGCACATCGCGGCGCGCAACGAATGGATCGCGCCGCAGGTGCTGCCGTCGCCCGAGGCGGTGGCGGCGACTTTCGCCGATGCGCTGCGCAGCGGCGAGCTGCTCGACAACCTGCGCATCAGCCTCTGGCGCGTGTTCGCGGGCTTCGGCGTAGGGCTGGTGGGCGGGCTGCTGATCGGCACTGCGATGGGGCTGTCGCCGACCTTCAAGGACTACGTCTATCCGCTGTTCAAGGCCTTCGCGCAGGTGCCGGTGCTCGGCTGGCTGCCGTTGCTGATGCTGCTGGTGGGCATCGACGAGGCGCTCAAGATCATCCTGATCGCCAAGGCCTCGCTGGTGCCCATTGCGCTCAACACCTACAAGGGCATCCAGAACGTGCCCACGCGCTGCATCGAGGTGGCGCGCGTGTTCCGGTTCAGCCGCTGGCAGTTGCTGTCGCGCGTGGTGTTCCCGGCCGCGGCAGCGCCCATCTGGAACGGCGTGCGCTACGGCTTCACGCACGCCTGGCTCGCGCTGGTGGTGGTCGAGCTGCTGGCGTCGAGCGAAGGGCTGGGCTACATGATCGTGTTCGGGCGGCAGCTGTTCCAGCTCGACGTGGTGCTGGCGGCGGTGGTGATGGTGGGGCTGGTCGGCTTCGTGCTCGACAAGCTGCTCGCGCTGATCGAGACGCGACTGCTGCGCTGGCGGCGGGCGGGGTTCTGATGAGTGCCGGGAACCTCTTTCGCCGCGTGCCGAAACCCCTGCGCGGCTGGGTGCTGCCTGCATTGCTGGTGGCGCTCTGGTGGGCTGCCTTCCGCTTCGGCTGGTCGAGCTCGCCGCTGCTGGTGTCTATCGACAGCGTCTGGCAACAGGCGGTGGAGCAGGCCACGAGCGGGGAGCTGTGGGTAGGGCTCTCCGCCAGCCTGTGGCGCGACCTGGCTGGCTTCGCCATCGGCGCGAGCGCGGGGCTGCTGTTCGGCGCGGCGCTGGGCCTGTCGCGGTTGTTCGAGAACCTGGTGGGGCCGGGTTTCCACACGCTCAAGCAGATTTCGCTGTTCGCGTGGATTCCGCTGCTGTCCGTGTGGTTCGGGCTGGGTGACGCGGCCAAGGTGGCCTTTCTGTCGCTCGCGGCTTTCTTTCCGGTGGTGCTCAACACCTTCGAGGGCATCCGCAGCGTGCCGGGCGACCTGGTCGAGGTGGCGCGGGTGCTGCGCTTCAACCGCTGGCAGCTGTTCATGCGCGTGGTGCTGCCGAGCGCGTCGCCGTCGATCTTCGCGGGCATTCACCTGGCGTTGATCTACGCATGGCTTGCCACGCTCGGGGCGGAGTACCTGCTGGTCTCGGGCAAGGGCATCGGCAACACCATGATCGATGGGCGCGACCACTTCCGCATGGACTTGGTGATCTTCGGCGTGATCGTGGTCGGGCTCGTGGGCTTCACGCTCAACTGGATCGCCACGCGCATCGAGAACCGCCTGCTGGCCTGGCGCGGACGTTCCGTGGCCGGCTTCTGAACAAGAGAAGAAAGAACAACGCAATGGCACACGCCGCCACGCTGGAAATACGCCAGCTCAGCAAGCAATACGAGGTCGAGGGCGCACCGCTGAAGGTGCTCGACGACATCAGCCTGACCATCACGCCGGGTGGGTTCGTCAGCATCGTGGGCTCCAGCGGATGCGGCAAGTCGACGCTGCTGCGGTTGATCGTCGGCCTCGAAGCGGACTACCGCGGCGAGGTACTCATCGACGGGAATCGCATCGTCGGCACCAGCCTCGACCGCGGCATCGTGTTCCAGGAGCACCGGCTGTTCCCGTGGCTCACGGTGCGGGACAACATCGCGCTGGGCCTGCTCAATGCCGGGCTCGGTGCACAGCAGAAGCGCAAGGAGGTGCAGGCGCACATCGAGCTGGTCGGGCTCAAGGGCTTCGAGAGTGCCTATCCGCATCAGCTCTCGGGTGGCATGTCTCAGCGCGTGGCGATTGCGCGGGCGCTGGTGAACCGGCCCGAGATATTGCTGCTCGACGAGCCTTTCGGCGCGCTCGACGCGATGACGCGCGCGCATTTGCAGCAGGAGCTGCACCGCATCTGGCAGGCCGAGGGCATCACCATGATCCTCGTCACGCACGACGTGGAGGAGGCCGTCTACCTTGGCGACAAGGTGGTGGTGATGGAGCCGCGCCCCGGGCGCATCCGCCGCATCGTGCCGGTGGAGCTTGCACATCCGCGCAATCGCGTGGACCTAGCCTTCACCCACGTCAAGGAAGAGGTGCTGCGCGAGTTCGCAGGCGCGCCGCCGCCGGCCGAAGCGCCGCTGTATCCGGTGGGTGGTTTGCCTGCCGGCCTGCGCTTTGCCTATTGAGCCTTTGCTTCTTTCCTTTCTTCCATCAACCAAAGAGGACCTTCGATGAGCGCCATTCTTTCTTCCCCGGTCGTTGCGCAGGACAACGAACTCGACATCGTCCGGCAGGCCGGCCACATCGGCGCGGAGGTGCGCGGCGTGCGGCTCTCCGGCGCATTGCAGCCGGAGGTTTTCCAGTCGATCAAGGCCGCGCTGCTCAAGCACAAGGTGCTGTTCTTCCGCGGCCAGCAGCACCTGGACGATGCGCAGCAGGAAGCCTTCGGGCGCCTGTGGGGCGAACTGGTGCCGCACCCGACCGTGCCCTCGAAGGACGGCACGCGGCTGCTGGAGCTCGACTCGCGCCACGGCGGCCGCGCCAATTCGTGGCACACCGACGTGACCTTCGAGGTCGCCTATCCGCAGGTGTCGATTCTGCGCGCGGTGGTGATCCCGGCCTATGGCGGCGACACCGTCTGGGCCAACACAGTGGCGGCCTACGAGAGCCTGCCCGATGACCTCAAGGCGCTGGCCGACCGCCTGCGCGCCATCCACGGCAACGACTACGACTACGCCGCCGCGCGCCTGCCGGTCGACCTGAACGACGAGGGCGCCCGTCGCTACAAAGAAGTGTTCACGCGCCGCCTGCTCGAAGCCGAGCACCCGGTGGTGCGCGTGCACCCCGAAACCGGCGAGCGGAGCCTGGTACTGGGCCATTTCGTGAAGAGGCTGGCCGGCCATTCGACGCACGACTCGGGCCATCTGCTGAGCGTGCTGCAGAGCCATGTGCACCGCCTGGAGAACACGGTGCGCTGGCGCTGGACGCAGGGCGACGTGGCGATCTGGGACAACCGCGCCACGCAGCACTACGCAATCAATGACTACGGCGACCAGCACCGCGTGGTGCGGCGGGTGACTATCGCGGGCGACGTGCCCTATGGCGTGGATGGCGTGACGAGCGTGGACCGGACGGCTCCGGCCGTGCGCGCTGCCGAAGCTGCGGAAGCGGCTGCCTGAGCCTGTTTCTATAGATCGGATGGTTGTTAGGAATCGACTTTTCAGTTGTTTGAGCTTCGGCGTGCGGCTCCTACAGTGGTGGTTATCGCCATCAAGGCGTATCCAACGCACAACAGGAGCCGCACAGCATGTCAGTGGAAGTTGAAGAAGAACTCGTCTTGCCCGAAGCACTGGAACAGGCGCGCGCCAAGGCCGCCGAAAGCAATTGGCCCTATGCCGGCGGCGTGACGCCACCGGTGGCCTGGGAACTGGTGCAGAACGGCCATGCCGTTCTGGTCGACGTGCGCTCGGGCGAGGAGCGCAAGTTTGTCGGGCACGTGCCCGACAGCCTGCATGTGGCCTGGGCCACGGGCACGGCGCTCACGCGCAACCCGCGCTTCGTGCGCGAACTCGAGGCCAAGCTGGCGAAAGACGGCGGCAAAGACGCCGTGGTGCTGCTGCTGTGCCGCAGCGGCAAGCGCTCCGCACTGGCCGCCGAGGCGGCTGCCAAGGCCGGTTTCACGAACGTCTTCAACGTGCTCGAAGGTTTCGAGGGCGAGATCGACGCGCACCAGCACCGTGGCGGTGCAGACGGCTGGCGTTTCCACAAGCTGCCGTGGGTGCAGGACTGAGATCCCCAACACAAGACGTTCCCCGGGAGAAAACACATGGCCCATTTCGAGGTAAGCGACATCGTGCGTGCGCTGCATGGCGTGCGCGACGAGTGGCGCGATTCGCAGCGTCGATCGCGGGAGCCCGGTGCGCGCGAGTTTCCGTCGCGCGACGCGCTCGCGCAGATCGTCGAGTCGCTGAAAGGTGCGCTCTTTCCGATGCGGCTCGGCCCGCCGGACCTGCGCCACGAGAGCGAAGACTTCTATGTCGGCCACACGCTCGATGCCGCCCTGCAGGCGCTGCTCGTGCAGGCCCGCCTGGAACTGAACTTCAACGCGCGCCATGAGCCGCGCCCCGCGAGCGAGATCGACGACACGGCCACCGAGGCCGTGCGCCGGTTCGCGAACGCGCTGCCCGGCCTGCGCCGCCTGCTCGACAGCGACGTGCTCGCGGCCTACCAGGGCGACCCCGCCGCGCGCAGCGTCGACGAGGTGCTGCTGTGCTACCCCGGCGTGCTCGCGATGATTCATCACCGCTTGGCGCATGAGCTCTACAAGCTCGGCCTGCCGCTGCTGGCGCGCATCGTGGCCGAGCTCTCGCATGGGCAGACGGGCATCGACATCCACCCGGGCGCGCAGATTGATGCGGGCTTCTTCATCGACCACGGCACGGGCGTCGTCATCGGCGAGACGGCCGTCATCGGCAAGCGCGTGCGGCTCTACCAGGCCGTCACGCTCGGCGCCAAGCGCTTTCCGACCGACACCGAAGGCAACCTGCAGAAGGGCCTGCCGCGGCATCCGGTGGTGGAAGACGACGTGGTCATCTACGCGGGCGCGACGATTCTCGGGCGCGTCACCCTCGGCAAGGGTGCCGTCATCGGCGGCAATGTCTGGATTACCGACGACGTGCCGCCAGGCGCGAGCGTCACGCAGGCCAGCCTGCAGAACGCACCGAAAGCGGGTGGGGCAGCATGAAAGCATTTGTAGAAGACTTCGGCGTGACCATTCGCCAGCTGCGCGAGGGCAAGGGCTGGTCGCAGGAGGAGCTGGCAGAGCGCTCCGATCTGAATCGCTCCTACGTAGGCGAGATCGAACGCGGCCGTGTCATTCCATCGATCGTCACCGCGCAAAAACTCGCGACCGCGCTGGGCATCAACATGGTCGGCCTGCTCATGCGCTGCGAGCAACTGGAGCAATCGCGCCTCGCAAGAAGGATCAACTTGGCGGCTATAGCCTGTTGAGGGAAAACCCGTGGCCGCCGGACACTGGCGGCCACTTTTCCTTAACACCCGGAGCCCTGATCCATGAGCGCAACAGTTGGTGGTACGACCGCCCTTGGCGACAACGCCGCAAGACAGCTAGCCAATGCCACCAAGACAGTCCCCCAGCTCGAGACCATCAGCCCGCGCTGGCTGACGCACCTGCTGCAATGGGTGCCGGTGGAGGCGGGCATCTACCGCGTCAACAAGGTCAAGAACCCCGAGTCGATCAAGGTCACCTGCACCTCGCGCGAAGAAGAAAACCAGCTGCCGCGCACCTTCGTGGACTACGAAGAGAACCCGCGCGAGCACTACCTCAATGCCGTGAGCACCGTGCTCGACGTGCACACCCGCATCTCCGATCTCTACAGCAGCCCGCACGACCAGATCAAGGAGCAGCTGCGCCTGACGATCGAGACGATCAAGGAGAACCAGGAGAGCGAGCTCATCAACAACCCTGACTACGGCCTGCTGGCCCAGGTGACGGAAGAGCAGCGCATCTTTCCGCTGACCGGCGCACCCACGCCCGACGATTTGGACGAGTTGCTGACCAAGGTGTGGAAGGAGCCCGCGTTCTTCCTCACGCACCCGCTGGCCATTGCCGCCTTCGGCCGCGAAGCGACGCGCCGTGGCACGCCGCCGCCGACCGTGAGCCTGTTCGGTTCGCAGTTCATCACCTGGCGCGGCATTCCGCTGATTCCGTCGAACAAGGTGCCGGTGGCCGACGGCAAGAGCAAGATCCTGCTACTGCGCGTGGGCGACAAGCGCCAGGGCGTGGTGGGGCTGTTCCAGCCTGGCCTGTCGGGCGAACAGGGCCCGGGGCTGTCGGTGCGCTTCATGGGCATCAACAACCATGCGATCGCGTCGTACCTGATCTCGCTGTACTGCTCGCTCGCGGTGTTGACCACCGACGCGCTGGCGGTGCTCGACGACGTCGAGATCGGCAAGTACCACGACTACACCGACACCTACAAGTAAGCCGCGGTGAGCAGCACTCCATCGATTCCGGGCGAGGCGCCGTTCGATCCGGCCATCCTCGCGCGCATGGCGAGCGCCATGTTCGCCGCACTGCCGGGCACGCCACCCAGCTCGCTGCCCGCTGTGGCGAGCGGGCTGGTGCCGGGCGCGCAGTTTCCCGCCAACATTGCACCGCCGGGTTCACCGCTGGCGAGCCCTGCCGGCTTCGGGCCGAGCGTGCCGGGCACGCCGATTCCGCAAGGGCAGATTCCCGGCGCCAACGTGCTGCCGGCATCGCCCACGCAACTGCCTTCGCTTGCGAACCGCGCGCCGGCCTTGCTGCCGCATGCGGTGGCGGGCAATGGCGTGCCGGACACGGTGCTGTCTGTGGCGCCGGCTTTCGAGCCGCGCTCGGGTGGCACGGTGCAAGGCGTGCCACAGGTGAATGCGCCCGCGACGCCGCAGGCCGCGGCCTCGCCGTTCTACTTCGTGGGCAACAGCTACGGCCATCCGTCGGCGGGTGCGACCGATGGCATTGCGATCCACGATCCGTTCGCGGGTCTTGCGTTGCCGCCAACGGCCGCGCCCGTCTCGCCACCGAGCCCGCCATCGGCGCCGGCCGGCCGCGATGCGCAGTTCTACTTCGTCGATGCAGTGCGTCTGCCCAACGGCTTCGTCACGCCGGCGAAGTCCGATCCGCGCGGGCCCGATGCCGTGCCGTTGGTCGGCAGCGGCCAGCATCCGCCGTTCGACGTCAACGCCGTGCGGCGCGACTTCCCGATCCTGCAGGAGCGGGTGAACGGCAGGCAGCTGGTGTGGTTCGACAACGCGGCCACTACGCACAAGCCGCAGTCGGTCATCGACCGCATCGCGTATTTCTACGAGCACGAGAACTCGAACATCCACCGCGCCGCACATGAGCTGGCAGCGCGCGCGACCGACGCCTACGAAGGCGCGCGCGAACGCGTTCGCAAGTTCATCAACGCGCCGGAAGTCGAAGAGGTGATCTTCGTGCGCGGCACCACCGAGGCCATCAACCTCGTGGCCAAGAGCTGGGGCGGACAGCACGTGGGCGAGGGCGACGAGATCATCGTGTCGAACCTCGAGCACCACGCCAACATCGTGCCGTGGCAGCAGCTCGCCGCCGCCAAGGGCGCGAAGCTGCGCGTGATTCCGGTGGACGATTCGGGCCAGGTGCTGCTGGACGACTACCGCAAGCTGCTCAATGACCGCACGAAGATCGTCGCAGTCACGCAGGTCTCGAACGCGCTGGGCACCGTGGTGCCGGTGAAGGAGATCGTCGAGCTGGCGCACCGTGCGGGCGCGAAGGCGCTGGTCGACGGCGCGCAGTCGGTCTCGCACATGCGGGTGGACGTGCAGGACATCGGCGCCGATTTCTTCGTGTTCTCCGGCCACAAGGTGTTCGGCCCCACCGGCATCGGCGTGGTGTGGGGCAAGCGCGAAGTGCTCGAAGACATGCCCCCGTGGCAGGGCGGCGGCAACATGATTGCCGACGTGACCTTCGAGAAGACGGTGTTCCAGCCGATCCCGAACAAGTTCGAGGCCGGCACCGGCAACATCGCCGACGCCGTGGGGTTGGGCGCCGCCATCGACTACGTCAACAAGATCGGCATCGAGAACATCGCGCGCTACGAGCATGACTTGCTGGTGTACGGCATGCGGCAGCTCGGCGCGATTCCGGGTGTGCGGCTGATCGGCACGGCGGCCGACAAGGCGAGCGTGATGTCCTTCGTGCTCGACGGCTACACCACCGAGGAGGTGGGGCATGCGCTGAACGACGAGGGCATTGCGGTGCGCACGGGGCACCACTGCGCGCAGCCGATCCTGCGGCGCTTCGGTGTCGAGACGACGGTGCGGCCCTCGCTGGCGTTCTACAACACCTTCGACGAGGTCGATCGGCTTGTGGCTGTGGTGCGGCGGCTGTCGTCGCAGCGGCGCGCGGGCTAGGGCTTTGGCGCGAGGTGCTGCCTGAAGAAGGCAAGCACCTCGGCGTTGAGCCCGGCATGAAACGCCACGCGGTCGAAGCCGGGGCCATCGCGGCAGATCTCGGGCAGTGCGCTGGCCATGGCAGGTGAGCACGGCGCGAGGAAAGCGAAGTGCGCGGCGCCGGTTGCCACATGCCATTCGGGCGGCGCAGGCAGGTTGCGGCGAACCGCGGCCACGTTCTCGGGCGTGACGCCATCGCCGCCGTACTCGGAAGCCCAGAGCTGGATCGGTATCGTCACGTTCTTCAGGCTGTCGGCATCGAAGACCATGCTGAGCGGGTCGGCGATCACGGCGGCCTTGATGCGGGTGTCACGGGTCAGCGGCGAGGCGAGCAGTTCCTGGAATCTCTGCCGCATCAGCGCGCACGCCGGGCCTTCCGGCGTCGATGCGCAGGGGGACGACGGCAAGGGCGGGAGCCGCTCGAAGTTCGGACGTGCACCGCTGAGCACAAGGCCCGTATAGCCGCCCCTTGAAAACCCATAGAAGCCGATCTGCCCGGCGGCGAGCCTGTCATGCGCGGGCCACTGCTGGAGCATGTGGTCGATCAGCCGGGCGATGTCCGTCGTGCGCGTTGCGAGTGCCGAAATCTTGTCGCCCGGGCCGCCCCGGATCTGGGAGTTGTCGTCCGAATGGCTGATGGCGGCGACCACGAAGCCCGCGTCGGCCAGCGCCTGTGCCGTGTCGTAGTGGCCGAGGAACGAGCCTCCATACCCATGCGACAGCACGATCAACGGCAGCCGGCTGCCGTCGATCGGGCAATCACGTACGCCAGAGATGGTGGAGCGGCCGAGCCTGATTTCGCCAGCTGGCGCGGCGCACGGCGTCCACACGCCGCCGTGCAGCGCCGGGCCTTTCTGGTCGGCAGGTATCTCGATGGTGCTGAAGCCCGCGGCCTGGGCAAGCGTTGCCGAAAGGCAGAAGACGGCGAGGAAGAGGAAGCGAAGAATGGGCATGGCGAGTCGGTCCTGCATGAGGATGGGAGTCGGTCTGCAGTGTGCTGCTGCCTGGCGGGCGCCGCTTAGCCGACTTTGCTATCTTTCTTCGAGCGGCCGGCGCGCTATGCTTGACCTTTGTTAACAATGTCGCTTGTCCACGCATGTCCTTGCCCCAAGCTTCTTCCTCCGCCCCCCAGATGGCCGATGAATCCTGCGACGTGATGGTTGTGGGCGGTGGTCCCGCCGGCTCGACCATCGCCGCGCTGCTGGCCCAGCAGGGCCGCAAGGTGGTGCTGCTCGAAAAGGCGCATCACCCGCGCTTTCACATCGGCGAATCGCTGTTGCCCGGGAACGTCGAATTGTTCGAGAAGCTCGGCGTGCGCGACCAGGTCGACAAGATCGGCATGCCGAAGTTCGGCATCGAGTTCGTCTCGCCCGAACACGAGCACCGCAGCTATGTGGAATTTGCCGAGGGCATGGACAAGTCGCTCGACTCCGCCTGGCAGGTGCGCCGCTCCGAACTTGACGAGCTGCTGTTCCGCAACGCGGCCACGCGCGGCGCGCAGACCATCGAAGGCTGCAAGGTGCGCGACGTGGCCTTCGATGCCGACGGCGCCACGGTGCAGGCCGAAATGGACGACGGCGCGCGCCGCAGCTGGCGCGCCCGCTTCGTGGTCGACGCCACCGGCCGCGACACGCTGCTGGCCAACAAATTCCGTTGCAAGGAAAAGAACCCCGACCACAACAGCACCGCGCTGTTCGGCCACTTCACGAATGCCGAACGCCTCGAAGGCAAGAAGGAAGGAAACATCAGCATCTGCTGGTTTCCGCATGGCTGGTTCTGGTTCATTCCGCTGGCCGACGGCACCACCAGCGTGGGCGCGGTCTGCTGGCCGTACTACCTGAAGACGCGCGACAAGCCGCTGAAGGAGTTCTTCTACGACACCATCGCCACCTGCCCGGTGCTGGTGGAACGCCTGAAGAACGCCACGCTGGTCGACGACGCGGTGCACGCCACCGGCAACTTCTCGTACTCGAGCACGCATGCCACGGGCGACCGCTACCTGCTGCTGGGCGACGCCTTCACCTTCATCGACCCGATGTTTTCCTCGGGCGTGTACCTCGCGATGCACAGCGCCTTCGACGGCGCCGAACTGGTGGCGAAGGCGCTCGACCGGCCCACCGAGCTGGCGGCCGCGCGCAAGGACTTCGAGGCCATGATGCGCAAGGGCCCGCGCGAGTACTCGTGGTTCATCTACCGCGTGACCAACCCGACCATCCGCGACATGTTCATGCACCCGGGCAATCCGTTCCGCGTGAAGGAAGGGCTGATGTCGCTGCTGGCCGGCGACATCTACCGCGGCACGCCGACGCGCGGGCCACTCGGCATGTTCAAGTTTCTGTACTACTTCATCTCCGTCACGCACATGCGGCGTACCTGGGAGGGGTGGAAGCGGCACCGCTTCAACATCCGGGACATGGGGATGCTGAAGGGGGAGACGATCCTCAAGTCAGACTAGCGCCAGCGCCACGGCGTGCCGGGCACCCAGCGCGGGGCTGCTGAGCACGTCGATACCGAGGTCCGCGAGCAGGGCGGCCGCGGGGGCCATCGAGGCCTGGGCCAGCACTACGACGTCGGCCCCACCTGCCGCAGCGCGGATGGCGCGGGCCAGGGTTTCGATGTAGCGCGCGTCGTCGCCTGCTTCGAAATGGGGCCACGCTTCTTCGACCAGCAGCGTGCTCGGCTGCACCGCGATGCCTGCGTTTGCCGCGGCGGAACGCACCAGTTCCATCGTTGGCCCGAGCGTGCTTTCGACCGCTGCCACAACCAGCACGCGCGGCCCGGTGCGCACTGCGCGGTCTGCCATGGCGCGATCGATGCGCAGGGCCTTGAAGGTATTGCCTGTGGGCATTTGTTCGGCGATGGCACCGATGGTCGAGCAAGTGCACACCACGATTTTCGCGCCGCTGGAGGCGGCTTCGTGCATGGCGTGGTGAACGCGGGCGATCAGGCCTGTGTCGTCGGTGCCCACGACACGCGCGTCGGCCAGCAGGTCTGCTTGCACGAGATGCCGCACACGCAGGCCGGGCGCCATCTCGGCCACCAGCTGCTCGAAGGTCGGCACATGCACCTGTGCCGTGTGCAGGAACGCCAGCGCGTCGCGCATGACGCTCAGGCTGCCGTACGGGCGCGCTGCGCTTCGTAGGCTTTCAGGTGGACGTACGCCGTGCGCAGCACCGACGGCACTGGCAGGTTGCTCGGCGCCGCGCGGCCCAGCAGATCGCCGACGATGTGGTCGGCCTCGACCGCCGCGCCGCGCACCATGTCCTTGTACATCGACGCGGTCATCGGCGAGCCGGCGGTCGTCATGATGGCGCGACCACGCTGCACGGCTGCGGCCCGCGGCGCGAAGCCGTTGTGCGTGGCGATGGCGCAGCATTCGTCGAAGATCGACAGCGCCACGTCTTGCCCGCCGGCGGCCACGATGTCGCCGATGGACGCGCGCATCAAGCTGGTGAGGCCCGCCGCCGAGGCGATGAAGACCCACTTTTCCCACATGTCCTGCATGATGTTTTCGCTGGCCGTGGCGTCGAACTTCGCGCCCGCGAACTGGGCTGCGATTGCATCGACGCGCGCCGAGCGGCCGCCGGCGCGTTCGCCATAGCTCAGGCCGTGCATGTCGTTCAGATGCAGCACGCGGCCCTCGTCGTCGAGCGTGGCGGAGATCATGCACAAGCCACCCAGCACTCGCTCGCTGCCGAAGCGTTCAGCCAGCCGGTCGATGTGCTTCATGCCGTTGAGCAGCGGGAGGATCACGGTGTCGGGGCCGACTGCCGGCGCGAACGAGTCCATCGTCGAGTCGAGGTCGTAGGCCTTGCTGCCGACCACGACCACGTCATACGGGCCATCGATGCCGTCGGCCAGCACGTGCTTCGGGGCAGGCAGCTGCAGGTTGCCGAAGGGGCTCTGCACCACCAGCCCGGTCTTCGCGAGTTGCGCCGCGCGGCGAGGGCGCAGCAGGAAGGTGACGTCGCGCCCCGCCTCCAGCAGACGGCCGCCAAAGTAACCACCGAGTGCGCCGGCACCCACCACCAGAAATCTCATCGCGCTTACTCCTGAGTCAGTCAGACAGACAAAAAAGATCGAGGGCGATGATGCCCGGGATCGCCCGGGCCTGCTTCAGGCTGGCGCTTTCTCCAGCAGGCGTTGGCGGGCAAAGGGCCGCAGGTCGAGCTCGCTCGGGCGGTTCAGCACGTGGTCGGCGATGGCTTCGCCAAGCCCGGCCGAGTGCTTGAAGCCGTGGCCCGAGCAGGCCGAGGCGATGAGCACGCGGGGCAGGCCGTCGAGCGCGTCGATCACGAAGCGGCGATCGGGCGTCACGGTGTACATGCAGGCGCGCGCCTTGAGGGCACGGCCGCCGATCTGCGGAAAGCGGCCGGCCACGCGGTCGCGATACATGGCGGCGGTTTCTTCCGCGCTCACGGTGCGGTCGATGGTGTCCGGCGTCGTGGCGGCCACGTACTGCTCGGTCGCCACCTTGAGCGCGGGCTGCGACGGGTCGGAAGACGGAAAGCCGTACATGTAGTCTTCCGGCCCGTCGCCGAACATCCAGATGAAGATGGGGAAGCGGCCGGGCGCGAAGTCGGCCGTGGCGCTGCCGGTGTCGAACCAGTGCATCACCTGGCGGTGTACGGAGAAGTCGGCTTGCCAGTCGGCTCGCGCCTGCGCGCCCAGGAAGGCGGGTAGCCACGCGCCGGCCGCGACGACCACGCGGTCGGCCGTGAAGCTTGCGGAGCCTGCGCGTACGCGCACGGTGTCGCCGTTGCCCACGGACTCGACGGCCAGCACACGTTCGCCGGTGAGCGTTCGAGCGCCCGAGGCGCGGGCCACGGCCAGCTGGGCGCCGATGGCGTCTTCGGGGCGGACGAAGCCGGCGTCGTGCTCGTAATAGCCGATCTCGTCGCCCTGCAGGTGGAACTGCGGAAAGCGCGCGTGGATGCCGGCTGCGTCGAGCACTTCGTGCGCGATGCCGAAGCGCTCGGCGCAGGCGATGGTGCGGCGCACGAAATCGGATTTGCCGTGGTGCTCCGCCACGCGATCGCGCGGCGCGAGGATCAGGCCGCCGGTAGTGGTCATCAGCGGCTTGCCGGTGCGGGCCTCGAGTTCGCGCCAGATGGCATGCGAGCGCTGCACGAAGGGCACGTACTCGTCGCCTTCGCCGACGGCCAGCCGCGTGATGCGCGAATCGCCGTGCGAGGAGCCCTGGTCGTGCGGCGGCGAGAACTGGTCGATGCCCAGCACGCGTGCGCCGCGCTGCGAGAGTTGGTAGAGCGTCGCGGCGCCGAGGGCGCCAAGGCCGACGACGATGACGTCGTAATGGGAAGAAGGGGATGAAGAGGAAGACTGAGACTGGGTCACGGGAGCGTCCTGCGCTTCGATGGGGTTGGGGGATGCGGTTTATCTTGCCGCCGTTCGTCCGGCTCTGCATGAACTTTTCCCGAAAAGGTCTTGGGCGCTTCGCATAATCGCGTTCGTCATTCCGACCCCTCTCACTCAAGGAGTTTCACCCATGGCCCAGACCCGGATCGCTGTCATTGTCGGCAGCCTGCGCAAGGATTCGTTCAACCACAAGCTGGCCCTCGCGCTGGCGCACCTCGCGCCCTCGGACTTCACCTTCGAAACCCTGCGCATCGACGACCTGCCGCTGTACAACCAGGACGACGACGGCAATCAGTCCGCGCCGGTGAAGCGCCTGAAGACCGAGATCGCGGCGGCCGACGGCCTGCTGTTCGTTACGCCCGAATACAACCGCTCGATTCCCGGCGTGCTGAAGAACGCGATCGACCAGGCCTCGCGCCCCTACGGCCAGAGTGCCTGGGCGGGCAAGCCGGCCGGCGTGGTCGGCATCTCGGTGGGGGCCATCGGCACCGCGCTGGCGCAGCAGCACCTGCGCAACATCCTGGCCTACCTTGACGTGCCCACGATGGGCGCGCCCGAAGTGTTCCTGCAGGCCAAGGATGACCTGTTCGACGACAAGGGCCACGTCGGCAACGAAGGCTCGAAGAAGTTTCTGCAGGGCTGGATGGACAAGTACGTGGCCTGGGTGAAGAGCCACTCGGCCTGATCGATCCGCTGCGTCCGCGGACGAAAAAAAGCCGCCCGATGGGCGGCTTTTTTACGGTGCCGGAGCAGAACTCAGGCAGCGATAGCAGCGTCGCGCTGGTTCGCGGCTTCCGCCGTCGCCACCAGGATGTCGGCGCGGGCCGTTGCCAGGGCATTGTTCCGGGCTTCGTCGCCCATCGCCACACCTTCGGCGCGCACGACGCGCACGTCGGTGATGCCGAAGAAGCCGAAGACTGCCTTGAGGTAGCTTTCCTGGTGTTCCATGGCCTGCCCACCTTCGCTGGTTGAATAGATGCCGCCGCGGGACAAGGCCACGATGACGGTCTTGCCGCCGGCCAGGCCGACGGGACCCTTCTCGGTGTACTTGAAGGTGCGGCCGACTTGTCCCAGGCGGTCGATCCAGGCCTTGAGTTGCGTCGGGATCGAGAAGTTGTAGAAAGGCGTGCCGATGACGACCACGTCCGAGGCCAGGAACTGGCTCACGAGCTTTTCGGACACGGCGTTTTCACGCTGCTGGGCTTCGGTCGGCTGTTCTTGCAAGCCGGTCTTGATGCCCAGCGCGTCGGCGCTGAAGTGCGAGGGGGTGTCGACGGCCAGATCGAGGTATTCGACGGTGGTGTCGGGGTGGGCGGCGCGCCATGCGGTCACGACTTCGGCCGAGAGCAGGCGCGAGGTCGAGTGGGCGCCGAGGATGCTGGAGTCAATGTGGAGCAGCTTCATTTCAATCAATCACTTTCTGTGTTGGCTGTCGGCGCTCAAAGTGGCCGGCGGATGGAAGAATTCTATTTTTGGATCTAGTGATCGATAAGTACCAAAAATTTGCCTAGATCGTTCTACCTGCAGGACAATCACCACCATGCAAGACCTCAACGACATGGTTTTCTTCGCCGAAGTGGCCGAACGTGGCGGCTTCGCAGCCGCCAGCCGGGCGCTCGGCATCCCCAAGTCGCGCCTCTCGCGCCGCGTCGCCGACCTGGAAGAGCGTCTCGGCGTGCAACTGATGCAGCGCAGCACCCGGCGCCTGTCGCTCACGCCGGCGGGCGAGATCTACCTGCGGCATTCGTCCGCCATGCGCGACGCGGCGCAGGCGGCAGCCGAGGCGGTGGCGCAGGTGCAGAACGAGCCCAGCGGGCTGGTGCGGCTGAGCTGCCCCGTCACCATCGCGCACAGCGGCCTGGCGCAGCTGATGCCGGTGTTCATGGCGCGCTACCCGGCGGTGCGCATCGACATGCGGGTGATCAACCGGCCGGTCGACCTGATCGAGGAGGGCATCGACATCGCGCTGCGTGTGCGGCTCGTCATCGAGGACAGCGCTGTGCTGGTGGCAAAGACCTTCGGCCACAGCCGCGGCGTGCTGGTGGCGAGCCCGGCGCTGCTGGCGCGCTACGGGCCGGTGGAAACGCTGGCCGACCTCGGCAAGCTGCCGACGGCGGCCATGTCGGTCAACGGGGAAGGGCGCAGCGACTGGCGGCTGGAGGGCCCCAAGGGAGAGAGCTACGTGCACTCCCACACCCCGCATTACGTGGCGGACGACCTCGCGACGCTGCAGTTCGGCACGCTGGGCGGCATAGGCGCGACCATGCTGCCTGACTACATGTGTCGCGCCGACATCGATGCCGGCCGGCTGGTGCGGCTGCTACCCGGTTGGGGGCCGCCACCGGTGATTGCGCACATGGTGTTTCCGGCACGGCGGGCGTTGGTGCCGGCTGTGCGGAAGCTCATCGACTTCCTGATGGAGCATCTCCAGAGCGAAGATATGCGGATGTTCTAGGCTCGTTATGCGAAAAACGTCATATCCAAACAAGCAGATATTCGTTTGGCATTGAAGCAAGGGTTCGCACAATCCGAGGCTCCCATCCATCCAGGAGCGTCCATGGCTACTCTGCGACTCGGCGACACAGCCCCCAATTTCACCCAGGATTCCAGCGAAGGCACCATCGACTTCCATCAGTGGGCCGGCGATTCGTGGGTCGTGTTCTTCTCGCATCCCGCCGATTTCACACCCGTGTGCACCACCGAACTGGGCAAGACCGCGGCGCTGTCGGGCGAATTCGCCAAGCGCGGCGTGAAGCCCATCGCGCTGAGCGTCGATCCGGCCACCAAGCACAAGGAATGGATCAGCGACATCAACGACACGCAGAACACCACGGTCAACTTCCCCATCATTGCGGATGCCGACCGCAAGGTGGCCGACCTGTACGACCTGATCCACCCGAACGCCTCGGCCACGGCCACCGTTCGCAGCGTGTTCATCATCGACCCGAAGAAGGTCATCCGCACCACCATCACCTACCCAGCGTCGACCGGCCGCAACTTCGACGAGATCCTGCGCGTGATCGACTCGCTGCAGCTCACCGACAGCCACAAGGTGGCCACGCCCGTGAACTGGAAGGACGGCGACGACGTGGTCATCATCCCGGCCATCCAGGATCCGGCCGAACTGGCGGAGCGCTTCCCCAAGGGCTTCAAGGCCGTGCGCCCCTACCTGCGCATCACGCCGCAGCCCAACAAGTAAGCGGGCAGGGCAAGCGTCGTCATGCAGACCCGAGTGATCATCGTGCCGGGGTGGCGCGACTCCGGGCCCGGCCACTGGCAGAGCCTGTGGGAAGAGCGCATTCCGGGTGCGGCGCGGGTGGTGCAGGACGACTGGGCCTCGCCCAAGCGCGAGGCGTGGGTGTCCACGCTGGCGAAGCTGGTGCTGGAGAGCGACGGGCCGGTGGTGATCGCAGCGCACAGCCTGGGCTGCATCGCCACGGCGCACCTGCCGCCCGATGCCGCGGCCCACATCCAGGGCGCGCTGCTGGTGGCTCCTGCCGACCCTGAGCGCCGCGCCGTGCTCTCCGACTTCGCGCCTGTGCCCTACGCTGCGCTGCCGTACCGCAGCATCGTGGTGGCCAGCAGCAACGACCCCTTTTGCCCGATCCGCCTGGCTGGTGCATATTCGCGCGCCTGGGGCAGCGAGTTCGTGCGCATGCAGAATGCGGGCCACATCAACGTCGACTCGGGGCATGGGGATTGGCCGCTGGGCCTTGCCTTGCTCCAGTCCTTGACCGACGAGCCCGCCGCCTGGCCGGTGGGCCGTGAATTTTCAGAAACCTTGGCAACCACATGACTTCCAGAATAAAGACCTTCGTCGCCGTGCTCGCGCTGGCGTCCTCCGCACTCGCCGGCAGCAGCGCCTTTGCCCAAGGCACTGGGCTGCTGAACGCCTCGTACGACGTGGCCCGCGAGTTCTACAAGGACTACAACGCGGCCTTCGTGGCGCACTACAAGAAGGCCACAGGCAAGGACGTCAAGATCGACCAGTCGCACGGCGGCTCCAGCGCGCAGGCCCGCGCGGTGGCCGACGGCCTCGACGCCGACGTGGTGACCATGAACACCTCCACCGACATCGACTTCCTCGCCAATGCCGGCGTGGTTGCCAAGGACTGGAACAAGAAATTCCCCGAGAACGCATCGCCGACCACGTCGACCATGCTTTTTCTCGTGCGCAACGGCAACCCCAAGGGCATCAAGGACTGGGACGACCTGGTCAAGCCGGGCGTGCAGGTCGTTATCGTCAACCCCAAGACCGGCGGCAACGGGCGCTATGCCTACCTGGCCGCCTGGGGCTACATCAAGAAGAAGGGCGGCACCGACGCCCAGGCTGCCGAGTTCGTCGGCAAGCTGTTCAAGAACGTGCCTGTTCTGGCGCGCGGCGGCCGCGACGCGACCACCGCCTTCCTGCAACGCAACATCGGCGATGCGCTGATCACCTTCGAATCGGAAGTGGTGTCGATCGACCGCGAATTCGGCACCGGCAAGGTCGACTCGGTGTACCCGTCGATCAGCATCGTGGCCGAGAACCCGGTGGCCGTGGTCGAGCGCACCGTCGCCAAGAAGGGCACGGGCGAGCTCGCCAAGGCGTATCTCGACTGGCTGTACTCTGAAGAAGCGCAGGAAATTGCGGCCAAGCACGCGCTGCGTCCGCGTTCGCCGGCCGTGCTCAAGAAGTACGCCTCGACCTTCAAGCCGCTGCAGCTCTTCACGGTGCAAGAACTGTTCGGCAGCCTGGGTGAAGCGCAGAAGGTGCACTTCAACGACGGCGGCCAGTTCGACAAGCTCTACACGCCCGGCGGCAAGTAAATGAGCGGCGCTGTTTCTTCGGCGCTCCCGTCCGCGGGAGCGCCTTTTTCGCGTGCCAACCGGGCAGGGGGCGCCAAGCGCGTGCTGCCGGGTTTCCACATCACGCTCGGCTTCTCGATTCTTTACCTCAGCCTGATCGTGCTGATCCCGCTGTCGGCGCTGGTCTTCAGGACCTTCACGCTGACCTGGGACCAGTTCTGGGTGGCCGTGACTGCCCCGCGCGTGATGGCTTCGTACCGGCTGACCTTCGGCGCCTCGCTGATCGCGGCCGTAGTGAATGCGGTGTTCGGCCTGCTGGTGGCCTGGGTGCTGGTGCGCTACAAGTTTCCGGGCAAGCGCATCGTCGATGCGCTGGTCGACCTGCCGTTCGCGCTGCCGACGGCGGTGGCGGGCATTTCGCTGACCGCGCTGCTCGCGGGCAACGGCTGGGTCGGGCAACTGCTCGAGCCGCATGGCATCAAGCTGGCCTTTACGCCAGCGGGCATCGTGATTGCGCTGATCTTCATCGGGCTGCCCTTCGTGGTGCGCACGGTGCAGCCGGTGCTCGAAGACGCCGAGAAAGAGCTGGAAGAAGCAGCCACCTCGCTCGGCGCGACGCGGCTTCAGACCTTCACCAAGGTGATCTTTCCGTCGATTGCGCCTGCGCTGCTCACCGGCTTTGCCATGGCCTTCGCACGCGCCATCGGCGAGTACGGCTCGGTGATCTTCATCGCTGGCAACATGCCGATGATCTCGGAGATCACGCCGCTCATCATCATCGGCAAGCTGGAGCAGTACGACTACGCGGGCGCCACGGCGGTCGCGCTGGTGATGCTCGTCATTTCCTTCGTCCTGCTGCTGGTCATCAACGGCCTGCAGGCCTGGCAGCGTCGCCGAGCAGGAGCCTGACATGAGCGCACCTTCCAAAGTCATCCGCCGCGCGCAAGCCGGCACTACTGAATCCGCCTGGGTGCGCTGGACGCTGATCGGCATTGCGCTCGCGTTCATGTTCCTGTTCCTCGTGCTGCCGCTGGCCGCTGTTGCGACGGAGGCGCTACGCAAGGGCGTTGGCGCGTATCTCGACGCGCTGAAGGAGCCCGACGCCTGGAGCGCGATTCGCCTCACGCTGATCACGGCCGCCATCGCTGTGCCGATGAACCTCGTGTTCGGCGTGGCGGCGGCCTGGGCCATTGCCAAGTTCGAGTTCCGCGGCAAGGCATTTCTCACCACGCTGGTCGATCTGCCGTTCGCGGTGTCGCCGGTGGTGGCGGGCCTGATCTACGTGCTGGTGTTCGGCGCGCAGGGCTGGCTCGGTCCGTGGCTGGCTGAGCACGACATCAAGATCATCTTTGCCGTACCCGGCATCGTGCTGGCGACCGTGTTCGTGACCTTCCCGTTCATCGCGCGCGAACTCGTGCCGCTGATGCAGGCGCAGGGCACCGACGAGGAGCAGGCCGCCATCGTGCTCGGCGCGACCGGCTGGCAGACCTTCTGGCGCGTGACGCTGCCCAACATCAAGTGGGGCCTGCTGTACGGCGTGATCCTGTGCAACGCGCGCGCCATGGGCGAATTCGGCGCGGTGTCGGTGGTGTCGGGCCATATCCGCGGCCAGACCAACACCATGCCGCTGCACGTGGAAGTGCTCTACAACGAATACCAGTCGGTTGCCGCGTTCGCCGTGGCTTCGCTGCTGGCCATCCTGGCGCTGGTCACGCTGGTGATCAAGTCGGTGATCGAATGGCGCCACGAGCGCGAGATGAAGGCCATTGCCGAACTGCCCCCCGAGCGTCCCCCGGAAGCCGCGGCGGCCTGAGAGAGAAAGAACAAGATCATGAGCATCGAAATCCGCAACATCAGCAAGCAGTTCGGCGACTTCCGCGCGCTGCGCGACGTGAACCTCGACGTGGAGTCGGGCGAACTGGTCGCGCTGCTCGGCCCCTCGGGCTGCGGCAAGACCACGCTGCTGCGCATCATCGCGGGGCTGGAAACGGCCGACGCCGGCAGCATTTTGTTCTCGGGCGAGGACACCACCGACGTGCACGTGCGCGAGCGGCAGGTGGGCTTCGTGTTCCAGCACTACGCACTGTTCCGCCACATGACCGTGTTCGAGAACGTGGCCTTCGGCCTGCGCGTGAAGCCGCGCAAGGAGCGCCCGAGCGACGCGCATATCAGGCAGAAGGTGACCGACCTGCTCAAGCTGGTGCAGCTCGACTGGCTGGCCGACCGCTACCCGTCGCAGCTTTCCGGCGGCCAGCGGCAGCGCATTGCGCTGGCTCGCGCACTGGCGGTGGAGCCCAAGGTGCTGCTGCTCGACGAGCCCTTCGGCGCGCTCGACGCCAAGGTGCGCAAGGAACTGCGCCGCTGGCTGCGCCGGCTGCACGACGAACTGCACGTGACCTCGATCTTCGTCACGCACGACCAGGAAGAAGCGCTCGAAGTGGCCGACCGCGTGGTGGTCATCAACAAGGGGCAGATCGAACAGGTCGGCTCGCCGCAGGAGGTGTGGGACCAGCCGGCCAGCCCGTTCGTCTACGGCTTCCTGGGCGACGTGAACCTGTTCCATGGCCGGGCCGACAACGGCGCGGTGCAGCTCGACGGCATGCGCCTCGATTCACCCGAGCACAGCGGCGCGCGAGACGCCAAGGCGCGCGCCTATGTGCGCCCGCATGACATCGATGTGACACGCTACGTGGCCGGCGCTTCGGGCATCGTCGCCACGCTGTCGCGGGCAATCGTCGTCGGACCCATCGCGCGGCTGGAACTTGAGCCCACCGAATCGAATCCAGATAATCCGGGCTCCGGAACCATCATCGAGGCGCAACTCCCTGCGCAACAGTTCCGTGACCTGGGCTTGAAGGAAGGCGACACCGTCGTCGCCAACCCGCGCAAGGCCAGGGTGTTCGTAGAAGAAGATTGGGTATCTCCTTGATCGATTGGTACTTCGGCGCGCCGCGCCGCGCGTTCGGGCTGATCTGCCTGGCCTGTGTTCTCATGCTGGCCTTCGGGCTCTACCTGCAGCACGTGGTCGGGCTCGAACCCTGTCCCATGTGCATCGTGCAGCGGTATGCGCTGGTGCTGGTGGCACTCTTCACCGGCCTGGCCGGCGTGTTCCGCAACGTGGGCCTCCGGGTCGTGGGTGGATTGCTGGCGCTGGTGGCCGCGGTGGGCGGCGCCTACACGGCGGCCTCGCAGAGCTGGCTGCAGTGGTATCCGCCCGAAGTCGTTTCCTGCGGGCGCGACCTCTACGGGATGATCGAAACCTTTCCACTGAAGCGTGCGCTGCCGATGATCTTCCGTGGCGGCGGCGACTGCTCGAAGATCGACTGGTCGCTGTTCGGCCTGACGCTGGCGAACTGGTCGTTTATCGCGTTCGTGGTTCTCTCGCTGCTGCTCATCACGCTGCTCGTGCGCTCGCGTCGGGCACGCTGAGAGGCGAAAGAGGCGACGCTGCCCCACCGCGGGCAGCGTGCCCAAGAGGGCGGGTTCGCGTCAGTTGAACCAGCCTTGGCCCGAAAAGCCGCATCCCATTTCTTCGAGCAGGCTGCGCCAGTACCAGCGTTCGGCGCAGCTGCTGACCATCGCCATGTTCACCGGCTGAGCTGCCGTCGGCTTGATGTCGCTGCTGATGCTCGCAAGGCCCAGCGGGACGTTGGCTTCGGGGCTGCGCACCGGCGTGGTGAACGTCAGTGGCGACTGCGCCTCGGGTGTGTCTGCCTTCGTGTTGGCGGCACCGGCCGCGCAGCTGAAGGCCATCGCGGCGGTGATCGCACCGGCCAGTGCCACATGGCGCAGAGTGTTCGACTGTTGGAATTTCATGGTCGTTTTCCCTTCCTAGAACTATCGGTTTATGCGTGGCAACGCGCCACGCATCCGAAAAAATGTAGGACGCCCAAAGCTGTCGTGCCAGTGCCGAAAGTCACGCGCTCGTAACGCTGCGAATCGGTTTGTCGATCGCCCGTGGGCCTTTAAAGAATCTTCAGTAAACGCGGCTAGGATGACACCGGACCTCGTGGTTCCGTGCCCCTTCCGCGCAGTCGACTCGCCGCGCAGCGTCTTCCTGATTTCCCCCGCATGCCCACTACACAACCCAGGCGATCACGCAAACTAGTCATCGGCATTGCCGTTCTCGTCGTGCTGGCGGTCGTCGCCTCTTTCTGGCTCAGCCCGGGCAAGAAGGCCGAATACCTCACTGCCGCGGTGCAACGCACCGACCTCGAAAACGCGGTACTCGCCACCGGCGTGCTGCAGGCGCTCAAGCAGGTCGAGGTGGGTGCACAGGTCAGCGGCCAGCTCAAGTCGCTGAAGGTGGTGCTGGGGCAGACCGTGAAAAAGGGCGACTGGCTCGCCGAGATCGATCCCGTCATCTCGCAGAACACCTTCGCGCAGGAGCAGGCCAAGCTCGACAACCTGCAGGCGCAGAAGCTCGCGAAGGAAGTGCGCATCAGGCAGGCCCAGCTCACCTGGACGCGGCAGCAGGAAATGCTCGCGCAGGACGCCGCCGCCAAGCAGGACATGGAAAGCGCCGACGCCGAACTGCGCGCGCTGCGTGCCGACCTGGTGTCGCTCGAAGCGCAGATCCGCCAGCAGAAGCTGGCCGTGGCCTCGGCGCAGACGAATCTCTCGTACACGCGAATCATCGCGCCCATCGACGGCGACGTGGTTTCCATCAGCACGCTCGAAGGCCAGACCGTGGTCGCCGCCTTCCAGGTGCCCACGCTGATGAAGCTGGCCGACCTGTCGACCATGACCGTGAAGGCGCAGGTGTCCGAAGCCGACGTGGTGCGCGTGAAGCCGGGGCAGCCGGTGTACTTCACCATCCTCGGCGACCCCGACAAGCGCTACCACGGCACGCTGCGCGCGGTGCAGCCTTCGCCTGAGAAGATCAACAACGCCGTGTTCTTCAACGCGCTGTTCGACGTGCCCAACCCCGATCGCACGCTGCGCGTGGACATGACGGCGCAGGTCGCCATCCTGCTGGGCGAGGCAAAGCAGGCGCTGACCGTGCCGCTGACCGCGCTGGGTCCGCGCGACAAGGATGGCCGCCAGGAAGTGCGCGTGCTCAAGGCCGACCAGACCGTGGAAAAACGGCAGGTGCGCGTGGGCATCTCCAACAACTTCCAGGCCCAGGTGCTCGAAGGTTTGAAAGAGGGCGACAACGTCATCACGGGCGATGCCTCGGCTGTTCTGGAGCGGGGCGAAAGCGGAGACGGCGGCGGCGGGCGGGGCAAGCGCCCATGACGCAGGAAAAGCAGCCGCTGCTGACCCTGCGCGGCATCGGCCGCAGCTTTCCTTCGGGCGAGCAGGAAGTGCAGGTACTGAAAGACGTCAACCTCGACATCGGCAACGGCGAAATGCTGGCCATCGTCGGCGCCTCGGGCTCGGGCAAGTCGACGCTGATGAACATCCTCGGTTGCCTCGACCGGCCGAGCACCGGTACCTACATCGTCTCGGGCCAGGACGTGGGCACGCTCGACAGCGATGCGCTGGCCCAACTGCGGCGCGAGCATTTCGGCTTCATCTTCCAGCGCTACCACCTGATGCCACACCTGACGGCGACCGGCAACGTCGAAGTGCCCGCCGTGTATGCCGGCACCGACGGCGAGGCGCGCGACACGCGTGCGCGCCAGTTGCTAGTGCGCCTGGGTCTTGGCGACCGCACCGAGCACCGGCCAAGCCAGCTCTCCGGTGGCCAGCAGCAGCGGGTGAGCATTGCGCGCGCGTTGATGAACGGCGGGCAGGTGATCCTGGCCGACGAGCCGACCGGTGCACTCGACAGCAGGAGCGGCCAGGAGGTGATCGGCATCCTACGCGAGCTGCATGCGCAAGGGCACACCATCATCATCGTGACACACGACATGCAGGTGGCGAGCTGCACCGAACGCATCATCGAGATTGCCGACGGCGTGATCGTGGGTGACCGGCCCAACGTGCCCACGGTGGTGGCGCCTGCGCAGGCCGTGCAGCCCGACGCACCAATTCCCGAGGCGATGATGAAGCCCAAGCTGGGCATTGCCCGCTTCAGCACCAGCTGGGCCCGCTTTGCAGAAGCCTTCCGCATGGCCTGGCGTTCGATGATGGCGCACCGCATGCGCACCGCGCTCACCATGCTGGGCATTGTCATTGGCATAACCTCGGTGGTGTCGATCGTGGCCATCGGGGAGGGTGCCAAGCGCTTTGTGCTGTCGGACATCCGTGCCATCGGCACCAACACGCTCGACGTGTACCCGGGCCGCGACTTCGGCGACGACAAGGCCTCGAGCATCCGCACGCTGATACCGTCCGACCTCGACGCACTCGCCGCGCAGCCCTATGTGCACAGCGTGACGCCCTCGACCTCGCGCAGCCTGCGGCTGCGCTACCGCAGCGTCGACATCAACGGCACGGTGAACGGCGTGAGCGACAGTTTCTTTCGTGTGCGCGACATCCAGATGGCCAGCGGCGCAGCCTTTACGGCGAGCGACGTGCGCCACCAGTCGCAGGTGGTGGTGATCGACCAGAACACGCGGCGCAAGCTGTTCCCTGACGGCGCCGAGGCGGTGGGCAAGATCATCCTGGTGGGCAACCTGCCGTGCACGGTGATCGGCGTATCGCAGGAAAAGAAGAGCATGTTCGGCGAGAACAAGTCGCTCAACATCTGGCTGCCCTACAGCACGGGCGCGAGCCGGCTCTTCGGGCAGCAGCACTTCGACAACATCACGGTGCGCATCCGCGACGACCAGCCGACCAAGGCCGCTGAAGACAGCGTGGTCAAGCTGCTCACGCTGCGCCACGGCAGCAAGGATTTCTTCACCTTCAACATGGACAGCATCGTGAAGACGGCCGAGCGCACCAGCCAGTCGCTCACGCTGCTGCTGTCGCTCATTGCCGTGATCTCGCTGGTGGTGGGCGGCATCGGTGTGATGAACATCATGCTGGTGTCCGTGACCGAGCGCACCCGCGAGATCGGTATTCGCATGGCGGTGGGCGCGCGCCAGAGCGACGTGCTGCAACAGTTCCTGACCGAGGCGGTGCTGGTGTGCCTGGTGGGCGGGTTGATCGGCGTGACGCTGTCGTATGGCATCAGCTTTCTGTTTTCGCTTTTCGTCAAGCAATGGCAAATGATCTTTTCGATGGGCGCCGTGGTGTCGGCGTTCTTGTGCGCGTCGCTGATCGGCGTGCTGTTCGGCTATCTGCCGGCGCGCAACGCGGCGCGGCTGGACCCGATCGAGGCGCTGGCTCGTGAGTAGGGCACGCGTTCCTTCCGCGGTGGCTGTTGCCGTGCTGGTGCTCGGCGGGTGCACCCTGTTCCAGCCTGAGCAGCGGGCGCAGCGGCCGCTGGAGGTGCCGCAGGGCTGGCAGCAGTCGCCGGGAGCGGGGAGTGCGGCGGCGATGCTGTCCGCCAACTGGTGGACGGCGTTCAACGATCCGCAGCTCGACCGGCTGATCGACAGCGCGCTGCATACCAACAACGACCTGGCGGCGGCGGGCATTCGCGTGCAGCGTGCGCAATTGCAGGCTGGTTTGGCGAACACGAACCTCACGCCCAGCGTGGTGGGGCAGGCCAGCACCAGCCGCAGCTATGACCTGAAGCGCGGCGGCGTGGCCGGTTCCGCATCGAGCTCGCTGGTGACGCTGAGCTACGAGCTCGACCTGTGGGGCCGACTCTCGGCGCAGCGCAGCGCCGCCGAGTGGGAGCTGAAGGCCACCGAATCCGACCGCCAGGCCACCGCGCTGGCGCTCGTCGGCACTACGGCGGGGCTCTATTGGCAGACCGGCTACCTGAACCAGCGCATCGTGCTGAGCGAAGCGGGCATGGAAGACGGCCGACGCATCCTCGCGCTGGTGCGGGTGAAGTACGCGGCGGGCGCCGTGTCGGGGCTGGATGTGGCGCAGGCGGGTCAGAACCTCGCGACACAGGAGGCGGCGCATACGCAGTTGCTTCAGCAGCGTGTCGAGGCGCGCAACGCGCTGGCGATTCTGTTCGACCAGCCGCCGGAGTCGATGACCGTCGAGCCCGCGCGGTTGCCAGACATAGCCTTGCCGGTTATCGATGCCGGCGTACCCGCGAGCCTGCTGGGTCGCCGCCCGGACCTGCGCGCTGCCGAGCAACGGCTGCGCGGTGCACTGGCGAATGTCGACGCCACGCGCACCGGGTTCTATCCGGCGCTGAGCCTGACGGGGTCGCTGGGCACGTCGAGCACTGCGTTGGGAGAGCTGTTGAAGAACCCTGTGGCTACGCTTGGCGCAGGGTTGGCGTTGCCGTTCTTGCAATGGAACACCGCGCGGCTGACCGTGGCCGTGTCGCAGACGCAGTACGAAGAGGCGGTGGTGGGTTTCCGGCAGTCGCTCTACACGGCGTTGTCGGAGGTCGAGAACGCCTTGTCGTCACGCACGCAACTGCGCGACGAGAGCGAAAAACTGGCGCTGGCCTTGCACGAGGCGCAGCGTGCGGAGCGGTTGTCGGAGGTGCGCTACCGTGCTGGGGCGACCGCGTTGCAGCCGGTACTTGATGCCAAGGACCGGCGCCGTACGGCCGAGGTTTCGCTGGCCCAGAACCGGTTGAACCAGCTCAATGCGACGATGACCTTGTACAAGGCGCTGGGCGGGGCAGCTATCGCGCTGTAGCGTATGCCGGGCTCACCCCCAATCCGAGAGCAGAGTCAATCCTGAAACGGCGCCTTCTTCGCCAGCTTGCGAAACACCAGCCCAGGCAGCCGCAACACGAACTCCACCATCAGCCGCACGTGCATCCAGGTGAGCAGCACGTTGTCGCGCCCATAGCGGAAGTGCGAAACCCCGCCTTCCTCCGCCGTCAGGTACTTCACCGGCGCATCGATGTTCACGGGCTTGACGCCGCGCCATGCCAGCCGCACGACAGCCTCAGTGTCGAAGTCGAAGCGCCGCATCCATGGCTGCCGTTCCATGACGGCGATCAGGTCCGTCACCGGATACACGCGAAAGCCGTAGAGCGAATCGCCCACGCCGGCGAACAGCGTTTCGAGCTGCGTCCATCCGTTCGACACACGCCGACCGCGCACGCGCAGCAGCGGTGCGCTTGCGTCGAACACCGGTCGCCCGAGCACCATCGTCTCGGGGCGGGCCAGTGAGGCCTTCATGAACTCGGGGATCAGGTCCGCCGGATGCTGCCCGTCGGAATCCATCGTCAGCGCATGAGTGAAACCGGCCTCCTTCGCGGCGCGCAGGCCGTGCAGCACGGCCGAACCCTTGCCCTGGTTCTGCGGCAGCACCCACACGCGCAGGCCCGGGTCGCCGGCCGCCATCTGTTGCAGCCGCTCGCCCGTGCCGTCGTCGCTGCCGTCGACCACCACCCACACCGGGTTCCACTGCCCGCGCGCCGCGGCGACGGTCGAGAACAGGCGCTCGCCGGTGTTGTAGCTGGGGATCAGGACAAGGTGGGTGCGCGAGGCGTCTGGCATTCGGGGGACGCGTCGGTGGCGCGCTGCTCCAGGTTTTGTCGGAAGTATTGTTCGAGCTCGGCCTGCAGCACGTCGCTGTCCTGCGTGGGCGAGAAGCGCTTGCCGATCCGCAGGGTGAAGACGATGGGAAGCGGTGGCACGCGCCATAGCGGCCAGCCCTTGGCGAGGTAGGGCGAGTCGGTGTCGATGAACACCGTTTGTATGGGCGCCTGCGCCAGCTTGGCGATCAGCGTGGTGCCGGGGCGGAACGCATTGAGCGGCGGCGTCACCGTGCGCGTGCCCTCGGGAAAGATCACCAGCTGCCCGCCGTTGCGCAGGTCGTTCACGGCAAGGCGCACCATCGTGCGGGCCGACTTGTTGCTGATGTAGCGCGCCAGCCGGGCGCCCGCGCCCAGGAAGATGTTGCCCATCAGGTCGGCCTTCATGATGCAGGCACTGCGGGGCAGCCGCGCCACCAGCAGCAGCGCGTCGAGCATGGTCGGGTGGTTGGCCACGAAGATCACGCCGGGCTCCTTGCGCATCGGGTCGAGGCAGGCGGCGTCGATGCGCATCATGCCGGTCACCGACGCCAGCCACCAGAACATGCGGTAGGCGAAGGCGATGGTCGTGCGTCCCAGCACGCGCGCGGGCGCCGCCGGCATGATCGGGTGGATCAGCATGGCGACGACGTTCCAGACCAGCGAGATCAGGCCCAGGAACAGCAGCAGCGCGTAGAGCATCAACGCGAGCGGAATCGACGTGAGAATTCGCAGCACGCGAGTCATTGAATCAGTCAATCGGGCAATGCGCGGTCGGACAACGACCGGTCATGCCCGTAGCAGGCCGGCTGCGACCGTGTGGGCCTCGATCTCGACCAGCAGGTCGCTGCGGCAGATGTCGGCTTCGAGGTACACCGCGTGGCGCGCCATCGGCGCGTCGGCGCCGAGCGTGCCTTCGATGATGCTGCGTACAGCTTCGGTGTCCGACGGGTGACGCACGTAGACCACGCAATCGAGCTCGGCCAGCGAGAACTTCGCGGTGCCGCGTTCGTTGGCGGCGGCAATCACCGCCTGCAGGTTGCGCAGGGTTTCGCGCGTCTGCTCGAGCACGTCGCCGTGGTGCACGGTTTCGTGGCCGACGATGCTCGCAGTGCCGGAGATGAAGAGGGCGATGTTGCCGTCGCCGATGTCCGCCAGCGCGGCGCGCGAGAAGGTCGGCGAGCGCGGGCCATAGGTTTCGGGATAGCGGTAGGCCGAAACCTGACGCGGGTTTTCGACCGGCAGCGGCGCCTGCTGGCCGGCCAGGAAGCGGATCGACAGGGCGCCCTGGTGGATGCCCAGTGCACAGGCCGCAGGCGCGCCCTCGAAGGCGGCGCGGCCGGCTTCGAGAAACGCTTCCTGCCGGCCGAGATTGAACTGGCGGTAGCGCTCCAGCCCGCCGCCGTCGGCGTTGATCTGCGGCAGGTAGTTCCAGATGCGCTGCAGGTGCGGCGTGCCGGCCTGGTCGAGCGTCTTGAAGAGGTCGCGGTAGGCGCGGTGCGCGAGTTCGGCGAGGCCCTGTTTTTCGGTGGCTTCGTCCAGGTCGATGGCGCCGAGCAGCCAGTGCCCGTCGGTGCGCCAGCGCGCGATGCCGGTGGTGCCCGACTTGACGTGTTGCGGACGGCTCACGTGCCACACATCGGCCATGGCGCCGTTTGCCGACAGCACGCGCGCGTTGACGGTCGGCATCCAGGCCACGCCGTGCGGCGTGCCGTAGCCGAGCGCCGCGAAGGGCGCCTTGCCGTCAACAGCCAGCGCAAGGCTGGCCGGCAGCGACAGGCGCTCGACGCGCAGATGGGAAGAAGGGGTTTCGTCCTGAGCTCGCACTATCAGCTGGCCTCGACGGTGTGTTCGGGTTTGACGGCGGTGTAGGCAGAGAAGACGCCGAGGCTCGCATGCCGGCGCACGTCGCGAAAACCCGCGTCGGCCAGCGCCTGCATCACCCGCTCGGGCGGAATGCAGGCCTCGATCGTGTCCCAGTAGTAGCGCCACAGTTCCGAGGTGTTGCGTTGGCGACCGACCACGCGGGCGATCAGCGGCACCACGGCACGCATGTAGCCCTTGAGCAGCGCGGTTGCGATGCGCCCCTCGGGCTTGGTGATTTCGAGTACCGCCACCCGCCCGCCGGGGCGCAGCACGCGATGGAATTCGCTGAAGGCCGCCGCCACGTCGCTGATGTGGCGCATGGCGTAACCCATGCTCACGAAGTCGCTGCTGGCATCGGGCCGGGGCAGGGCTTCGGCCACGCCGCGCACCAGTTCGATGCCGGGCAGCTTGACCTGGCCCAACATGCCGGGGCTGGGGTCGATGCCTACGAGCTGGCCGGTGGAGCCGATGAGTTTCAGCGCCTCGCGGGCCACGAGCCCGGTGCCGATGCCCACGTCGAGCACCTGCATGCCCGCCGAGAGGCCGGCTTCCCGCAGCGCAGCACGGCGGTACGAGGGGCCGGTGCCGAAGGCCAGCACGCTCTCGATGCGGTCGTAGTCCGCGGCCGTGCTGTCGAAGATGCGCAGCAGGAACGCCTGATGCTCGGCCTCGGTCTTGTAGTACAGCGGCAAAGGGGCGTGCGGCGGCAGGATGTCAGGATTCCCGGGCCCGACGGAAGGCGATGGCGTCATCGAACGATTATCACCAAAAGCCCCGGCCCGAATTCCGGGCCCCAGGGCGGGCGTTGTGTGCGCCGGACAGTAAACTCGGAGCCTGCTCAGAAAACACAGGACAGCGAGATAGAAAGCCATGGCCGGACATAGCAAGTGGGCGAATATTCAGCACCGGAAGGGCCGCCAGGACGAGAAGCGGGGCAAGCTCTGGACCCGCGCCATCCGCGAAATCACAGTGGCCGCCCGCGCCGGTGGCGCCGACCTGGGCTCCAACCCCCGGCTGCGGCTGGCCGTTGAAAAGGCCAAGGCGGTGAACCTGCCCATCGACACCATCAAGCGCAACATCGACAAGGCCACGGGCAACCTCGAAGGCGTCAATTACGAAGAAATTCGTTACGAAGGGTACGGCATCGGCGGCGCGGCGATCATCGTCGACACCATGACCGACAACCGCGTGCGCACCGTGGCCGAAGTGCGCCACGCCTTCTCCAAACACGGCGGCAACATGGGCACCGAGGGCTCGGTGGCCTTCCAGTTCAAGCACTGCGGCCAGTTCATCTTTGCGCCGGGCACCAATGAAGACAAGGTGATGGAAGTGGCGCTCGAGGCGGGCGCCGAAGACGTCGTTACCGACGACGACGGCGCCATCGAGGTGATCACCGCCGTCGCCGACTTCGAAGCCGTGAAGAACGCGCTCGAAGCCGCGGGCCTGAAGCCCGACGTCGCCGAAGTCACCATGCGCGCCGAAAACACGGTGGACGTGACCGGCGAAGACGCCGCAAGAATGCAGAAGTTGCTCGATGTGCTCGAGGACCTGGACGACGTGCAGGACGTTTATCACAACGCCTCGCTGTCCGAATGAATGTTGTTTGTTGAATCACAGCGAGAAATGAAGGCCCGCGAATGAAGGTACTGGTAATTGGGGGAGGGGGCCGTGAACACGCTCTGGCATGGCGGCTGGCACAGGCTGCCCGGGTGAGCCGTGTATACGTGGCGCCAGGTAACGGCGGCACCGCAGCCGACGAGCGCTACGACTGCGTCGACATCACCGAGCCCGCCGCGCTGCGCGAATGGGCGATGAAAGAAAAGATCGCGCTGACCGTGGTCGGCCCCGAGGCGCCGCTGGCTGCCGGCGTGGTGGACGAGTTCCGCGCGCACGGCCTGCGCATCTTCGGCCCCACGCAGGCGGCCGCCCAGCTCGAAAGCTCGAAGGCCTTCTCCAAGGCCTTCATGAAGCGCCACAAGATCCCGACCGCCGAGTACGAGGCTTTCACCGACGCCGCCGCGGCGCATGCGTACATCGACGCCAAGGGCGCGCCCATCGTCGTCAAGGCCGACGGCCTGGCGGCTGGCAAGGGCGTGGTGGTTGCCATGACCGCAGAGGAAGCGCACGAGGCCGTCGACTTCATGCTGGTCGACAACAAGTTCGGCGTGTCGCACAACGAAGGCGGCGCGCGCGTCGTCATCGAAGAATTCCTGCAGGGCGAGGAAGCCAGCTTCATCGTGCTGTGCGACGGCAAGAACGTCACTGCACTGGCCACCAGCCAGGACCACAAGCGCCTGCTCGACAACGACGAAGGTCCCAACACCGGTGGCATGGGCGCGTATTCGCCCGCGCCGGTGGTCACGGCCGAGGTGCATGCGCGCGCCATGCGCGAGATCATCCTGCCGACCATCCGCGGCATGGAGAAAGACGGTATTCCGTTCACCGGCTTCCTCTATGCCGGTCTGATGATCGACGCCACGGGCCACCCCAAGACGCTCGAGTTCAACTGCCGCATGGGCGACCCCGAGACGCAGCCGATCATGATGCGTCTGAAGTCTGACCTGTTCGAGGTGTTCTGGCACGCCACCGACGGCACGCTCGACCAGGTCGAGCTGCAATGGGACCGCCGCGTGGCGCTGGGCGTGGTGATGGCCGCGCACGGCTACCCGCTGTCGCCGCGCAAGGGCGACCGCATCACCGGCATTCCGGCCGAGGCGCCCGATGCCGTGGTGTTCCACGCCGGCACGACGCTGGAAAACGGCGAGCTCAAGACCAGCGGCGGCCGCGTGCTTTGCGTGACTGTGCTGGCCGACAGCGTGAAGCAGGCGCAGCAGCGGGCCTATGAGGTTGCTGCGCGCGTCAACTTCGACGGCGCTCAATACCGCAAGGACATCGGATTCCGCGCGGTGCACGCGCGCAACACCCACGGCGCTTGATGCAGCAAACCAATCCGGCAGCGGTCGGCGAGTACCTGCGCGGACTGCAGCAGTCGATCATCGCGGCGGTCGAGAAGGCCGACGGCGGCACCTGCGTGCGCGATGCCTGGAAGAAAGCGCCCGGCGAACCGCTGCAGGGCCACGGGCTGACCTGCATCCTCGAAGGCGGTGAACTGTTCGAGCGCGCGGGCTGCGGCTTCTCGCAGGTGCGCGGACCGAAGCTGCCACCCTCGGCCACGCAGAATCGGCCCGAGTTGGCAGGTGCGCCTTTCGAGGCGATGGGCGTGTCGCTGGTGTTCCATCCGCGCAACCCCTACGTGCCGATCGTTCACATGAACGTGCGCATGCTGGCTGCGCGGCCCAAAGACGGTGCAGGCGGCGAGCCGGTCTGCTGGTTCGGCGGCGGCATGGACCTCACGCCGTGCTACGGCTTCGAGGAAGACGCGGTGCACTTTCACACTGTGTGCCGAGACGCGCTCGCACCTTTCGGCGACGACAAGTACCCGCGCTTCAAGACCTGGTGCGACGAGTATTTCTTCCTCAAGCATCGCGGCGAGCAGCGCGGCATCGGCGGCATCTTCTTCGACGATTTTTCCGAGGGCGGTCTCGAGAACGGCTTCGCGCTGATCCGCTCGGTGGGCGATGGCTTTTTGCCGGCGTATCTGCCGATCGTCGAGCGCCGCCGCGCCACGCCTTACACGGAGCGCGAGCGCAACTTCCAGCTTTACCGGCGCGGCCGTTACGTCGAGTTCAACCTCGTGTGGGACCGCGGCACGCACTTTGGCCTTCAGTCGGGTGGGCGTACCGAATCGATCCTGCTGTCGATGCCGCCGCTGGCCAGCTGGGCCTACCAGCAGCAGCCCGAGCCGGGCAGCCCCGAAGCCGCGCTGTACAGCGGCTTCATCGTGCGGCGCGACTGGTTGTGAACCGCTCCGGCACTGCGGTGCGTCGCATCGGCGTTTTCGGCGGCGCGTTCGATCCGCCGCACAACGCCCACGTCGCGCTAGCCGAAGCCGCGCTGGCGCAACTCGACCTTGCCGAACTGCACGTCATTCCCACGGGGCAGGCCTGGCACAAGAGCAGGGCACTCACGCCGAAGGAAGACCGCCTTGCGATGACGCGGCTGGCCTTCGCTGGCCTGAAAGGCACCGTCGTCATCGACAGCCGTGAAGTGCTGCGCGACGGGCCCACCTACACACTCGACACCCTGCACGAATTGCAGCGCGAGCAGCCCGGCGCACAGCTGGTCCTGATCATGGGCGCCGACCAGGCAAGCGCGTTGCCGACCTGGCACGGCTGGCAGGATATACTCGGCATTGCTATCGTTTCTGTAGCGTATCGCGCACTATCGACGAGCAACACTGCTCGTTTTGATCCGAAAATGCTTCCCGGCCTCCCGGCTGGCGCGCGTTTCGAGGCGCTCGAACTGCCACCTATGAACAACAGCGCCACCGAGATTCGGCGGCGCGCGGAGCTTGGCGTGGACATTTCCTCGCTGGTTCCGCCCACGGTTGCACGCTATATTGACCAACACCACCTCTACCGCTCTGCCTGATGACCACTGAAGCCGCCGCCAAGAAAGACACCCAGAAACTCCAGCGAGCCATCATCGATGGTCTCGAAGACGTCAAGGCGCAGGACATTCAGGTATTCGACACAGAACATCTTTCACCGCTGTTCGAGCGCGTGATCGTGGCGTCGGGCACCTCCAACCGCCAGACGAAGGCGCTGGCCGCCAGCGTGCGCGACGCGGTGCGCGAAGCCGGTTTCGGCAAGCCGCGCATCGAGGGCGAGGACAACGGCGAGTGGATCATCGTGGACTGCGGCGCGGCCGTGGCGCACATCATGCAGCCCGCCATCCGCCAGTACTACCACCTCGAAGAGATCTGGGGCGACAAGCCGGTGCGTGCAAAGCTCGGCGGCGCGAAGCCCGCGGTCGCCACCGCATCGAAGGTCGGCACCGAAGAGAAGAAGCCGGCCGCCAAGACGCCGACGCTGCGCCGCTCCAGCGCTGCCAAGACCGCGATCCGCGCGGCAGAACAAGAAGCCAAGGCTGCGAAGGCCCCGGCCAAGAAAACCGCTGCCAAGAAGGCGCCCGCCCGGAAGACCACCACCGCGCGCGTGCCGGTCAAGGTCGTCGGCAAGCCAGCTGCCAAGAAGCCCGCTGCAAAGAAGACGACGACGGCTGCCAGGAAGGCGCCAGCCCGCCGCGCATGAAGCTGCTGGTGGTCGCCGTCGGGCAGCGCATGCCCGATTGGGCACAGACTGCCTGGGACGACTACGCCAAGCGCTTCCCGCCCGAGCTCAAGCTCGAGCTGCGAGCAGTCAAGACCGAGCCGCGCGGCTCCAAGTCGCTTGAAACGCTGTACGCCGCGGAGCGCGAGCGCATCGAAGGCGCAATTGCGCGTGGCATGCGCATCGTCGCGCTCGACGAGCGCGGCACGGCGCTGACCACCAAGGCGCTTGCCGCGCGCCTGCAGGCCTGGCAAGGCGAGGGTGATGACGTCGCCCTGGTCATCGGCGGGCCCGACGGGCTCGACCCGGCCTTCAAGGCCGCGGCCCACGAACGCATCCGCCTGTCCGACCTGACGCTGCCGCACGCGATGGCGCGGGTGCTGCTGGTCGAGCAGCTGTACCGGGCGTGGTCGGTCAATGCGGGTCATCCTTACCACCGCGAATGACAAGCGCCGACGGGCAGGTCGCGTTGCTCGAGGAGAAGGGCCATGCGCTGCTGCCGGCGCAGTTGCCGTTTGATCTGCTGGACGCAACCGCGCAGTCGCTCGACCATTGTCTGGGGCAGGCGGCAGGCAGCCGCAACCTTCTGGCCCAGCCGCGGTGCAGTGAGATTGCTGTTCAGCTGAAAACACGGCTGGTCGGCATGGGCCTGCTCGATGCTTCATCGGTGGCCGTGCAATGCACGCTCTTCGACAAGACGGCCGACAGGAACTGGCTGGTCGCGCTGCATCAGGACACCTCGATTCCCGCCTCGGGCGCCGGCATGCCTGCCGTCCTCAAGGAGGGCGAGCCGTATGTGCAGCCGCCGGTCGACGTGTTGCGATCGCTGCTCGCCGTGCGGGTGCATCTGGATGATTGCGGCGTGGATGCGGGGCCGTTGCGCGTCGTATCGGGCAGCCACCGCGCCGGACGGCTGAGCGATGCCGAAGCGCAGGACTTGCGCGTCGAACATGGCGAGACGGCCTGCACGGCGGCACGGGGCGACGCCCTGCTGATGCGCCCCTTGCTGCTGCATGCGTCCTCCCGCACCCGGTCACCGGCTCGTCGCCGAGTCCTTCACTTTCTTTTCGGACCCGCGCGCCTGCCGCACGGACTGGTCTGGAACCGTACTGTGGCCGGCGGGCAGCCGGCCCTTCAGGAGAACTGAACCTTGCCGGACTTCATCTACCTCGCTTCGCAGAGCCCGCGTCGTGCCCAACTGCTCGGCCAACTCGGCGTGCGCCACGAACTGCTGCTGGCCGATGCCGACGAAGACGCCGAATCGCTCGAAGCCGTGCTGCACAACGAGGCCCCTGCAACGTATGTGCAGCGCGTTACGGCCCTGAAGCTCGATGCTGCCGTGGCCCGGCTTCAACGTCGAGACCTTGCCGACGCGCCGGTGCTCTGCGCCGACACCACGGTCGCACTCGGCCGCACCATCCTCGGCAAGCCCGAAGACGCGGCCGATGCGGCGCGCATGCTTCGTATGCTCTCGGGCGCTACGCACCGCGTGCTGACCGCCGTTGCGCTGCAGCATGGCGCACAACGCCACGCCGCGCTCAGCGTGTCGCGCGTGCGCTTCGCCAACATCACAGACGCCCAGATCGCCCGCTATGCGGAAAGCGGCGAGCCGCTGGGCAAGGCCGGTGCCTACGCCATTCAAGGCGCGGCGGCCGCGTTCATCGAGCACATCAGCGGGTCCTATTCGGGCATCATGGGCCTCCCCATGTTCGAGACAGCAGGGCTGCTTCGAAACGCCGGTTTCAATACTTGAGAATTCCATGCAAGACATCCTGATCAACTGGTCTCCGCAGGAGACCCGTGTGGCGCTGGTCGAGCACGGCGCGGTGCAAGAGCTGCACGTCGAGCGAACGCTGGAGCGAGGCTTGGTCGGCAACATCTACCTCGGCAAGGTGTCGCGCGTGCTGCCGGGCATGCAGTCGGCCTTCATCGACATCGGCCTGGAGCGCACGGCTTTCCTGCACGTGGCCGACATCGTGGCGCCGTTCACTCCGGGCTCGCGGCCCAGTGCGCCGGCGCCCGAGCGCGACCACCGCAACGGCGGGCCGATGGTGCCCATCGAGAAGCAGGTGTTCGAGGGCCAGTCGCTGCTGGTGCAGGTCATCAAGGACCCCATCGGCACCAAGGGCGCGCGCCTGTCCACGCAAATCAGCATTGCCGGGCGGCTGCTGGTGTTCTTGCCGCAGGACAACCACATAGGCGTGTCGCAGAAGATCCCGTCGGACCAGCGCGAGTCGCTGCGCAACCGCATGCTGGCGCTGATCGAAGCGGCCGCTGCGGCCGACAGTGGCGGCGTGGTGCCGGCCAACACCGGCGGCTTCATCCTGCGCACCAACGGCGAAGATTCCACCGACCCCGAGCTTGCCGAAGACATTGCCTACCTGCGCAAGACCTGGTCGCGCATCCGTGACGCCTCGATGCGCATGCCGCCGATGTCGCTGCTGCACCAGGACCTGAGCCTGCTGCAGCGCGTGCTGCGCGACATGACCAGCGAAGACACGCAGACCATCCGCATCGACTCGCGAGAGCAGTTCGAGGTGCTGCTGAAGTTCGGGCTCGAATTCATGCCCAAGGCGGCAGGCAAGCTGCAGCACTACAAGGGCGAGCGGCCGATCTTCGATTTGTATTCGGTCGACGAGGAAATCGCCAAGGCGCTGGGCCGGCGCGTCGAACTCAAGTCGGGTGGGTATCTGGTGGTCGACCAGACCGAGGCGTTAACCACGGTGGACGTGAACACCGGCGGCTTCGTCGGTGCACGCAACTTCGACGACACCATCTTCAAGACCAACCTCGAAGCGGCACAGGCCATTGCGCGACAGCTGCGGCTGCGCAACCTGGGCGGGATCATCATCGTCGACTTCATCGACATGGGCCGCGACGACCACCGCGAGCAGGTGCTGGCGGAGTTCCGCAAGCAACTGGCGCGCGACCGCGTGAAGACCACGGCCGGCGGTTTCTCGCAGCTCGGGCTGGTTGAGATGACGCGCAAGCGCACCCGCGAATCGCTGGCGCACATGCTGTGCGAGCCTTGTGCGGCCTGCGGCGGCCAGGGCATCGTGAAGACCGCGCGCAGCGTGGCCTACGACGTGATGCGAGAGATATTGCGCGAGGCGCGGCAGTTCACGCCGCGCGAGTTCCGCATCGTGTCGTCGCCGCAGGTGATCGAGCTGTTCCTCGACGAGGAGAGCCAGCACCTGGCGGGGCTGAGCGACTTCATCGGCAAGCCGATTTCGCTGCAGTCCGAGCCCGCGATCGGGCAGGGACAGTACGACATCGTGCTGCTTTAAGGCCTAAAGCGTCGGGTCTTGCCCCGGCGGCGCGCTGCGCACCGCCAGTGTCTGCAGCCGCGCGTAGAGGCCGTCCAGCGCCATGAGTTGCTCGTGGCTGCCTTGCTCGGCGATACGGCCTTGCTCCATCACGATGATCCGGTCGGCATGCTGGATGGTCGACAGGCGGTGGGCGACGATCAGCGTGGTGCGGTTCTGCATCAGCCGCTGCAGGGCGTCCTGCACCAGCCGTTCGGATTCGGTGTCGAGCGCCGAGGTAGCCTCGTCGAGCAGCAGCACGGGCGCATTCTTGTAGAGCGCGCGGGCAATGGCGAGGCGCTGGCGCTGGCCGCCCGAAAGCTGCGTGGCGTTGTGGCCGAGCACCGTGTCGAGGCCCTGGGGCAGGCTTTCGACGTGCGCGCTCAGATTGGCTGCCTCGATGCATTGCAGCACGCGCTCGCGGTCGATTTCGGCGCCCAGCGCCACGTTGGCCGCCAGCGTCTCATTGAGCATCACCACGTCCTGGCTCACCATGGCGAACTGGGCGCGCAGGCTTTTCAATTGCCATTCGCTGGTGTCGTGTCCGTCGAGCAGCACCTGCCCGCCGCTGGGCTGCACGAAGCGCGGCAGCAGGTTGACCAGCGTGGTCTTGCCCGAACCCGAAGGGCCGACGAAGGCCACCACCTGGCCGGGTTCGATGGTCAGGCTCACGCCGTCGAGCGCGCGCTGTTCGTCTTCGCCGCGGTAGCTGACTTGCACGTTGCGCAGTTCGATGCGTCCTTCGGCGTGTTCGACCTGGAACGTGCCTTGCGACTCAGGGGCCACGTCGTCGATCAGTATCAGTCCGCGCTCCAGTGCGGCGAGGCCTCGGGTGATGGGGCCGGCCACTTCGGCGAGGCGCCGGATCGGCGCGATCAACATCAACATGGCCGTGATGTAGGCGACGAAGCCGCCTACCGTGAAGCCCTGCTTGCCGCTTTGCCACAGCGCGATCATCACCACGATCGACAGCGCGAGCGACGCCATCATCTGCGTGAGCGGCGTGGTGGCGGCCTGGGCGATGGTCGACTTCACGGCCAGCCGGTTCAGGCGCTGGCTCAGTTGCTCGAAGCGGCGGCCCTGCGCGCCTTCCGCGCCGTGCAGGCGCACCACGCGGTGGGCGAGCACGTTTTCCTCGACCACGTAGGCCAGCTCGTCGGTGGCCTGCTGGCCTTGCTGCGTGAGGCGGTACAGGCGCTTGGAGAACACCTTCATGATCCAGGAGATGCTGGGCACCAGGAAGGCGACGATGAGGGTGAGCTTCCAGTTCAGGTAGACCAGATAGCCCAGCAGCGCGATCAGCGTGAAGCCGTCGCGCGAGAGTCCGAGGATCGCCTGTACCAGCAGCATCGCGCCGGTCTGCACTTCGTAGACCACCGTGTTCGAAAGGGTGCTGGCCGACTGCCGGGCGAACAGCGCGAGTTCGGCGCCGAGCAGCCGCTCGAACAACACCCGCCGCAGCTTCTGCATGCCTTCGTTGGCGATGCGCGACAGCGCGTACTGGGAAATGAACTGGGCGATGCCGCGCACTGCAAACAGCAGCAGCACGGCGGCGGGCACGAACCACAAGGGCATCTCGCCGCGCGTGAAGCCCCGGTCGAGCAGGGGCTTCAGCAGGGCGGCCATCAGCGGTTCGGTGATTGCTGCCAGCATCGCTCCGCTCAGTCCGAGGGCCCACCATTGGCGGGAGCCGCCAAACCAGGTCATGAGTCGCGCCATACGGCGCATCAGGGGAGGGCGTACGTTCTCGCCGCCGGGGGGTGCTTGCATGGCGGCGGATTCTACGGGGGCCCTTATTCAGGGCCTTCCGCAGGTGCTTCTGTAGGACCGCGCCGCCGGATAAACGTTTTGTGACGGCGGCTTCAAGCCAGTGTGTAACATGTGGCCCGTTACAGCCGGGGAGAACTTTTTACCCGGAAACCTCTCCGAACCGCATGAACAAGCCGTTGCCAACTCTAATTCCAACTCCTTCTTCATCGTTATTTGCACGCCGCACGCTCATCGCGGCTCTCGCTGCCACTCCCATGCTTCCTGCACTGGCCCAGTTCCGGGTCGAGGTGTCGGGCGTCGGGCTCACGCAGCTGCCGATTGCGCTCGTTCCTTTCAAGGGCCAGGAAGGCTCGCCCCAGAAGATCTCGGACATCGTCCAGGCCGACCTGGAACGCAGTGGCCAGTTCCGCGGCGTCGACGCTTCGGGCCAGGCGCTGGATGAGGCCTCGCGTCCCGACCTGTCGCTGTGGCGCCAGCGCACGGCCGATTCGCTCGTGGTGGGCAGCGTCAACCGGCTGGCCGACGGCCGCTTCGACGTGCGCTTCCGCCTGTGGGACGTGGTGAAGGGGCAGGACCTGGGTGGCCTGAGCTACACAGTGCCTCAAGGCGACCTGCGCCTTGCCTCGCACCGCATTGCCGACTACGTGTACGAGAAGCTGACCGGCGAAAAAGGCATTTTCTCGACCCGCATCGCCTACGTCACCAAGGGCGGCAGCCGCTACTCGCTGTGGGTGGCCGACGCCGACGGCGAGAACGCCCAGGCCGCGCTCGCCAGCCCCGAACCCATCATCTCGCCCTGCTGGTCGTCGAACGGGCAACAGCTGGCGTATGTGTCCTTCGAGTCGCGCAAGCCTGTCGTGTACGTGCACAACGTGGCCACCGGCCAGCGCCGGCTGCTTGCGAACTTCAAGGGTTCCAACAGCGCGCCGGCCTGGGCGCCAGACGGCAATTCGCTTGCCGTCACGCTCAGCCGCGATGGCGGCTCGCAGCTGTTCTCCATTCCGGCCAGCGGTGGCGAACCGCGCCGCCTGACGCAAAGCTCCAGCATCGACACCGAGCCGGTGTACTCGGCCGACGGCGGCACCATCTATTTCGTAAGCGACCGCGGCGGTGCGCCCCAGATCTACAAGATGAGCGCCGGTGGCGGCAACCCGACGCGGGTGACCTTCAGCGGCACCTACAACATTTCTCCGTCTGTCAGCGGCGATGGCCGGTGGTTGGCCTACATCTCTCGAGTGGGCGGTGCCTTCAAACTCCATGTGATGGAGTTGGCAACCGGCAACGTCAGCGCAATCACCGACACCTCCGCGGACGAAAGTCCAAGTTTTGCCCCGAACAGCAAGCTGATCGTCTATGCAACGCAATTGCAGGGCCGCGAAGCCCTGATGACGACCACGCTCGATGGAAAAATAAAGGCACGACTGGCGGGACAGGCGGGAGACATCAGGGAACCGGACTGGGGTCCGTTTCAAAAGCAATGACCAAGGTTTATTTGAGGAGTTTGAAAATATGTTGAAACGTACGATTTATTCGCTGGCCATCGTGGCTCTCATCGCCGGTTGCTCGTCGGGCACCAAGCTCAACGAAACGCCGGTGACCGACCGTTCCGGCACGGCCGGTGGCCAGCAAGGCGCCAGCACCGTGGCACCTGTCACCATTGATCCGACCGCGGGCACCGCGCAAGGTCCGATTGGCGTCGAGCGCATCGTGTATTTCGACTACGACAGCTACACGGTCAAGCCCGAGTTCCAGTCGCTGATCGACGGCCACGCCAGGTTCCTCAAGGCCAACCCGCAACGCCGCGTCTCGATCGAAGGCCACACCGACGAACGTGGCGGCCGCGAGTACAACCTTGCACTCGGCCAGAAGCGTTCCGAAGCCGTGCGCCGCGCGCTGACCCTGCTGGGCGTGAGCGACAGCCAGATCGAAGCCGTGAGCTTCGGCAAGGAAAAGCCTGCCGTCACGGGTTCGGGTGAAGAAGTGTGGGCGCAGAACCGCCGCGCCGAAATCCGCTACACCCGGTGATGCCACGCGCCATGCTGCGAGGCGCGGCGCTGGCTGCCGCCTTGCTCTGCGTCTCGATGGGGTCGCAGGCTGCACTGTTCGAGGATGACGAGGCTCGCCGCGCCATCCTCGACTTGCGCCAGCGCGTCGAGGCCATGCGCCAGCAGACCGACCAGCGGCTGACCGACGAGAACGGCCAGCTGCGCCGCAGCCTGCTCGACCTGCAGAACCAGATCGAGCAGATGCGTGGCGACCTGGCGCGCATGACCGGCCAGAACGAGCAGCTCACCCGCACGGTGAGCGAGATGCAGTCGCGCCAGACCACCATCGACGACAAGCTCAAGCAGAGCGAGCCTTCGAAGGTGTCGGTGGACGGCCGCGAGTTCACCGCCGATCCCAAGGAAAAGGCCGACTTCGACGCCGCCCTCGGCGTGTTCCGCTCGGGCCAGTTCGCGCAGGCGCAGACCGCGTTTGCCGAGTTCGTCAAGCGCTATCCGCAAAGCGGCTACAACGCCTCGGCGCTGTTCTGGCTCGGCAATGCGCAGTACGCCACGCGTAACTACAACGAGGCCATCGCGAACTTCCGCTCCATGCTCTCGCTCGCGCCCGACCATGCCAAGGCCCCCGAGGCCGTGCTGTCGATCGCGAACTGCCAGATCGAGCTGAAGGACACGCGCGCCGCGCGCCGCACGCTGGAAGACCTGACCAAGGCCTATCCGCAGTCGGAAGCCGCACAGGCCGGCCGCGAGCGCCTCTCGCGCCTGCGTTGATGCCGGCGGAGCTTTCCGCTTGAGCGCCATCATCGCTGCCGCGTTCACCACTCCTCCTACCGCCGCGGATGTCGTCACCGACACCGCGGCGCCTGACTTTGCGCGCCGCTTCGGCGGGCTCGAGCGGCTGTATGGCGTGGCTGGTGCCGCGCACATCCGCAACGCGCACGTGCTGGTCGTTGGCATCGGCGGCGTGGGCTCGTGGGCGGTCGAGGCGCTGGCGCGCAGCGGGGTGGGGCGGCTGACCATGATTGACCTCGACCACGTGTCGGAGTCGAACATCAACCGCCAGATCCACGCGCTCGACGCGACCGTGGGACAGGCCAAGGTCGAAGCCATGCGCGACCGCATCGCGCAGATCAACCCCGAGTGCAAGGTGCAGGCGATCGACGAGTTCGTCGAGCCCGGCAACTGGCTCTCGCTGCTCGACACGGCACAGGCTGCGAACGGGCCGGCAACGGCCGTCATCGATGCCTGCGACCAGGTGAAGGCCAAGGTGGCCATGGCGGCATGGGCGCGTGCATCGTCGCGCACGGCGTTCATCACGGTGGGCGCGGCGGGCGGCAAGCGGCAGGCGCACAAGGTCGACATCGACGATCTATCGCTCGTCACGCACGACCCGCTGCTTGCGCAGTTGCGTCAGCGCCTGCGCAAGGAGCATGGCGCCCCGCGCGAAGGCCGCAAGATCGGCGTTGCCTGCGTCTTCAGCCGCGAAAGCGTGGCGCCGCCGGATGCGTCGTGCGCAATCGAAGGCGACGGTTCGCTCAACTGTCACGGCTACGGCTCGGTGGTGAGCGTGACAGCAACCTTCGGTCAATGTGCTGCAGGTTGGGTGCTCGACAAAATCGCGTCAAACGTCGCGCTATAATCTTTGGCTTTGCCGGATTCAACGTCGGCAAGAGCAAGAATAAAAATGGTTTGGGACGTTAGCTCAGTTGGTAGAGCAGCGGACTTTTAATCCGTTGGTCACTGGTTCGAATCCAGTACGTCCTACCAAACTTTCAAGAATCCCCGCCTGCCTTGTGCACGCGGGGATTTTTTCTGCGCGATCAAGCCAGACGTTCAGGTGCTCATAGAGGATCAACACGCCGATCCCGATCAGCACGAGGCTGCCGATGATCTCCGCTCGCTTGCCGAGCACCGCGCCCAATACGCGCCCCACCATCACGCCGATAGGTCTGCTACGATTTCGGTCCCGGGGAAACAGCCTCCCGGTCTGCAAAGTAAGACGGTGTCCCGTCCAAGCGCTGGCGACTCATAACGGAGCTATCCGTGGACACCGTACTGCCTGACTCCTCTCCCGCGCATTCCGCGCCAATCCAGCCCGTCTCCTTCGCCGAAGCATTCCGCTTCTGGCTCAAGCTCGGCTTCATCAGCTTCGGCGGTCCTGCCGGGCAGATCGCGATCATGCACACCGAGCTGGTCGAGCGGCGGCGCTGGATCAGCGAGAAGCGCTTTCTGCACGCGCTCAACTACTGCATGCTGCTGCCCGGGCCGGAGGCCCAGCAGCTGGCCACCTACATCGGCTGGCTGATGCACCGCACCTGGGGCGGCATCGTCGCCGGCGCGCTGTTCGTGCTGCCGTCGCTGTTCATCCTGATCGCGCTGTCCTGGATCTACATGGCCTACGGCAATGTGCCCGCGGTGGCCGGCATCTTCTACGGCATCAAGCCGGCCGTCACTGCGCTGGTGCTGCACGCGGCCCATCGCATCGGCACGCGTGCGCTGAAGAATCGGTGGATGTGGGGCATTGCGGGCGCGGCCTTCGTGGCCATCTTCGCCTTCGACACGCCGTTCCCGGCGATCGTGATCGGGGCTGCGCTGATCGGCCATTTCGGGGCGCGCCGGGCGCCGGGCGTGTTCGCGCTGGGCGGTGGCCATGGCGGCGCCAATCAGGGCTACGGACCGGCGCTGATCGATGACGACACGCCGCCCCCCGCGCATGCCCGCTTCACGCGTGGCCGCCTTGCCAATGTATTGGCAGTGGGACTCGGCCTGTGGGCCCTGGCGATGGGCGTGCTCGTGGCCACGCAGGGCTGGCAGAGCGCGCTGGCGCAGATGGGCTGGTTCTTCACCAAGGCTGCGCTGCTGACCTTCGGCGGCGCCTACGCCGTTCTGCCTTATGTGTACCAGGGGGCGGTCGAGCATTACCACTGGCTCAACGGCACGCAGATGATCGACGGCCTGGCGCTCGGCGAGACCACGCCCGGGCCGCTGATCATGGTGGTGGCCTTCGTCGGCTTCGTGGGCGGCTGGCTGCAGCAGATCGCGGGGCCGGGCGCCTTGTTCGTCGGCGGGGCGTTGGCGGCCACGGTGGTGACTTTCTTCACCTTCCTGCCGTCGTTCGTTTTCATCCTCGCGGGTGGGCCGCTGATCGAGGCCACGCACGGCAAGCTCGGGTTCACCGCGCCGCTGTCGGCGGTCACGGCCGCGGTGGTCGGCGTGATCCTGAATCTCGCGCTGTTCTTCGCGTACCACGTGCTGTGGCCGCAGGGTTTCGGTGGGCGCTTCGACGCGCTGTCCGCGGTCATCGCGGTGGCGGCGGCCGTGGCGCTCTTTCGCTTCAAGGTCGGCGTGATGCCGCTGCTCGGTGCCTGCGCGGCCGTCGGGCTGCTGGCGACCCTGGTGCCCGGGCTGCGCTGAGGAGCTGCGCGCGGCCGGCTGGTCTTGCGCTTCATCGAGCCCGAGGGGTCTTCTTCAGTGCGGATGCGCGTGGTGCGCGTCCGGCACGTGCGCATGCGTGTGGTGCAGCGGCGTGTGGTGGTGCGGGTGGCTGTGCTCGCCCACCGGCATCGGGTCGTGCGTATGGTCGTGATGCCCGTCGTCGTGCCGGTGCGCGTGTTCGTGGTCGAGCGGCTCGTGGTCGTGTGCATGGCCGTGGGATTCGGCCAGGTGCAAGGCAACGCCGGCAAGCATCAGCAAGCCGCCGGTCGCCATGCCCCAGCTCAAGGCACGGTCCCCCAGCGCGATGGCGACCACTGCGCCGATGAACGGTGCGAAGGCGAACACCGAGCCCGTGCGCGCCGCGCCGAAGGCACGTTGCGCCAGCAGGTAGAGCCGCAGGCTGAGCCCGTAGCCGCTGGCACCGATGGCGAGCAGTGCCAGGGCCGCGGTCCAGCCGGGCAGCGGTTCGCCGGTCGCAATTGCGAGCAGGGCGGTCGCGCCCGCGCCCAGCAGCGACTTGCCGAGCACCACCTGGCCGGGATCGCGCTCGGCCAGCGCGCGCGACAGGGTGTTGTCGATGCCCCAGGCAGCCGTGGCAGCCAGCACCGCGAGCAGGCCCAGCAGCTGCACGCCGCCGCTCAGGCCCCGGTCGATCACCAGCACCATGCCGCCCGCGAGCAGCAATAGCATCGCGCTCCACACCCGGCGGTCCATCACCTCGCGGTAGAGCGTGCGCGCCAGCACTGCGGTGAACAGCGCTTCGAGCGCGAGCATGAGCGAGGCGCTGGTGCCGCTGGTGTGCTGCAGGCCCCAGGCGAGCGCCACGGGGCCGATGACGGCGCCGAACAGCGCCATCCACGACAGCCGCTTCAGGTCGGCGCGGCGCAGCGCCGCTTCGCGTTCTACCGGCTGGCGCAGCCAGGCGCCCATGAACGCGGCGCCGGCGTAGAGCAGGGCAGCAGTGGTGAAGGCGCCGAGTTCCGCACCCGCACGCTGGACCAACGGCGTGCTGATGCCGAAGAGTGCCGCGGCCGCGAGGGCCAGCAGGCCGCCGCGCAGTGCAGGGAGATGGAAGAGGGGCACGTCTTCAGTCCTTCAAGAGTCATTGCTGCAATTCTGAAACGAAAAAGCCCGCTGCTTTCACGGCAGCGGGCTCGACCAGTGCGACCTGGCCCGAAGGCTCAGGCCTCCGGCGCCACCGCCCCCGGCAACGCCGGTTGTTCCGGCGGGTTCTCCGCGCTTTCTTCCTTCTGATGCCGCGCCGCGATGAACAGGTACATCGCAGGCACGACAAACAAGGTGAACAGCGTGCCGATCGACAGCCCGCTGAAGATCACGATGCCCATCGCCTTGCGCCCGGCCGCGCCGGCGCCCGAGGCAATGACCAGCGGCAGCACGCCGAATACCATCGCCGCGGTGGTCATCAGAATCGGGCGCAGCCGTGTGCCGGCCGCTTCGACGATGGCGTCGAGCTTGCTCAGCCCCTGCTTCTGCAGCCGGTTTGCCACTTCGACGATCAGGATGCCGTGCTTGCTGATCAGCCCCATCAGCGTGACCAGCCCCACCTGCGTGTAGATGTTCATCGAGGCAAAGCCCCAGAAGATGAAGATCATTGCGCCGAAGAGGGCCAGCGGCACCGACACCAGGATCACCACCGGGTCGCGGAAGCTCTCGAACTGCGCCGCCAGCGCCAGGAACACGATGATCAGCGCGAACAGGAAGGTGATGGCGAAGTTGCCCGACTCCTGCACGAACTGGCGCGACTGGCCCGAGTAGTCGACGGTGTAGCCGCTGGGCGCCAGCTGCTGCACCACGCCGCGCAGGTACTCCAGCGTTTCGCCCTGCGTGCCGCTGGGCACGCCCTGGATGGTCACGGAGTTGAGCTGCTGGAAGTGGTTCACCGTCTCGGGCTGCACGGTGTACTTCAGGCTAGCGACCGTGCTTGCCGGCACCACGCCGTTCGGGGTCTTGATGTAGAAGTTGAGCACGTCAGACGGGTTGAGCCGGTCGACCTGCTGCACCTGCGGGATCACCTTGTACGAGCGGCCCGAGATCGAGAAGTAGTTGACATACCCGCCGCCCAGCGCCGCGCCCATCGCGTTGCCCACGTCCTGCTGCGTGATGCCCAGCGTGGCGATCTTGTCGCGGTCGACCACCACGGTGGCCTGCGGCAGGTCGATCTTCAGGTCGGCATCGATGTAGTAGAACTTTCCGTCCGCGCGCGCCTTGTCCATGATCTGCTGCGCGAGCGTGTTCAGGTTCTCGAAGGGCTCGGTTGTCTTGATGACGAACTGCACCGGCAGGCCCGAGGCACCCGGCAGCGCCGGGAACTGGAAGGCCACGACCTTCGCGCCCGCAATGCCGTTCCAGCGGTTCTGTAGATCGGCCTGGATCTCGTGCGCGCTGCGCGTGCGCTGGTCCCAAGGCTTGAGCAGCACGCCGGCAATGCCCGCGTTGGTGCTCGGCACGCCGGTCAGCTGGAACAGCTGCGCGTATTCGGGCGTGTCGTGCGCAACCTTGAAGATCTGGTCCGCATAGGTCTGCATCTGGTTGATGGTGGCCGTGGGGGCGCCCACCACCTGCGACAGCACGATGCCCTGGTCTTCCTCGGGCGCAAGCTCCGACTTCGACATCTTGAACATCACGAACAGCAGCGCCACGAGGATGGCGCCCATCACGATCATCACCGGCCAGGTCTTCAGTACGCCGCGCAATATCAGCTGGTAGCGGCGGTGCACGCGTTCGAAGGTGTGCTCGATGAAAGTCGCGAACTTGCCGGTGTCCTGCTCGGGCTTGAAGAAGCGCGAGCACATCATCGGCGACAGCGTGAGCGCAACCACGCCCGACACCACCACCGAGCCCGCGAGCGTGAACGCGAATTCGGTGAACAGCGATCCGGTCAGCCCGCCCTGGAAACCGATGGGCACGTACACCGCAACCAGCACCACCGTCATGGCAAGAATGGGCCCGCCCAGTTCACGTGCCGCGAGCAGCGAAGCCTGCATCGGCGACTTGCCCTCCCGCATGTGCCGGTCGACGTTCTCCACCACGATGATCGCGTCGTCCACCACCAGCCCGATCGCCAGCACCAGCGCCAGCAGCGTGAGCAGGTTGATGGAGTAGCCAAGCACCAGCATCACGAAGAAAGTGCCGATCAGCGACAGCGGCATGGCAATCACCGGCACCACCACCGCGCGGAAGCTGCCCAGGAAGAGATAGATCACCACCGTCACGATGATCAGCGCCTCGACCAGCGTCTTGATCACTTCGCTGATGGAGGTGTTGATGAAGTCAGTCGAGTCGTAGACGATCTTTCCGGTCAGGCCCGTGGGCAACTGGGCCTGCAGGTCGGGGAACACGGTGCGAACCTGCTTGGCCACTTCGAGGATGTTGGCCTCGGGCGCGACCTTGATGCCGATGAACACCGAGCGCACGCCGTTGAAGGCCACGTTGAAGTCGTAGTTCTCAGAGCCGAGCGTGACATTGGCCACGTCCTGCAGCCGCACGATGGCACCGTTGCTGCTCTTCACAGAGAGCTGCTTGAACTCGTCCACGCTGTGCAGCGAAGTGCCGGCCGTGAGCGGCACGCTCACCATCTGGCCCTTGCTGGTGCCCACGGCCGCCAGGTAGTTGTTGGCGGCGAGCGCGGTGCTCACGTCGGTGGCGGTCACGCCGTAGGCGGCCATCTTCTGCGCGTCGAGCCAGGCCCGCAGCGCGAAGGTGCGCGCACCGAGGATTTCGGCAGTCTGCACGCCCGCAATGGCGTTGAGCTTGGGCTGCACCACGCGCACCAGGAAGTCGGTCACGTTGTTGTTGGGCAGCGTGTCGCTGTAGAAGCCGATGTACATGGCATCGGTGGTCTGGCCCGTGGCCACCGTGAGCACCGGCTGCTGCGCCTGCGGCGGCAGCTGGTTGCGCACGGAGTTCACCTGTGTGTTGATCTCGGTCAGCGCGCGGTTCGAGTCGTAGTTCAGCCGCAGCGTGGCGGTGATGGTCGACACGCCCAGGCTGCTCGACGACGACAGGTAGTCGATGCCCTGCGCCTGCGACACGGCGGCTTCGAGCGGCTGAGTGATGAAGCCCGCGACCGTGGCCGCATCGGCGCCGTAGTAGGCGGTGCTGATGGTGACCACGCCGTTCTCGGTCTTCGGATACTGGTTGACCGGCAGGCCGGCCAGTGCGCGCAGCCCCAGCACCACGATCAGCAGGCTCACCACCATCGCCAGCACGGGCCGGCGGATGAAGATGTCGGTGAAGTTCATGCGGGCTGCCTCACTTTTCCTGCGGCGTCGGCGCCGCGTCGTTGGTGGGCTGCACGCTGTTGTCCACCGTCACGGGCGAGCCGTTCTTCAGCTTGTTCTGCCCGCTGCTCACCACCACCTGGCCGGCTTTCAGCCCCTTGACGATGGAGATCTGGTCGCCGCGCGTCGGGCCGGTCTCGATGAAGACCTGCTCGGCGATGAGCTGCGGCTTGCCCGACGGGTTGGCCGCGGGGGCTGGCGTACCTGCAGCACCGGCAGCACCAGCAGAACCAGCCTTTGGCGGCTCGGCTTCCTTCACCACGTACACCGTGGAGCCGTACGGGTTGTAGGTGACGGCGGTGGAGGGCAGCGTCAGCTGCTCCTGCACGCCGCCGATGTCGATCTTCACGTTCGCGAACATGCCGGGCAGCAGCAGCAGCTTGGGGTTCGATACCGTGGCCTCGACCTGCACGTTGCGCGTGGCGGAGTCCACCTTCGGGCTGATCGCGTTGATCTTGCCGGTGAAGCTCTGGCCCGGGAAGGTGTCGACAGTCAGGTTCACCACCTGGCCCACCGCGAGGCCCGCGAGCTGCTGCTGCGGCAGCGAGAAGTCGGCGTATATCGGGTCCAGCGTCTGCAGCGTCACGAGCTTGTCGCCCGCGTTAACGTACTGGCCCGGGTTCAGCGCGGTGATGCCGAGGCGACCCGAGAAGGGCGCGCGGATCGACTTCTTCGCCACCACGGCCGCCTGTTGCTCGACCTGTGCGCGCTTGGCTTTCAGGTCGTTGGTGTCGGCGTCGATCTGCGCCTGGCTCACGGCCTGCACAGCCAGCTGCGCCTGGTCGCGCTTGAGCACGGTGGCGGCCTGCGCGGCGGCGGCTTCGGCCGAATGCAGCAGGGCGATGTCGGAGTCGGCGTTGAGCTCGACCAGCAGCGCGCCGGCCTTCACGTCCTGGCCCGACTTGAAGTGCACCGTGCGCACCAGGCCCGCCACTTCGGTGCTGAGGTCGGCGCCGCGCACCGGGTTCAGCGTGCCGACCGCGGTGAACTGCGTCTGCCACTGCAGCTTCTGCACCTGGGCCGTCGACACCGTCTGCGGCGCCGGCTTGGGCACGGCCGCGATCAGCGCGCGGATCTGCAGGAACTTGCCGAGCGCGAGCGCGGCGACCAGCAGCAGCACGCAGCCGATCATGATGATCATTCTCCGGGTCATAGGTAGGCTTTTCTTCGTGTTATTTGATGGAGGTGTTCGGTCAGTTCTGTGCGGCGGGCTGTGCCGCAGGTTGCTGCCCCGGTGCGATCACCGCATCGGCCAGCGCGCCACGGTTCCACCAGCCGCCGCCGAGCGCCTGGAAGAGGGCGGCGGTGTCGGCATAGCGCGCGGCCTGCGCCTGCACCAGCGCCGTGTGCGTCTGCAGCCAGGCCTGCTGCGCGGTCAGCAGCGTGACGTAGCTCACCGCGCCGGCACGGAACTGCGCGGTCGACAGGTCGAGCGACTGCCTTGCAAGGGATTCGGCCGTGGCCTGGGTTTGCAGGGCGTTGGCGTCGAGTTCCAGTGCGCGCAAGGCATCGGCCACGTTCTGGAAGGCGCCGAGCACTGTGTTGCGGTACTGCGCCGCCGCCGAGTCGTAGGCCGCGACTGCCGCGCGCTGCTGCGCGCGCAGGGCGCCGCCGTTGAAGATCGGCTGCGTGAGCCCGGCGCCGATGCTCCACAGGGTGGTCGGGCCGGTGAACAGGTCGCGCGCCCGCAAGGCGCTGTTGCCGTAGCTGGCGCTCAGCTGGATCTGCGGATAGAGGTTGGCTGTGGCCACGCCGACTGCCGCGCTGGCCTGGTGCAGCTGCGCCTCGCTGGCACGCACGTCGGGGCGCTGGCGCGCGAGTTCGGAGGGCAGTGAAAGCGGCAACGCCTGCGGCAGCGAGAGGCTTGCCAGGTCGAACTCGGGCAGGCCCGCTTCGGACGGCAGCCGGCCCGCGAATACCGCGAGCTGGTGGCGCGTCTGCGCGAGCGATTTCTCGATGGGCGGCACCGTGGCTTCGGTCTGTGCGACCTGCGTGCGCTGCTGCAGCACGATCGACTTCGCGATCGCGCCGGTGTCGAACTGCTTTTCGATCACGTTCAGCTGCTCGCGCTGCGCCTGCAGCACCTCGCGCACAGCCTGCAGCTGCGCGCGCAGCGAGGCTTCGCGGATGGCGGTGGTGACAAGGTTCGAGGTCAGCGTGAGGTAGACCGCCTCGACCTGGTAGCGCTGCGCTTCCACCGCGGCCCGTTCGCCTTCGATCTGCCGGCGCGAGCCGCCGAACACGTCGAGGTTGTAGCTGACGTTGACCGAGGCGTTGTACAGCGTGAGCAACTGGCCGCCCGGCACCTGCGTGCTGACTTCGGATGCGCGCTCGCGCTGCACGCCGAGCTGTCCCGTGACCTGCGGCCACAGCAGGTTGCCCGACTTGGCGTCGTACGTCGCTTCGGCCTGGCGCAATGCGGCCTGCGCAGAAGCCAGCGTGGGGCTTTGCGCGAGCGAGGCGCGGATCAGCCGGTCGAGCGGCTCCGAGTGAAACACGTCCCACCACTGCGCGGGAATGTCACGGCCCGGCAGCAATTCCTGGGCCTGGCCGGCCGGCACGTTGGCCTGTGCGGTGCGCGCGGGCATAGGCGCGGGCGTGTAGTCGGCGCCGCTGGCGGCGGCCGGCAGGTCGGGCGTCTTGAAGTCGGGGCCGACCGCACAGGCGCTCAACAGCAGCAGGACGGCACCGAGCACGGCACCCTGGGCAGGCCGCCCCATTCGTCGGCGCGCGGAAGCCGCGCGCGGAGAACTGGGGGGACCCTCCAACGCATTGTTTTCTTGATTTGGCATGGGGCAGCGGTTGTACACCCGGACCGTCCGGGATACCTGACTTTCCTGAAATGTCGTCGTCTGCGCTCCACGCCGCAAGAGCGATGCGACGAAATTTGCACTGCGTGGTGCGAAATGCATGGGCACGGCGCGAACCGCGGCTACCGGAATGCAGTCCTTTGCTTTCCTTTTTCTTTTCGCCGTTGCCGAATCTGTTCCGCGCGGGCTCCCGTATTGAAGACAGCCGCTGCCATTTCGCGGTGGTCGGTCATTCATTCAACCAGGAGCATCTTCATGCAGCGCAAACTTCATCGCCTCGCCGCCGTCTCTCTCGCCATCGCACTGTCTGCCGGCGCGGTCTCGGCCCTCGCGGCTTCGGTCATGGTGGGCGGCGCGCCGATGTTGCCGACCAAGGACATCATCGACAACGCAGTCAACTCCAAGGACCACACGACGCTGGTTGCCGCAGTCAAGGCTGCTGGCCTGGTCGACACGCTCAAGGGCCCCGGTCCGTTCACCGTGTTCGCGCCCACCAACGCCGCCTTCGCCGCACTGCCGGCCGGCACCGTCGATACCCTGCTCAAGCCCGAAAGCAAAGACGCCCTGACCGGCGTGCTGACCTACCACGTGGTGGCCGGCAAGCTGGACGCAGCCGCGCTGAAGAAAGAGATCAAGGCCGGCAAGGGCTCGGCCGAACTCAAGACCGTGGCCGGCGGCACGCTCGTAGCCAAGGAAAAGAGCGGCAAGATCACCCTCACCGACGAGAAAGGCGGCACCGCCACGGTGACGATTCCCAACGTCTACCAGTCGAACGGCGTGATCCACGTGGTCAACAAAGTGCTGCTCCCCAAATAAGCAAGGCGCCCCCGCCCCCTTCCAGAAACACCGAGGAACCGGCTCCGCCGGGCCTCAGGTGTTGCCCCCGGGAGGGGGAAGGAGAAGCGACACGAAGTGCGCGCAGCCTGGGGGCGAGCAAAAAAAAGCCCGCACTAGGCGGGCTTGAAGGTGACCTGCTGGAGGAGGGAGGATCAGAGGATGCAGGCCACAGGGAGAGACATGAATATCGCCTGTGAACCTGCACGCAACCTGACCTCGCTGGAATCTTGTTCCAGGCTCATTTCTCGCTAATTTTTGGACCGTCTGCGCTCAGTCTTCGTCTTCCCATTTGCCGACGACGGTGCCCAGCACGGTGAAGGCCTCGCGCACTGGCTCGTGCTTCGGATTCAGCGGCAGCAGCCAGCGTCGGCCGTCGTCTTCCTTGTAGACCTTGAACGTGACTTCGCCGCTGTCCTCGAGCTTCGCGATGATGCGTTCGCCGTCCTCGGGCTTCCTCAGCGACGTATCGACGAACACGATCGACTCTGCGGGATAGCTCTTCAGGTGGCCGCTGGACGCCGTCATGCTGTCGCCGCGCACGCGCAGGGCGTAGCTCTGGAGGCTGTGGTGGGCGATGCAGGGAATCCAGCGCTCGGCACGCGGCTGTTGCGAGACTTCGTGGCTGTCCCAGTTGGCGGCATCCGCCCAGGAAATGAGCGGCACGGTGCCGGGCGTGCGGGGCGAGAACGACGGAATCAACGGCGCTATGTGCGTCACCCGGTAGGGGCCCGGCGGCTCGTTGGCCTTGTCGCGGGCCTGGCGGATCTGGTCTTCGTCCCAAGGCGCGGGGCCGTCGCCGGTGTCGAGCCAGTGCGGGTCGGCGCGGTAGGCGCGTGCCAGCGCGAGCACGCTCATCGACCGGCTGACGTCCCCCCGCTCGATCTTGGAAATGCTGGACTGTTTGACGCCGGAAGCCGCTTCGGCCTGCTTCTGCGTCATCTTGGCGAATTTGCGCGCAGCCAATGCGCGTGTGGCAATGCTCTCCATCGGTTGGGGATTTAAGCCCAAACGAATATTCTTCCCAAACTCTAGAATATTAAAAAAAGGGAGTAATGCCATGAAGCCACGCGAGTTGGTGCTGGCGCTGAGGGCCATGGGGCTCACGCAGAAGCAGATCGAACAGAGAACCGGAATTCCGCAGCCAACGGTCAGCAAGATCGGCCTGGGGAGGGTGGGCGACGTCATGTCGCGCCACTACCTCGCGCTGCTGGCGGCCTACGAGCAGCGGATGAAAGAAGAAGCGCTCAAGCCCGCGCCGCAGGGCTTTCGCCAGCCATCGATCAATGAATGAATAGGCCGTGCGCCGCAGACGATTGCCGTCGGGCCTGTGGCTCGACCGCGCGCTGTGCGTGCTGCTGGCGCTGCTGTCCCTGGCGGGGCTGGTCGTCGGGCTGATCGCGGCGCACCCGGCCATCGCTGGCGGCGGCTGCTTCGGGCTGGTCTGCGCGGCGTGGGCGGCGCAGGTGCTGTTCGACCGCGAGGCGCTCAGGCGCTCGCGTGCGGTTCGGGCGGCGCGAGAGCGAGGGTGGAGCTGACGCGCACGCAGTCCTTGATGTGCTGCTCGCCGAGCGCCCGCAGCGCCGCATAGCCGAGCGCGGCCGACACGATCTGCCCGGCAATGGGCACGTACTTGGTCGCCTGCTTGGCGGTGAGGCGCACGCCCGCGTGCTTTGCAAGCCGGATCAGCAGGTCGCGCGTGACGAGCCGCCCGACCAGCAGGGCGCCGACCGTGGTCGCGGCCTTCTGGATGCGCTCGCGTTGGTGCGGCGCGAGCTTTTCGACCTGGGTGACCGAGAGGCCGAATTCCGCGCTGATCTGCGGCACCAGCCGCGAGAGCAGCGCGGCGTCGGCCATCCAGTCGATGCCGGGCAGGGGAACGGCGCTGGCCGCGGCCGCCATCAGCGCCTTGCGGGTGATGAGGCGGCGGCTGCGGTGCACGGCGGCGATGAGTTTTTCGTCACCCCGGGCCAGTTCGATTGCAGACGGCATCCAGCGGCTCCCTTGTTGTCGGCTTCCAGGCTCAGGCCGCGAGCGCTTCCAGCTGGTCCGACAGGGCCAGCCAGCGCTCTTCGAGGCGGCCGATTTCATCGTTGAGCGCCTTCAGCCGCTTGCCGGCTTCGGCGATCTCGGCGGAAGGCAGCGGTTGCGCCAGGCGCGCCTCGAGCGCGGTGCGCTCGGTGCCGGCTGCAGCCAGGCGTTCGTCGATCTGGGCGATCTCGCGCTTGATCGGCTTGGCCTGGTCGCTGCGCTGCTGACGCTCCTGGGCGTCCTGCTTACGCTGCTGCGGGGCGGCGGGCGCGGCCACCGGCGGTGCAGCAGCGGCCGCAGCCGCCGCGCTGACGGCCTCGCGCACGGCCACCTTGGCCTCTTCGCGCAGGCGCTTGGCTTCGTCGAGCAGGTAGCGCTGGTAGTCGTCCAGGTCGCCGTCGAAGTCGCCGACCACGCCGCGGCCGACCAACCAGAACTCGTCGCACACCGAGCGCAGCAGCGCACGGTCGTGGCTCACCAGCATCAGCGTGCCCTCGAACTCGTTGAGCGCCACGGCCAGGGCTTCGCGGGTCGCCAGGTCCAGGTGGTTGGTGGGCTCGTCGAGCAGCAGCAGGTTGGGGCGCTGCCACACCATCATTGCCAGCACGAGGCGGGCTTTTTCGCCGCCGCTCATGGTGCCCACGGCTTGCTTGACCATGTCGCCGCTGAAGTTGAAGCTGCCGAGGAAGCCGCGCAGCGCCTGCTCGCCGGTGGCTTCCTTCACGCTGCTGCCGAGTTCGCGCGCCATGCGCACCATGTGTTCGAGCGGGGTGTCTTGCGGGCGCAGCACGTCGAGTTCCTGTTGCGCGAAGTAGCCGATGTTCAAGCCCTTGCCCTCGGTCACCTGGCCGGCCAGCGCGCCCATTTCGCGCGCGATGGTCTTCACCAGCGTCGACTTGCCCTGGCCGTTGGCGCCCAGGATGCCGATGCGCTGCCCCGCCAGCACCGAACGGCTGACGCCGCGCAGGATGGTTTTCGGCTCTTCGTTCTCGATCTCGTAGCCGAAGCTCGCGTTGCTGATCGACAGCATCGGGTTGGGAATGTTGCCCGGCTCCTTGAACTCGAAGGTGAAGTCTGCCTCGGCCAGCAGCGGCGCCACGCGCTCCATGCGTTCCAGCGCCTTGACCCGGCTTTGCGCCTGCTTGGCCTTGCTGGCCTTGGCCTTGAAGCGGTCGATGAACTTCTGCAGGTGGGCGATCTTGTCCTGCTGCTTGCTGAATGCAACCTGCTGCTGCTCCATCTGCAGCGCGCGCATGTCCTCGAACTTGCTGTAGTTGCCGCCGTAGCGCGTGAGCTGGGCGTTGGCGATGTGCAGGGTGACGTCGGTCACGGCATCGAGAAACTCGCGGTCGTGGCTGATGACGATCATGGTGCCCGGGTACTTCTGCAGCCAGGCTTCGAGCCAGACGAGCGCGTCCAGGTCCAGGTGGTTGGTGGGTTCGTCGAGCAGAAGCAGGTCGCTCGGGCACATCAGCGCGCGGGCCAGCTGCAGTCGCATGCGCCAGCCGCCGGAGAAGCTGTTGACGGGCTCGTCGAGCTCGTGCGACTTGAAGCCCAGCCCCAGGATGAGCGCCTGTGCGCGCGGCACGGCGTCGTGCTCGCCGGCGTCGGCCAGGTCGGTGTAGGCGTGGGCCAGCTCCATGCCGATGTCGGCGTCGTCGGGGTTCTCGGTGTAGGCGGCCTCGATGGCGGCCAGCGACTCGCGCAGCTCGGTCAGGCGGGTGTCGCCGCCCACCACGAAGTCGGTTGCCGACTCTTCGGTTTCGGGCATGTTCTGCGCCACCTGGGCCATGCGCCAGTGCTTGGGCACCGAGAAATCGCCGCCGTCTTCGTGCAGCGTGCCGTTGAGCAGGGCGAACAGGGTCGACTTGCCGGCGCCGTTGCGCCCCACCAGGCCGACCTTTTCGCCGGGGTTGAGGGTGACGGTGGCGCCGTCGAGCAGAACCTTGGCGCTGCGGCGAAGAATGACGTTTTTGAGAGTGATCATGAAAGAGGAACCGTAGGGGCGATTATCCCGCCCGTCCTTTGCGGCCCGGCGAAAGGGGGCAAAAGCGCAGGGGAAAGGCGCGGCAGGCGCGGGGAATGGCCCGGTGAATGGGGTTTCGCGGCCAATGGCTGCGAGAAAGCGGCTGAAGGGGGCTTGCGGCGGGCGCCGCTAACGCACGCCGGCGCCGGCCACCAGGGCGTCACGCGTGACAAGCAAGACCTGGTCCTCGCCCGCCGAGGTTTCGAGCCAGACGACTTCGAGCTGCGGGAAGGCGGCTTCGAAATAGTCGCGCTCGTTGCCGATTTCCAGCACCAGCACGGCCTGTTCGCTCATGCGCGAGGGCGCGTCGGCGAACAGCTGGCGCACGAAATCCATTCCGTCGGCACCGCCGGCCAGCGCAAGCTCAGGCTCGGCGCGGTATTCGGCGGGCAGGGCGGCCATGCTGGCGCTGTTCACGTAGGGCGGGTTGCACAGCACGAGGTCGTACGGGCCGGGCAGGTTCTTCAGCCCGTCCGATTCGATCAGCGTGACGCGGGCGTCCAGCTGGTGGCGGGTGACGTTGATTGCGGCCACTTCAAGTGCCTCGACCGACAGGTCGGCTGCGTCCACCGTCACGTCCGGGTAAGTCAGCGCCGCGAGCACCGCGAGGCTGCCGTTGCCGGTGCACAGGTCGAGCACGCGCTGCGTGTGTTCGCCCAGCCAGTAGTCGATGCTGCCGTCGGCGATCAGTTCGGCGATGAAGCTGCGCGGCACGATGGCGCGCTCGTCCACATAGAAGGGCACGCCCTGCAGCCACGCTTCCTTGGTGAGGTAGGCGGCAGGCTTGCGCGTGGTGATGCGCTCGTCGATGAGTGCGGCGACCTTGCCGGCGTCCGCGGGCGACACGGGCCTGTCGGCCACGCTGTCGATGTCGTCCAGCGGCAGCTTCAGGCGCCACAGCACGAGCCATGCGGCTTCGTCGAAGGCGTTGGCGGTGCCATGGCCGAAGGCCACGCCGGCCTCTTCAAGTCGCTTGGCGCCCGACTCGATCAGTTCGATGACGGTGCTCATGCCGCAAGCGCAGCGTCGAGCTGCTTCAGCGTGCGCACGTAGATGTTCTTCAGCGTCTCGATCTCGGCCACGTCGATGTGCTCGTCGATCTTGTGGATGCTGGCGTTCACCGGGCCCAGCTCGACCACCTGCTTGCAGATCTTGGCGATGAAGCGAGCGTCGCTGGTGCCGCCGCTGGTCGACAGCTCGGTCTCGATGCCGGTCTCGTCGCGGATGGCGCCCTGCACGGCCGTGACCAGTTCGCCCGGCGTGGTCAGGAAGGGCAGGCCGCCGATGGTCCAGGCCAGCGTGTAGTCGATCTTGTGCGCGTCGAGCACGGCGTGCACGCGCTGCTGCAGCGACTCGGGCGTGGATTCGGTCGAGAAGCGGAAGTTGAAATCGATCACCGCGCTGCCCGGAATCACATTGCTCGCGCCCGTGCCCGAATGGAAATTGCTGATCTGCCAGCTGGTCGGCTGGAAATAGGGGTTGCTTGCGGTGTCCCAGCCGTCGGCGGCGTTGATGGCCACCAGTTCGGCCAGCGCGGGCGCCACCGAATGGACCGGGTTCTTCGCCAGGTGCGGATAGGCGATGTGCCCTTGTACGCCCTTGACCGTGAGCTTGCCGCTCATGGTGCCGCGACGGCCGTTCTTGATCATGTCGCCGCAGCGCTCCACGGCAGTGGGTTCGCCGACGATGCAGTAGTCGATGACCTCGCCTCGGGCGGCCAGCGCATTGCAGACGATGACGGTGCCGTCGACGCCGGGGCCTTCTTCATCGCTGGTGAGCAGCAGCGCCAGCGTGAGCTTCGGCTCGGGCGCGGCCTGCAGGAATTCCTCGATGGAGGTCACGAAGGCCGCCACCGAGGTCTTCATGTCGCAGGCGCCACGGCCGTAGAGCTTGCCGTCGCGGTGCGTGGGCGTGAAGGGGTGGCTGGTCCATTGCTCGACGGGGCCGGTGGGCACAACGTCGGTGTGGCCGGCGAACACGAGCGTCTTGGTCGCGACCGCGTTCGCGGGGCGGCGCACCGCCCACAGGTTGGTCACGCGGAAGTCGGCCGGGCCGCTTTCGATGGTTTCCAGCGTGAAGCCCAGTTGCGCCAGCCGCTCGCCGAGGATCTGTTGGCAGCCCGCATCGTCGGGGGTGACGGAGGGGCGCGAGATGAGTTGTTCGGCGAGCTGGAGCGTACGGGACATCGGGAAAAGGCTTGGTTCAGAACTTCACGTCGAGCGTGATGTCGGTGAAGGTGGGTTCGTCGACCTGGTCGGTCAGATTGCGGTCGTCGACCTGTGGCTTGGGCGCGGCGCGGTTCTGCAGGCGCCACATCAGGTTGGTGGGCGAGTCGGCTTGCGACAGGCCTTCTTCGCGTGTGACGCGCTCTTCGGTGATGAGGCGGGCGATGTCTTCCTCGAAGGTCTGCGAGCCTTCGGCCATCGACTTTTCCATCGCTTCTTTCACGGCGGAGAAGTCGCCCTTTTCGATCAGCTCGGCCACCAGCGCGGTGTTGAGCATGACCTCCAGCGCCGGCACGCGGCCGCCGGCCGGCGTACGCAGCAGGCGCTGCGAGACGATGGCGCGCAGCGCGCCGCCCAGGTCGCCCAGCAGCGTGGGCCGCACCTCGACCGGGAAGAAGCTCAGGATACGGTTCAGCGCGCGGTAGCTGTTGTTGGCGTGCAGCGTGGCCACGCACAGGTGGCCGGACTGCGCGTAGGCGATGGCGGCGGTCATGGTGTCGCGGTCGCGGATTTCGCCGATCTGGATCACGTCGGGCGCCTGGCGCAGCGCGTTCTTCAGCGCCGTCTGCAGCGAGGTGGTGTCGCTGCCCACGTCGCGCTGGTTCACCACCGACTTCTTGTTGGTGTAGGTGAACTCGATCGGCTCCTCGACCGTGAGGATGTGGCCGCTGGCGTGCTCGTTGCGGTAGTCGAGCATCGAGGCCAGCGTGGTGGTCTTGCCCGCGCCGGTAGCGCCGACCATCAGGATCAGCCCGCGCTTTTCCATGATCAGCGTCTTCAGGATGTCGGGCAGGTTCAGATCGGCAAAGCTCGGGATGTCGGCGGCAATGTGCCGCACCACCACCGCGTAGGTGCCGCGCTGGCGCATGGCGCTCACGCGGTAGTTGCCGGCGCCTTCGAGGGCGACGGCCATGTTGAGTTCGCCCGTGCTTTCCAGCTCCTGGATGCGGGCGGCGGGCACCACTTCGGACAGCAGCGCGAGCGGTGCGGTCGCAGGCAGCACCTGCGCGTTGATGGGCACGCAGATGCCGTTGATTCGGATCAGCACCGGGGAGTGGGCCGAGAGGTAGATGTCGGAGGCCTTGCGCTCGGCCATCAAACGAAGAATTCGCTCCATCATGTTCATCGGTCTCTCTCCTCGGGTGCTGTTGTTTTCTCTAAGGGGAAAAGGGTTCGGCCTTGAAGGAGCCGATCAGTCGCGCAGCAGGTCGTTCAGCGAAGTGGTGGAACGCGTCTTGGCGTCGACCTTCTTCACGATGATGGCTGCGTACATGCTGTAGCGGCCGTTGTCCTTGGGCAGGCTGCCGGCCACGACGACCGAGCCGGCGGGCACGCGGCCGAAATGGGTTTCGCCGGTGGCGCGGTCGTAAATGGGGGTGCTCTGGCCGATGAACACGCCCATCGACAGCACCGAGTTTTCTTCGACCACCACGCCTTCGACCACTTCCGAGCGGGCGCCGATGAAGCAGTTGTCTTCGATGATGGTAGGGCCGGCCTGCAGCGGCTCGAGCACGCCGCCGATGCCGACGCCGCCCGACAGGTGCACGTTGGCACCAATTTGTGCGCACGAACCCACGGTGGCCCAGGTGTCGACCATGGTGCCTTCGCCCACGTAGGCGCCGATGTTCACGTACGAGGGCATCAGGATCGCGCCCTTGGCGATGAAGCTGCCGCGGCGGGCCACGGCCGGCGGCACGATGCGCACGCCCGATTCCTTCAGCTCACCGGCCGACAGGTGCGAGAACTTGGTGGGCACCTTGTCGTAGAAGCCGAGCGAGCCGGCCTGCATCTGCTCGTTGTCCTTCAGGCGGAACGACAGCAGCACGGCCTTCTTGATCCACTGGTGCACGGTCCACTGGCCGACGGCTTCGCGGGTTGCCACGCGCAGCTTGCCGTTGTTGAGCTCGGTGATGACGTGCTCGACGGCGTCGCGCACTTCGGCCGACGAGGCGGTGGGCGAGATGTTGGCGCGGTCGTCCCACGCGGCGTCGATGATTTGTTGCAGTTGCTGGGTCATTGAGAAGGTCTCGGGTGAAAAATCGGGGCAGGAAAGCGGGTCAGCGGCGGGCGTCCTTGCAGAAGCGGACGATGCGCTCGGCGGCCTCCACGCATTCGGCTGTTTCGGCCACCAGCGCCATGCGGATGCGGCCGCGGCCCGGGTTGGCGCTGTGCGCGGTCTCGCGCGCGAGATAGCTCCCCGGCAGAACCGTCACATTGTATTGAGCGTAGAGCGCGCGGGCGAAGGCTTCGTCGTCGCCAGCCCACACTTCGGGCACGCCGGCCCAGAGGTAGAAACTGGCGTCGGGCAGCCGCACGTCGAGCACGGGTTCGAGCAGCGGCGTGACGGCCGCGAACTTGGCGCGGTACTGGGCGCGGTTGTCGACCACATGCGACTCGTCGCCCCAGGCCGCGATGCTGGCCGCGGCCACGGTGCCGCTCATGGCGCTGCCGTGGTAGGTGCGATAGAGCAGAAACTTTTTGATGATGGCCGCGTCGCCCGCCACGAAGCCGCTACGCAGGCCGGGCACGTTGCTGCGCTTGGACAGCGAGGTCAGCGCAATCAGGTTGCGGAAGTCGGGCCGGCCGAGCTTCACCGAGGCTTCGAGGCCGCTGAGCGGGGGCTCGTCGCGGAAGTAGATCTCGCTGTAGCACTCGTCGGCGGCGATCACGAAGCCGTGGCGGTCAGACAGGGCGAAGAGCTTCTTCCACTCGTCCAGCGACATCACCGCGCCCGTCGGGTTGCCCGGCGAGCAGACGAACACCAGCTGCGTGCGGGCCCAGACGTCCTCGGGCACGCTGTCCCAGTCGACTGCGAAATTGCGCGCGGGCACGCTGGCTGCGTAGTACGGCTCGGCGCCCGAGAGCAGGGCCGCGCCCTCGTAGATTTGATAGAACGGGTTGGGCGACATCACCACCGGCTGCGGCGAAACGGTGGGGTCGACCACCGTCTGCGCCAGCGAGAACAGGGCTTCGCGCGAACCATTGACGGGCAGTACCTGGGTGGCTGGGTCGAGGGCAAGGCTGTAGCGGGTCTTCAGCCAGTCGGTGAAGGCGGTGCGCAGCGCCAGGTCGCCGGCGGTGGCGGGGTAGGCGGCCAGCGCGCCGAGGCTGGCGCTCAGGGCGTCCTTGATGAAGCCCGGCGTGGCGTGCTTGGGTTCGCCGATGCCCAGGCTGATGGCCGGGAACTCGGGGTTGGGCGTGACGCCCGCGAACAGTTGCTTCAGCCGTTCGAAGGGATAGGGTTGCAACCGGGAAAGCAGGGGATTCATGCCCGGGATTATCGGTGACAGGTGTTACCGCTCCTGCCGAAGCGGCTACTGACAGCCATGACGGCTGGCAGGCGTCAGGTCGCGCTGCGCCGGTAGAAGGCCAGCGAGCCGGCCAGCGCCAGCAGCATGCCGCCGCAGGCGCGATCGATCCAGCGCGTGGCCGACACCGTCAGCAGCCGGATCGCGCGGGCGCCGACGAAGGCATAGGCCAGCATCACAGCCATGTCCAGGCCCGCGAAGATCAGGGCAATGACGATGTATTGCGGCGCCTGCGCGGCTGAGGGATCGATGAACTGCGGCAGCAGGGCCGAGCAGAAGATGTAGCCCTTGGGGTTGGTCACCGCCACCAGGAAAGACTTGAAGAAGATGCGCCGGCTTTCGCCCGCCATGACCGAAGGCGCGGCATCGGCGGCCGGCAGGTGAAAACCGCCCTTGGAGCGCAGCATGCGCAGCCCGAGCCAGGCCAGGTACACCGCACCGACCCACTTCAGCATCGAGAACCAGAACTCCGACGCCGCCAGCAGCGCGCCCAGGCCGAGCGCCACGGCGCCGACCAGCACGAAGTCGGACAGCACCGCGCCGAGCATGCCCGGCAGGGCCCGGCGCACGCCGTGGCGCGAACCGTTGCTGAGCGCCAGCAGCACCGTGGGGCCGGGCGTGGCGATGGCCGCGAAGGCCACGATGGCGAAGAGAAGGGCGGTGGCGAGCGTCATCGGGGCAGTCTCCTTCGTGGGTTTTCAGCGGGCGGTCAGATCTTCTTGACCAGCACCTGGCTCTTGCGATCCCAGTTGTACTTGCGCTTGCGCGCTTCGGGCAGCCAGTCGGGGTTGACCTGCTGGAAGCCGCGCTTGAGGAACCAGTGCATGGTGCGCGTGGTGAGCACGAAGATGCTGTCCAGGCCCATGGCCTTGGCGCGGTGCTCGATGCGCTTGAGGATGCGCTCGCCGTCGCCCTGCGACTGCGATTGGGGCGACACCGTAAGCGCGGCCATCTCGGCGGTGCGCGCCTCGGGGTACGGATAGAGCGCCGCGCAGCCGAAGATCACGCCGTCGTGCTCGATCACCGTGTAGTGGCCCACGTCGCGCTCGATCTCGTTGCGGTCGCGCTTGACCAGCGTGCCATCGCGCTCGAAGGGCTCGATCAGCTGCAGGATGCCTCCGATGTCGTCCACCGTGGCTTCGCGCAGGCTTTCGAGCTTCTCGTCGATCACCATGGTGCCGACGCCGTCGTGCACGTATACCTCCAGCAGCAGCGAGCCGTCGAGCGCAAAGGGCAGGATGTGGTTGCGCTCCACGCCGCCCTTGCAGGCCTTCACGCAGTGCTGCAGGTAGAAGCCCGTGTCGGTCGGCTTCTGGGCCGGCGGCAGCGAGGCCAGCAGCTTTTCGGCGGCGTCCAGCGGCAGCTCGGTGTCGATCGGGTTGTCTTCGCTCTCGGGCAGCTCGCTGTCGATGCGGATGCCCGGGATCTCGGTCAGGAAGATCAGCTTGTCGGCCTGGATGGAGATGGCGACGCTGGTGGCCACCTCTTCCATCGTCAGGTTGAAGGCCTCGCCGGTGGGCGAGAAGCCGAAGGGCGACATCAGCACCATCGCGCCGAAGTCCAGCGTACGGCGGATGCCGGCCGCGTCCACCTTGCGCACCAGGCCCGAATGCTTGAAGTCCACCCCGTCGACCACGCCGACAGGGCGCGCAGTGATGAAGTTGCCCGAGATCACCCGAACCGTCGAGCCCGCCATCGGGGTGTTGGGCAGGCCCTGGCTGAAGGCAGCCTCGATTTCGTAGCGTAACTGGCCGGCGGCTTCCTGCGCGGAGTCGAGCGCCACCTCGTCGGTGATGCGGATGCCGTGCGAATAGCGCGCCTCGTGGCCCTTGGCCGCGAGCTGTTCGTTGACCTGCGGCCGGAAGCCGTGCACCAGCACGATCTTCACGCCCATGCTCTGGATCAGTGCCAGGTCTTGCGCAATGTTCTGCAGCTTGCCCGCCGCGATCGCCTCACCCGCCAGGCCGACCACGAAAGTCTTACCGCGGTGCGTGTGGATGTAGGGCGCGACCGAGCGGAACCAGGGCACGAAGGTGAAATTGAAGACGGTGGACATGGGGCGTGATTGTGCATTCATGAGGCGTCATTTGCCTGACTCAGGCGATCGCGCGCAGCACGCGGGCTGCGCTGGCGGGAATGGCCGCTCCTGCGCCCGTGGGTGGCGTCGGCGGTGGCAGGCCGGCGTTGCGGGCGCGGAAGGTCGCCAGCAGCGCCGCGTAGGCATCCGTGGCCGCGCCGGCCGCCGGGTCCGGCAGCTCGAGCATCGCGGCCAGTTCGGCCGGCGCGATGGAGCCCTCACGCAGCAGTGCGTCGACCACCGCCATCAGCGCAGGCGTATGCGCGTCGAGCAGCGCCAGTGCGCGTGCGTGCTCCTGCGCCAGCAGGGCCTCGATCTCGGGGTTGGTCACCTCGATGTCGGTGTTGACGTTGTCGCCCGGGTCGTTCGCGACGTCGGTGCGGCTCAGGCGCGTGCCGAAGGCGAAGTGGCGCACGTACTGCGCGGCATAGGCGGTCGCCTGCATGAAGTCTTGCGTGGCGCCCGAGGTGCAGGCCTGCTCGCCGAACACCAGCTGCTCGGCGGCTCGGCCCGCGAGGCTCACGCAGATGCGGTCGCGCAGGTTCTCCTTCGACCAGGCCTTGCGCTGCTCGTAGCTGTTGTAGCCGCCCTCGAACGAGGCCACGTTGATCTTGATCTCCTGCGGTGCGCGGGCGAACAGCAGGCCGTAGGCCACGCCGTGGCCTGCCTCGTGCACGGCGAGCAGGGCGCGGAAGTCCTCGCTCGAGCGCTGCTTGAGGCGGTTCAGCTCCAGCGCGACCGGAAACTGGCGGCGCGCCTTGCGGTACTTGGCCGTGATGCAGGATGCGCCCGCGTCCAGCGTGAGCCAAACCGGCTCGCTGCCGTCGGCGCGTTGCTCCAGCGCCCACAGCGCGGCATTGACCAGCGTCGCGCTCAGGATCGCGTGGATCGACGAGAACAGCGGGCGCGTGCCCTGCGCCGGGAAGACGGCGTTGGCGTAGATCTGCTCGTACACGCTAGCGTCGAGCACGAAGCGCACGCCGGAGCTTTCCTGGATCTCGGCCACGTAGCGGTCGCAGATCGACAGGATCAGGCGCACGTAGGTCGCGCGGTTGAACGAGGGGTAGATCACGTGGTTGTTGCCCAGTCGGGCGATCTGCTCAGGGCGGAAGCGCTCGGCCAGCGCCTTCTTCACGTCGATGACGGAGAGTTTCTTCGTCAGCGCGTGGAAGATGTCGGCGTCGGTGTCGCAGTCTTCGACGCGCTGGGCCGTCTCGGCGTACATCTCGTCGAGGTTGCCCGAGACGAACACCAGCAGCTTGCTGTAGTCGGTCTCCCAGCTCTGCTGCGTGTCGCGGAAGGCGCGCAGGCGCGCGTGCACCTCGGCGGGCTTCCACGCCATGATCTGCAGCAGGGTCTCGGAGAGCTTCAGGCAGCGCTTGACTTCGCGCGCTTCCCAGGGCGACAGGTGCAGCTTGCGCTTCTTGTCGAACTTCTTCTTGTCGGTGCCGTCGCGGTCCTGCACGAACTCGGCATGCGCGAGTGACGACTCGATCTCTCCGAGCATCGAGAGCGCGGGCGGCAGGCGGCCGTCGGACAGCAGCGCCCACACGTCCTGGTAGCGCTCGACCTTGGCGTCGTTGCCGTTGCCGTCGACCGTGCGGAAGCGCTGGAACTCGTCGAGCACCAGGATGCCGGGCGTGCCTTCGGCGATGCCCGATTCGGCCAGCATGGCCGAGATGGAGCCGCGGCTGTGGTAGCCCGAGCCATGGCTGAAGCCGTCCATCTGCACTTCGATGAAGCGGTCGTAGAAGCCCAGGTGCTGCGCGAGCTTGCGCACCAGCTGCGTCTTGCCGGTGCCGGTGAGGCCCCAGAGGCAGACGATGACGGGGCGGCTGATGATCTGCGGCAGCACATACCAGGCACGCAGCGAATCGATCACGCGGTCGATGATGTCGTCGATGCCGAAGAGCTCGGTCTTCAGGGCTTCGGCGACGGTCTGCAGGTGGCGCGTGCGCTCTGCGAGCTCGGCGTGCAGACGGGAATGGATGTCTTTGGACATGGTGTTTTTCTTTTTTGATTCTTTTGAATCGAGCTGGTACGACAAAGGCGGCCGCTCCTTCGAAATGAAGGAGTCGGCAGGCAAGACGCTGTGGGGGTCGGTTGCGGCGCTTCAGTGTCCGAAGCGCGCCGACATGAGCGAGGGCGCGGGCTTCAGGCCGGGCGAGGCAACTTGACCCTCCCATGCGCGGCGGGCGCATGGCTTGCGCAGCGACGGCGCAAGGTGGTGGGGGCAAGGCGATAGGACATGGGACGCGATCGTAGTAGCGGTTTGCAATTGAGTAAAGACTATTTACGGATCGTGTTGCAACGAAGCAGCGCGCTGTGGATGCCGTGCAACAGCCACGGTGCGCACCGATAATCGATGGTTTGCCCGCCGCGCCAGCCCGACGACTGCCTTCCCTTGACGACCACGACACCTCTCCGCATCGAATTTCCCGAATCGCTCCCTGTCTCGGGCAGGCGCGACGAAATCATGGCCGCCATATCGGCGCACCAGGTCGTGATCGTTTGCGGCGAGACGGGCTCGGGCAAGACCACGCAGCTGCCGAAGATCGCGCTCGCACTGGGCCGCGGCAAGCTCAACGCCGAGCCGGGCAAGGGCCGGCTCATCGGCCACACGCAGCCGCGCCGCATCGCCGCGAGTTCGGTGGCCAAGCGCATTGCCGAAGAGCTGAAGACGCCGCTGGGCGACGTGGTCGGCTTCAAGGTGCGCTTTCAAGACCGCCTGAGCCGGGACGCCTCGGTCAAGCTGATGACCGACGGCATCCTGCTGGCCGAGACGCAGACCGATCCGCTGCTGAAGGCCTACGACACGCTCATCATCGACGAGGCGCACGAGCGCTCGCTGAACATCGACTTCCTGCTGGGCTACCTGCGCGAGATCCTGCCGCGCCGGCCCGACCTGAAGGTGATCGTCACCTCGGCCACCATCGATGCCGACCGCTTCGCGCAGCATTTCGCCTCGGCCAAGGGGCCTGCACCGACCATCATGGTGTCGGGCCGCACCTTCCCGGTGGAGCAGCGCTACCGGCCCTTCGAAGAATCGCGAGAGCATGACCTGAACGACGCGATTGCCGATGGCGTCGACGAACTCTGGCGCGATCCGCACAACGCGGGCGACATCCTCGTCTTCCTGCCCGGCGAGCGCGAGATCCGCGAGGCGGCCGACCACCTGCGCCGCCACCTGAGCCACCAGCCGCTGCTGCGCAATGCCGAGGTGCTGCCGTTGTTCGCACGGCTCTCGGGTCCCGAGCAGGACCGCATCTTCGACGGCCACACGGGCCGGCGCATCGTGCTGGCCACCAACGTGGCCGAAACCTCGCTCACGGTGCCGGGCATCCGCTACGTGATCGACACCGGCACGGCGCGCGTCAAGCGCTACAGCTTCCGCAGCAAGGTCGAGCAGCTGCTGGTCGAGCCGATCAGCCAGGCGGCGGCCAACCAGCGCGCGGGTCGGTGCGGGCGCGTGGCGAACGGCATCTGCATCCGGCTCTACGACGAGAAAGATTTCGAAGGCCGCCCGCGCTTCACCGATCCGGAAATCCTGCGTTCGTCGCTGGCCGGCGTGATCCTGCGGATGAAGTCGCTGCGCCTGGGCGACGTGGCGCGCTTTCCGTTCCTGGAGGCACCGTCGCCGCGCGCGATTGCCGACGGCTACCAGTTGCTCAACGAACTGGGCGCGGTCGACGACGCCAACGAGCTGACGCAGACCGGCGCCGAGCTGTCGAGGCTGCCGCTGGATCCGCGCGTGGGCCGCATGATCCTGGAAGCCCGCTCGCGCGGCGCGCTCGAAGAAGTGCTCATCATCGCGTCGGCCCTCAGCGTGCAGGACGTGCGCGACCGCCCGATGGAAGCCCAGCAGCAGGCCGACCAGGCGCATTCGAAGTTCGACGACGAGAAGAGCGAGTTCAGCGGCTACCTTCGCCTTTGGAAATGGATCGCCGACGCGCGCGGCGGCCATGGCGACACCCATAAGCTCAGCAACCGGCAGTACGAACAGCTGCTGCGGCAGAACTTCATCAACATCCGTCGCGTGCGCGAATGGCGAGATATCCATTCGCAGCTGCTCACGGTGGTCACCGAACACAAGTGGCGCCTGAATGCGGAGCCTGCCGGCTACGAGCCGCTGCACCTGTCGATGCTCGCAGGCCTGCTGGGCAACGTCGGCTGGAAGCTCGAAGACGACGAGGCGTACCTCGGCGCGCGGGGCATCAAGTTCTACAAGCACCCCGGCGCGCACCTGAAGAAGAAGCCGGGCCGATGGATCGTCGCGGCCGAACTGGTCGAGACCACGCGGCTCTTCGGGCGCGGCATCGCCAATATCGAGCCGCAGTGGCTCGAACAGGTGGCGGAGCATCTGCTGAAGAAGCAGTTGCTCGATCCGCACTGGGAGAAAAAGGGCGCGCAGGTGTCGGCGCTGGAGCGTGCAACGCTGTACGGCCTTGTTGTCTACAGCGGGCGGCGCGTCGATTTCACCAAGGTCGATCCGGTCGCGGCGCGCGAGATCTTCATCCGCGAAGCGCTGGTCGCCGGGCAGTGGGAGAGCAAGTTTCCGTTCCTGCAGGCCAACCGCAAGCTGGTGCGCGAGGTCGAGGGGCTGGAACACAAGTCGCGCCGGCAGGACGTACTGGTCGACGACGAACTGATCTTCGCCTTCTACGACGCCCAGCTGCCCGCCGACGTGGCCAGCGGCATCACCTTCGAGAACTGGTATCGCCATGCCTCCAAGGAACAGCCGCGCCTGCTGTTCCTGACGCGCGACGAGCTGATGCGCCACCAGGCGGCCGGCATCACGACGCAATCGTTCCCGCCGACGCTGCGGCTCGGCGGCGTGGATTGCGCCGCGACATACCTGCACGAGCCCGGCGACGCGAAGGACGGCCTCACGGCCAGCGTGCCGCTGTTCGTGCTCAACCAGGTGAGCGAGGAGCGCTGCGAGTGGCTGGTGACGGGCATGCTCAAGGACAAGATCCAGGCACTGCTCAAGAGCCTGCCGCAGCGTCCGCGCTCGCGGCTGGTGCCGCTGCCCGAGTCGGCCTCGAAGCTGGCGGAAGAATTGTCCGTGCCTGAGCTGTTCGGCACAGGCTCGCTGACCGACGTGCTGCTCAAGCGCGTGCGCGACATGACCAGCATCGACGTCAAGCGCGCGGACTTCAAGCTCGACATGCTGCCGCCGCACCTGTTCATGAACCTGCGCGTGATCGACGAGCACGGCCGGCAATTGGGCATGGGGCGCAACCTCGGTGCGCTGAAGGCCGAGCTTGGTGCGCAGGCGCGTGGTGCCTTCCAGGCGCTGGCTGGGCTCAACGTCAAGGCGTCGCCGGAGAAGAATGCGGCGGCTGCGCCTGAAGGCAAGTCCGGGGCGCCCGCGAAGGACGCGAGCCAGCCCGCACCCGCCGCATTGCCTGCCGGCCAGCGCTACACGGGCTGGACCTTCGGCGAGCTGCCCGAGCTGATGGAAGTGCGCCGCGGCTCGCAATCGCTGATCGGCTTTCCGGCGCTGCGCGACGAAGGCGACGCGGTGACCATCGAGGTGTTCGACGAGCCCGCCGTGGCAGCCGCCAAGCACCGCGCCGGCCTGCGCCGCCTGTTCGCGCTGCAGCTGAAAGACGCGCTCAAGTACCTCGAGAAGAACATTCCCGACCTGCAGAAGATGTCGGTGGCCTACATGCCGCTCGGCACCTCCGAAGAGCTGCGTACGCAGATCATCGATGTGGCGATCGACCGCGCCTTCCTGCAGGAGCCGCTGCCGACCGACGAGTTCGCGTTCAAGCGCCGGCTGGAGGAGGGGCGTGGCCGCCTCACGCTGATTGCCAACGAGGTGGCCCGGCTCGCGTCGACCATCCTCATTGAATACGCGGCGGCCGCGCGTAAGATCAAGGACACGAAGATCCAGCCCGACGCCGTGCAGGACGCCGCGCAGCAACTGCAGCGCCTCGTCGGCAAGCGCTTCATCGCCGATGCGCCGTGGACGCAGCTGCAGCACTTCGCGCGCTACCTCAAGGCCATCGTGCTGCGGCTCGACAAGCTGCGCGCCGACCCGGCGCGCGACGCCGCCAAGCTCGCGGAGCTGAAGCCGCAGGATCAGCGCTACTGGCGCCTTGTGGCCGAACGCAAGGGCGTGGTGGACGACCGCATGCTCGAGTTCCGCTGGCTGCTCGAAGAACTGCGCGTGAGCTTCTTCGCACAGGAGCTGCGCACGCCGCAACCGGTGAGCGTGAAGCGGCTCGACAAGGCCTGGGCGCAGTTGCAGGCCTGATCCGCTGGCCGCAGTGGACGAAAAAAAGCCCGCTTGCGCGGGCTTTTTCTTTACGGTGTGCCTGGGCCTATATGCGTCCCATGAGAACCAGGATCACGACGATCAGCACGACCAGGCCGACACCGCCGCTGGGACCATAGCCCCAGGCCCGGCTGTATCCCCAACTCGGCAGCGCGCCGATCAATATCAGGATCAGGACGATCAGCAGAATGAACGAGAGCGACATGTTTTCTCCAGGGCGGTTGTTGTGACGAGCTTTCATGCTCCCCCTGACATGTCGCGCGGATCGCCGGAGAGCCGCCCCTTCGGTGGTCGGTGAACGTCCTACCCTGGCCGTCGGCGCGTTGCCGGCGCCTGCGCAGGCAGGAACAGCATCGCCACCGCGACGAGCAGGAAAACGAGGCCAATGCCACCGGTGATGACGGCGCCGCCCCACAGCGAGAAGAAGCCGTTCAGCATGGCGTCCTGCGGGTTGCGTGGATCGAAGAAGACGTCGACTTTCTCGCCGACGTCGTAGGCTGGCGGGTTGCTGCTGCTCGACGGCGTGAACTCGATGATCTCGCCGCCCGGCGCCTTGAAGCGCACCAGCGGCTTCCAGGTGCCCGAACTGTTGCTCTTCGAGCTTTCCACGTGGAGCAGCCGCAGGACTTCGCCCTGCGTGCGGCTGGCCGACGCGATGAAGGCCGACGTATGCTGGTACAGCAGCAGGGCAATGCCGCACAGCAGCGCGCCGACCAGGCTGAAAACGAGCCTGATGATGGTGGTGGGCTGTTTCGTCATCGACGTGCGGCTGCCGCAGGCGTCAGAGCCGCGCGAGGCGCTCCAGCGCGGCGAGCAGCGTCTCGTCCTTCTTGGCGAAGCAGAAGCGCACCACGCGCTGGTCGAAGCCGTCGCCGTAGAAAGCCGACAGCGGGATCGCCGCCACGCCGATCTCGCGCGTGAGCCACAGGCAGAACTCGGCTTCGGACAGGTCGCTCACCGCCGAGATGTCGACGCACTGGAAGTAGCTGCCTTCGCTGCGCAGCAGCTTGAAGCGGGTTTTTTCGGCCAGGCCCGCCGCGAACAAGTCGCGCTTGCGCTGATAGAAGGCCGGCAGTTCGAGGTACGGCGCCGGCTCGCCCATGTACTGCGCAAGCGCATGCTGCATCGGTGTGTTCACGGTGAACACGTTGAACTGGTGCACCTTGCGGAACTCCGCCATCAGCGGGGCCGGCGCGGCCACGTAGCCGACCTTCCAGCCGGTGACGTGGTACGTCTTGCCGAAGCTGCTGACGATGAAGCTGCGCGCTGCCAGGCCCGGGAAGCGGGCCACGCTTTCGTGGCGGGCGCTGTCGAACACCATGTGCTCGTAGACCTCGTCGCTGATCACGAACACGTCGGTGGGGGCGAGCAGTTCTTCGAGCTGCCGCATCTCGGCTTCGGTCCAGACCGTGGCGCTCGGGTTGTGCGGCGTGTTGATGATGATGGCGCGCGTGCGCGGAGTGAGCGCTGCGGCGATCCTGTCGAAGTCGGGGCGGAAGGTGCCCGGCGTGAGCGGTACGCGCACCACGCTGCCGCCGGCCAGCTCGATGTTGGGCACGTAGCTGTCGTAGCAGGGTTCCAGCACGATCACTTCGTCGCCCGGGCGCACGATGGCGAGGATGGCGGTGATGATGGCCTGCGTGGCGCCGGCGGTAACGGTGATTTCCGCGGCCGCGCTGTAGCTGTAGCCGTACATCGCCGAGATCTTCGCGGCGATGGCGTCGCGCAGCGCCGGGATGCCGGGCATCGGCGGGTACTGGTTGTGGCCCGCGGCCATGGCGGCCGTGACGTCTTCGAGCAGCTTCGGATCGCAGTGGAAATCCGGAAAGCCCTGGCCCAGGTTGACCGCGTTCTTCTCGGCGGCCAGCGCCGACATCACGGTGAAGATGGTGGTGCCGACGGCCGGCAGCTTGGTGACGATGTCGGGCGTGCGTGGGGATTGAACTGTGCTCATAGCTCGTAGTCTTGTTGGTGGCCGCTCAGGGCCTTGGCGATCAGGTTGCGGTCGAGGCGGTCGGACAGCAGCTCGGCGAACTTGAAGACGAAGTTGCGCAGATAGGCGCTGCGCTTGAACGCGACACGCGCAATATTCTGGCCGAACACATGCCCCATCGGGCGCACCACGAGGTCGGCGTTCGACTCGTCGCGCACGGCCATTTCGGCCACGATGCCCACGCCCAGCCCGAGGCGCACATAGGTCTTGATCACGTCGGAGTCGATGGCTTCGAGCGCGATGCGGGGCGTGAGCTTTTTCTGTGCGAACGCATGGTCGATGCGCGTGCGGCCGGTGAACGAGGGGTGGTACGTGATGATCGGCTCGCTCGCCAGGTCTTCGAGCGAAATGCGCTCCTTGGCGGCCAGCGGATGGTCCTTGGGCAGCACCAGAACGTGCTGCCATTCATAGCAGGGCAGGGTCACCAGCTCGGCGTAGCCGTCGAGCGATTCGGTGGCGATGCCGATCTCGGCGATCTCGTCGATCACCATGCGAGCCACTTGGTCGGGCGAGCCCTGGTGCAGGCTCACGTTGACCTTGGGATAGGCCTCGCGCAGGTTCGCCACGGGCACGGGCAGCACGTAGCGCGCCTGCGTATGGGTGGTGGCGATGGAGAGGGTGCCGCTGTCCTGCGCGCTGAACTGTTCGCCGATGCGTTTGAGATTGCCCACCTCGCGCATGATGAGTTCGATGCTGGCGATGACGTGCTGGCCCGGCTCGGTAACGCGTTTGAGCCGCTTGCCGTGGCGCGCGAAGATTTCAACGCCCAGTTCTTCCTCGAGCTCGATGATGGCCTTGGAGACACCGGGTTGCGAGGTGTGGAGCGCCTTGGCCGCCTCGGTGAGGTTCAGGTTGCGCCGCACGGCCTCCTGAACAAACTTGAACTGATGCAGATTCATATCAAATTCCGTCTTATTACGGAATTCATTATGCCTTCGGAATCTATCGAAATTGCCGGATGATCACTATTTGACCGCAATTCTGGCCAGGAGATCGACCAGTTCGGGCTCTTCGCCCACGATGCGCGCGAGCGAAAAGTCAATGGCGGGCCATTTCTGGCGCAGTGCCTCGAGTTGGTGCGGCAGGTCTTCGCGGGCGTGCTTGCCCATGCCCAGGAACAGCGGAACCACGCGGATAGCGGTGGCGCCGCTGGCAATCAGCGCCGCCGTCGCCGTGGGCAGGTCGGGCGTGGCCAGCTCCATGTAGGCGCAGGCCACGCGGGCATTCGGCTCGTTTTTGCACACGCGTTCGGCCACGGCCTCGATGGGCTCGCGCCAGCGATCGTCGCGCGAACCGTGCGCCAGTAAAACGATGCCCTGGGTCATCGTCGCAAGACCAGCCAGCTGAAGGCCGTCAACGACATCACCGAATAAATCATGCCCGGCGCCGCCGCCGTGAGCCATGGCGACCAGTTGCTGAGGTTGCCGAGGTAGCCGAACACGTTGTTCAGCAGGAAGAAGCTGATGCCGATCATCACGCCGCCGAACACGTAGGTGGTGATACCGGCCTGGCGGAAGTGCAGGTAGGCGAAGGGCAGGGCGAGCACCACCATCACCAGGCACGAGAGCGGGTAGAACACCTTGCGCCAGAACTCGATCTCGTAGCGCTGCGCGGTCTGGCCGTTGGCGTCGAGGTGGCGGATGTAGTCGAACAGGTCGATCGTGCTCATGCGGTCGGGGCGCAGGAGCGCGACCGAGACCATTTCGCTGGTCAGCGAGGTGGCCCAGTTCAGCTGCGGGGTCTTGGTCGTGGCGATGCGGGCCTGGTCGGCCGCGCCGCGCGTGTCGTACTTCTGCTCTTCCACGTCGGTGAGCATCCAGTGCCCGTCGCCGATGCGGGCCGAGCCTGCGGTGATCTGGGTGCTGATGTAGCCGTTGTCGTCGAATTCGAAGATGCGCGGGCTCTTCAGCGCGCCTTTGCGGTCGATGGACAGCACGTTCACCGCGTACGAGACATTGCCCCGTTTTTCCTTGAGCCAGGCGCCCGTGTTGCCCGCCAGCGAATAGATGCCCTGGTACTTGGCCTTGAGCAGTTGCCCCGTGCGCTCGGAGGCCGGGGCGACATAGTCGCCGACGGCGAAGGTCAGCACGACGAAGCCGACGCCCAGCAGCAGCAGGGTGCGCAGCGCGCGCCAGGGCCCCAGCCCGCTGGTGCGCAGGATGGTGTATTCGGAGCTTTGCGCCAGCCGGGCCATCACGAAGATGGAGCCGATCAGCACCGTGATCGGCAGCAGTTCGTAGAGGTGGCTCGGCACCAGCAGCATCACGTAGGCCAGCGCCTGTGCGGGCCCGTAGTTGAGGCTGTCCGGCTTGCCGATGGATTGCAGTTCGTCGACGAAGTCGAAGAAGAAAAAGAGGCTCAGGAAGCCGAGCGTCACGAACGCAACGGCCTTCAGCACCTCCACGTAGATCAGGCGTCTTATCGTTTTCACGTGGGTTCGATCTTGGGTGTGGGCAGCACGGCGGCGGACGGGCTTTGCTTTGATCGCCGGCCCCAGTTGTTCTGGCGAACGCCGAGCCATGCCAGGTTGATCAGCAGCACGCCGCCATGCAACAGCAGCATGAAACTGCCCATGCTGTATTTGCCCGAGCTGATCCAGCTTTGGCCCAGGTTGAGCATGTTGTAGTACACGACGAACGCGAACAGCGCGAGAAGCAGGTTGCCGCTTCGGCCGACGCGCGGGTTGGCGCTGGATACATTCAGCGCCAGCAGCACGAAGTTGATGGCCGTCAGCAGCATGCCGATGCGCCAGGCCAGTTCGCCGCGGCTGGGGTCGCTGGTGTCGGGCAGCAGGGACAGCGTGCTGCGCGCGCGCGGCGGTGTCGCGTCGTTGACCAGGCCGCTGTTGCCGCCTGCCCGGGTGCCGTAAGTCTTGAACTCGCTGATCTTCAGGCCGGTGTTTGTCATGGGCTGCTCGAGCCGCTGGCCGCTGTTGAGCAGCAGGTAGCGCGAATCGCCGATGTTCTCGATGCTGCCGCTGCGCGCCGAGGTCGTGATCTGCATGTTGCGCTCGATCGACCAGATGAAGACGTTGGTGGCCTTGGAGTTGTCCGGCGTCTCCTTGTCGATGAAGAACACGCGCACCCGGCCAGCGGATTCACGGAACTCACCTGGCGCCACCCGCTCGATGTCGCTGCGCTGCTCGTACTGCTTGCGCATGCCAATGGTCTGCGAGTTGGCCCACGGCCAGCCTACCAGCGCCATCACCGCGATCAGGATCAGCACCGGCCAGGCGAAGCGGAAGAGTGGCTTGATGAAGTCGGTCAGGCCCCGCCCGCTGGAAAACCAGATCACCATTTCGCTGTCGCGGTACATGCGCGACAGGGTGCCGACGATGGCGATGAACAGGCTCAGGCTCAGGATGGTCGGCATGTAGCCGAGCACCGTGTAGGCCATCACCAGGAACACCTCCTGCGGGTTCACACTGCCCTTGGACGCGAGCCCGAGGGTACGGATGAGCATCATGGTCATCACGATGGTGACCAGTACCACGAGGGTCGCTCCGAAGCTGCGGGACAGCTCCTTGCGTAGGGAAGAATGGAATAACATCGTTCGAGGAAAAAAAGGATTATGGACTTTCAACTCAAGACCCTCACCGTCGCCCAGGCCGCAGCCGAGAAATCCGATGTCCTGATCGTGCTCGTCGGCAGCGCTCCTCTTACCTCCAAAGACCCGTTGTCGGTGCTCGCCGCCAGTGCCCGCAAGGCCGGCGACCTGCCCGACAAGGCCGGCAAGCTGCTGGGGCTTTACCGTCCGGAAGACGTCGTGGCGTCCCGCGTGGTGCTCGCCGCCATCGGTGACGGCAAGCCCGCCTCGGTTCGCAGCGGCGTGGTCGCGGCGGTCAATTCGGCCAAGGCCCAGGCCCCCAAGCGCGTGACCGTGGTGTTCGCCCAGCCTGCCGAAGGCGCGGCGGTGGCCAGCGCCGTCACGGCGGCGGCTGACGCCAGCTATGTCTACACCGCCACCAAGTCGAAGGCCGAACCCCGCAGCATCCGCCACCTGACCGTCGGCGTGGCTGATGCCGCCGCCGTCACCGGCGCCTTCGACGCCGCCCGTGCCACTGTCGCGGGCATCGAACTGGCCAAGGAGTGGGGCAACCGACCCGCCAACCATGCCACGCCCACGCTGCTGGCCGAGGCCGCCAAGGGGCTGGCCAAGCTGCCGAACATCAAGTGCGAGGTGCTGGGTCCGAAGGAAGTCGAAAAGCTCGGCATGGGCTCCTTTGCCGCCGTGGCACAGGGCTCGGCGGAGCCGCTGCGCTTCATCGTGCTGCGCTACCACGGGGCGCCCAAGGACCAGGCGCCCGTGGTGCTGGTCGGCAAGGGCATCACCTTCGACACCGGCGGCGTCTCGCTCAAGCCCGCTGCCGAAATGGACGAAATGAAGTTCGACATGTGCGGTGCGGCCAGCGTGCTTGGCACCTTCCGCGCGCTCGGCGACATCCAGCCCGCCATCAACGTCGTCGGCCTCATTCCTTCGTGCGAGAACATGAACGACGGCCGTGCGGTGAAGCCGGGCGACGTGGTGACCAGCATGAGCGGCCAGACCATCGAGGTGCTCAACACCGACGCAGAAGGCCGGCTCATCCTGTGCGACGCGCTGACCTATGCCAAGCGCTTCGAGCCGGCGGCGGTGATCGACATCGCCACGCTGACGGGCGCCTGCGTGGTGGCCCTGGGCGGCGTGCGCAGCGGCCTGTTCTCGACCAACGAAGCATTGGCCGCGGCGCTCGAAGCCGCTGGCGAGACCTCGCAAGACCGCTGCTGGCGCCTGCCGCTCGACGACGACTACGCGGAGGGCCTCAAGAGCAACTTCGCCGACGTGGCCAACATTGCCGGCCGCGCGGGTGGCGCCATCACTGCCGCCAAGTTCCTGCAGCGCTTTGCGGGCGACTTCGCCTGGGCGCATCTGGACATCGCGGGCACTGCGTGGAAGAGCGGCGCGGCAAAGGGTTCGACCGGGCGGCCGGTGGGCTTGCTGGTGTCGTACCTGACGAGTCGCGCGGCCAGCGGCGACGCCAAGACCGGCAAGGCCAAGAAAACCAAGACCCCTGGAGCTCCGGCCAAAAAGGCTCGGGCCACGAAGTGACGGAAATCGGCTTTCACTACAACGCGCGTGACAAGCTGAACTACGCCTGCCGGCTGGTTCGCAAGGCCGTGAACGCGCGCGGCCTGCGCGTGGTAGTCGTGGGCGATGCGCAGGCGCTCGACGCGGTGGATGCGGCACTCTGGCAGCTGTCGCCGGTGGACTTCGTCGCGCACTGCCGAGGCGATGCGCCGGCTCATGTGGTCGCGCGTTCGCCCGTCGTTCTGTCGGCGCAGGGCGCTGATGCGGCCTCGCTGCCGCACCGCGAAATGCTGGTGAATCTGGGCCTCGAAGTGCCTGCGGGCTTCGAGCGCTATGAACGCATGATCGATATCGTGAGCGACGAGGCCAACGACCGCCAGGTCGGTCGTTCGCGCTGGCGCCACTATGCCGATCGTGGCTACACCATCCAGCCGCACGACTTCGCAAAGAATCCCTGACATGGCCAGCACACTGCGCACGCCGCCCCGGTTCGTTCCCACGCTGACCACGGTGCTCGAGATCCCGGAGGAGCCCGCGATCCCCGAGCCGCAGGCCGCACCGACGCCCCAGCCCGACCCGGCGAGTGCCATGGCATTGCCGCCGGCCGCGCAGCTTTCGCAGGCGGAAATCGTCAGCCTCGAAGAGCAGTTGCTGCACCGCGTTCTGCAGCGCGTCGACCTGTCTCTGGAAGAGCGTTTGAGCGACACCGTGTCAGCTGCCGTTCAGCATCAACTCGATGCGATGGTGCCGCGTTTGCGCAATGAAATCGAAGCCGTTTTGCGTGCGTTGGTGATCGAGGCCATGGCCGCCGAACTCAGCGAAAACACAGGGTCTACGCCAGCTTCCGGAGCCTGAATCCTCGGCTAAACTGCGCCGCAGGTCGGAAGGGCGTGAGGGTGCCGCTGGTCCGCGGCGCGAAACTTGCGAGGTCAGCGCGCCCGGATCACACGACCGGTTTTTTATTCTTTTCATCCAAGTTCTGGAGGTTCTCATGCAATTGAAATGGACTGCGGTCGCACTGGCTGCAATCACGCTCGTGGCTTGCGGCAAGAAGGAAGAAGCTGCTGCTCCCGCTGCAGCGCCCGCGCCAACGGCTGCGGCCCCGGCTGCACCTGCACCCGCACCTGCCGGAGAAACCCTGGTCGTCAAGATCGGTCACGTGGGACCGACCAGCGGTGCCATCGCCCACCTCGGCAAGGACAACGAGTTCGGCGCCAAGATGGCCATCGAAGACCTGAATGCAAAGGGCCTCAAGATCGGCGACAAGGTTGCCAAGTTCGAACTGATCGCCGAAGACGACGCAGGCGATCCGAAGCAGGGCACGGCTGTGGCCCAGAAGCTCGTGGACGAGAAGGTCAACGGCGTGGTCGGTCACCTGAACTCGGGCACCACCATCCCCGCCTCGAAGCTCTACAGCGACGCCGGCATTCCGCAGATCTCGCCTTCGGCCACCAACCCGAAGTACACGCGTCAAGGCTTCAAGACCACGTTCCGCGTGGTGGCTGACGACACGCAACTCGGCGGCACGCTGGGCAAGTACGCAGTCGAAACGCTCAAGGGCAAGAACATTGCCGTGATCGACGACCGTACCGCCTACGGCCAAGGCGTTGCCGAAGAGTTCGAGAAGTCGGCCAAGGCCGCTGGCGCCACCATCGTGGGCCACGAGTTCACCACCGACAAGTCGACCGACTTCAACGCCATCCTGACCAAGCTGAAGGCCTCCAAGCCCGACGTGCTGTTCTTCGGCGGCATGGACGCCGTTGGCGGCCCGATGCTCAAGCAGGTCAAGCAACTCGGCCTGAACGTCAAGTTCATGGGCGGCGACGGCCTGTGCACCAGCGAACTGCCGAAGCTGGCTGGCGATGCCATCGGCGAAGAGATGGTTGTTTGCGCCGAAGCCGGCGGTGTGGACGGCGACTTCAAGCAGCCGCTGGAAGACTTCAAGGCCAAGTTCAAGACCAAGAACGGCGTCGAAGTGCAGATCTATGCACCGTACGTGTACGACGCGGTCAACGTGCTGGCCGAAGCCATGGTGAAGGCCGGTTCGTCCGACCCCGCCAAGTACCTGCCTGAAGTTGGCAAGGTGCAATACAAGGGCGTGACCGGCCCGATCGCCTTCGACGAAAAGGGCGACATCAAGAACGGTGCCCTGACGCTGTACACCTACAAGGGTGGTGCACGCACGCAGATCGCCGTGGTGCGCTGATTCATTTCGGCAAACCTGCGGTTATCCGCAAAAGAGAAAAGGGCCTTCGGGCCCTTTTTTCATGGCCGCTTCGAAGGCGGCTTATTCAGAGTTCAGAGCGGAGCAAGGCCCGATGGGCGGTTGGCATTGCAGTACTCGATGAAGGCATCGAGGTCGCGTGACTTGTCGAACACCGCATCGGCGCCGAGCGCCGTGCAGCGCGCCCGGATATCCGCCGTCACGTAGTTGCTGAGCACGACCACTCGCTGGCTGGGTTTGCGGGTCTTGCAGCCGCCCAGCACGCCGAGACCGGAGCCTTCCTTCAGGAACAGGTCGACGATCAGGAGCTGCCAGTCATCAGGATGCGCCGCGAGCCATGCAAGGGCTTCCGTTTCGGTTTCGGCGAAGCCGACCACGCGGCCGTTGACCAAGTCCTCGAGTGCCGGGACCAGGTTATCCCTGATGGTCTTGTTGTCCTCGACGAGGAACGTGATGAGGGCCATGCCGTGGTTTCGCTTTGAGAACCAATAGCGTAGCGTGCCTGACGCTGATGCAGCGTAGGAGAAAGGATACGGACGGCGTATTGCGCGCCGGTCAGTCGGAGCTTTCGGCGCGGATCTTTGCCTTGAGCTTCTCGGCCAGAGCCTGGCTTTCGTCGCGCTCAGCCGTGACCTCGAGACGCTTCTCGATTTCCTCGCTCAGCGCGGCATTGACCTCGGCCAGCTTCTCGGCGGACTTGGCCAGCTTCTCTTCCAGCTGGCTGGTGTGTTCGATGGCCTGTGCCACCTCGCCAACCTGCACTTCTTCGGGCAGTTCCTGTTCGAGCACCGTATTCACCACGGCGAGGTTGTCCGATGCCCGTTGCACGTCGGCAGCCACCTGCTCGCTCTTTTCGAGGGTGCGGTCCAGCGGTGTCTTGCCACGCGGCTGGGTTTTCGGTTGTCCGGCCATCGAGGCTCCTTTGTGGGCTTGAAATGAAAACCTTTGGATGGTACTGCCAGAAGAAAGTGTCTGAGTTCGGGAGTCAAGTTGTTGCAAAGCAACGCACTGCCTTTCAAGTCTGGTTGGGCCAGACGACAAAAAAGCCCAAGTGCTTGTGGCAACTTGGGCTTCTTGCTTTGTCTTCATGTTCGCGAACGGTTACGAACAATCAATCTCTGGCGGAGCAGGCGGGATTCGAACCCGCGGAGGGCTATTAACCCTCACACGCTTTCCAGGCGTGCGACTTAAACCGCTCATCCACCGCTCCTGAGCCCACGATTGTAGCAGTCAGTTCAGGTCGGATTCGACGGCTTGCCTGCCTGGACCATGCGCATGGCCGACGCGATGAGCGCGGCGGTCTCGCTCATGTTGCTTGGCACGATCAGGGTGGTCTTGGAATCGGCCGCGACCTTGCCGTAGGCGTCGACCGCGCGCTCGGCCACCTTCAACTGCACGGCCTGTTCGCCGCCCGGCTGGCGGATGGCCGCGGCCACGCGTTCGATGGCATCCGCCGTTGCGGTGGCGACTGCGGTAATGGCGGCGGCTTCACCCTGGGCGTTGTTGATCTGCGCCTGCTTCTCGCCTTCGGAGCGGGCGATGAAGGCCTCGCGTTCGCCGGTGGCGATGTTGATCTGCTCCTGGCGGCGGCCTTCCGAGGCCGCGATCAGCGCGCGTTTGCCGCGCTCGGCCGTGATCTGTGCCTGCATGGCCAGCAGGATTTCCTTCGGCGGCGTCAGGTCCTTGATTTCATAGCGCAGCACCTTCACGCCCCAGTTGAGCGCGGCCTCGTCGATGGCGGCAACCACCTGGGCGTTGATGACGTCGCGTTCCTCGAAGGTCTTGTCGAGCTCCAGCTTGCCGATCACGCTGCGCAGCGAGGTCTGTGCGAGTTGCGTCACGGCCACGATGTAGTTCGACGAGCCGTAGCTCGCGCGCATCGGATCGGTCACCTGGAAGTACAGGATGCCGTCGACCTGCAGCTGCGTGTTGTCGCGCGTGATGCAGATCTGGCTCGGCACGTCGAGCGGGATTTCCTTCAGGCTGTGCTTGTAGGCCACCCGGTCGATGAACGGAATCAGGAAGTTGGGGCCGGGCGTCATGGTGCCGTGGTACTTGCCGAGGCGCTCGCGCACCCAGGCGTTCTGCTGCGGCACGAACTTCACCGACTGGCTGATGAAGATGATCGCGATGACCAGGATGATGAGTGGGACCGAAAATTCCATGGTGCGCTTCCTTTTCTGAGTTCTACGTATTGACTAAACCTTGTCGACGACCAGCCGGCTGCCGATGACTTCGACCACGCGGTGCTCGCCGGTCGACGGCGTGCGGCCTGCGCGCTGGACCACCGTCCATTGCGCACCCCGGTAGCGCACGGTTGCCGTGCCGTCGGCATTCCAGGCATCGACGTGAACGGTCTCGCCGATGTCGAGGTTCACGTCGCGGTTGGTTCCGGTGGGCGGGGCAGGGGGGCGCTTGCGCTGGATCGAGTACCAGGTCAGCACGGCGCCCACGCCGATGACCGAGGCCACGATCAGTTGGGTGACGGTGCCGAAGCCCAGGTGCGCCGCAATTGCCGCGGCCGCGAAACCGGCGGCCAGCAGCAGCAGATAGACGGTGCCCGAGAGCAACTCAACCACGATGGCTACCCCCGCAATCAGCCACCAGACGGTGGAATTCGCCATGTCGACTCCTCTTTTCCTTATTCGATGCGCGCCATTCTGATGCATCTGCTCCAAGCGCTTGCCCTGCGTAGGGGTACTGCGCCCGAGCCGACGAAAGGGACCATGCCGGACAGGCCCGAATGGCTTGCACGAGCCTGACCAGATTCGTCATCCGAATTCCGTACACTTCGCGCCTCGCCTTATTGCCTGTCTGTCAGCCTGCCCGGAGCCCCGCTCATGAAATTCCGCTTTCCCATCGTCATCATTGACGAGGACTTCCGCTCCGAAAACACCTCGGGCCTCGGCATTCGCGCGCTCGCGCAGGCCTTCGAAAGCGAGGGCTTCGAGGTGCTGGGCGTCACGAGCTACGGCGACCTGAGCCAGTTCGCCCAGCAGCAAAGCCGTGCCAGCGCGTTCATCCTGTCGATCGACGACGAGGAGTTCACGGTCGGCCCCGACCTCGACCCGGCCGTGCTGAACCTGCGCAACTTCATCGGCGAAGTGCGGCGCAAGAACGCCGACGTGCCGATCTACATCTACGGCGAGACCAAGACCTCGCGCCACATCCCGAACGACATCCTGCGCGAGCTGCACGGCTTCATCCACATGTTCGAGGACACCCCCGAATTCGTGGCGCGCCACATCATCCGCGAGGCCAAGAGCTACCTCGAGGGCGTGCAGCCGCCGTTCTTCAAGGCGCTGATCGACTACGCGGAAGACGGCTCCTATTCGTGGCACTGCCCGGGCCACTCGGGCGGCGTGGCGTTCCTGAAGAGCCCGGTGGGCCAGATGTTCCACCAGTTCTTCGGCGAGAACATGCTGCGCGCCGACGTCTGCAACGCGGTCGAGGAACTGGGCCAGCTGCTCGACCACACCGGCCCGGTGGCGGCCAGCGAACGCAATGCGGCGCGCATCTTCAACGCCGACCACTGCTTCTTCGTGACCAACGGCACCAGCACCAGCAACAAGATGGTGTGGCACCACACGGTGGCGCCAGGCGACGTGGTGGTGGTCGACCGCAACTGCCACAAATCGATCCTGCACGCGATCATCATGACCGGCGCGATTCCGGTGTTCATGAAGCCCACGCGCAATCACTTCGGCATCATCGGCCCCATTCCCAAGAGCGAGTTCGAGCAGAGCGCCATCAAGGCCAAGATCAAGGCCAACCCGCTGCTGGCCGACGTGGACCCCGACAAGGTCAAGCCGCGCGTGATGACGCTCACGCAGTCGACCTACGACGGCGTGATCTACAACACCGAGACCATCAAGAACATGCTCGACGGCTACGTCGACACGCTGCACTTCGACGAGGCGTGGCTGCCTCACGCGGCCTTCCACCCGTTCTATGGCGCCTATCACGCGATGGGCAAGCGCCGCGTGCGCCCGAAGGAATCGCTGGTGTTCGCCACGCAGTCGACGCACAAGCTGCTGGCCGGCATCAGCCAGGCCAGCCATGTGCTGGTGCAGGACTCGCAGAACCGTCAGCTCGACCGCGACCTGTTCAACGAGGCCTACCTGATGCACTCGTCGACCAGCCCGCAGTACGCGATCATCGCGAGCTGCGACGTGGCCGCCGCCATGATGGAGCCGCCCGGAGGCACCGCGCTGGTGGAAGAAAGCATCCTCGAGGCGCTCGACTTCCGCCGCGCCATGCGCAAGGTCGAGGCAGAGTTCGGCAAGGACGAGTGGTGGTTCAAGGTCTGGGGCCCCGAGAAGCTCGTCGAAGAAGGCATCGGCCGCGCCGACGACTGGATCATGCAGGGCGAGAAGAACGGCAAGCCCAAGAACAAGAAGTCTCCGCGCAACTGGCACGGCTTCGGCGAGCTGGCCGACGGCTTCAACATGCTCGACCCGATCAAGTCGACCATCGTCACGCCGGGTCTCGACCTCGAAGGCAACTTCGCCGAAACCGGCATCCCGGCCAGCGTGGTGACCAAGTTCCTCGCCGAGCATGGCGTGATCGTGGAGAAGACCGGGCTCTACAGCTTCTTCATCATGTTCACCATCGGCATCACCAAGGGCCGCTGGAACACGCTGCTGACGGCGCTGCAGCAGTTCAAGGACGACTACGCGCGCAACCAGCCGATGTGGCGCATCCTGCCCGAGTTCTGCCAGCAGCATCCGGGCTACGAACGCCTCGGCCTGCGCGACCTGTGCCAGCACATCCACCAGCTGTATGCGCGCTACGACGTGGCCCGCCTCACGACCGAGATGTACCTGAGCGACCTGACGCCGGCCATGAAGCCCAGCGACGCCTTCGCCCACATCGCGCACCGCAAGACTGAGCGCGTGGAAATCGACGAGCTCGAAGGCCGCATCACCACCAGCCTGATCACGCCTTACCCGCCGGGCATTCCGCTGCTGATTCCGGGCGAGGTGTTCAACAAGAAGATCGTCGACTACCTCAAGTTCTCGCGCGAGTTCAACACGCAGTGCCCGGGCTTCGAGACCGACATCCACGGCCTGGTTGCGCGCGTCGACGAGACGGGCAAGAAGCGCTACTACGCGGACTGCGTCAGGGAAGTGAAGTAAGGAAGCAGGCCGGCCGGACGGGCCGGCCTAACCTTCGCGCACCCGCATGAAGCGCGCGAAGCGGGGCAGGCCCTTGGCGGTGGTGCCGTTGTAGCGGTAGGTCACCCAGCTGCCGACGGCGGGCGGGCTCTCGCGTTCCGCGTCGGTCAGTCCGGTGCCGAGCTTGAAGCGCTTGCCGTCGGCCGTCTCGACCACCAGCGCGCCGAGCCGGCCACTGTGCTTGCCCTTGCCGGGCACGTGCTCGACCACGCGGGCTTCGGCGTCTTCGTAGGGCTTGACCTTCAGCAAGTCGCTGTTGCGCTCGCCACGGTATTGGGAGCTGCCGCGATGGAGCATCAGGCCCTCGCCCCCCATCTTTACTGTCTTGTCGAGCAGCGCCTGCAATGCGGCGTGCGTGGTTGCGCGTTCCTGCGGAACCACGACGACCCATGGCGCGTCGGTAATTGGCAGCAGCTTGCGCAGCACGGCGAGGCGCGTCGAGAAGTCGCCGCCCTGCGCGGGCAGGTCGAACACCATGAAGTGCATTTCGCGCCAGGCGATGTCATTGGGCGTCTGGCTGCGCACCGTGGAGACGGCGCGTGTGAACTGGCCGCGGCCCACCCACAGTTCGCCATCGAGGGGTTGCTTCGGCAGCGGTGCGGTGAACCATGCCGGCGCCACGATCCGTTCGCCCCCGCGTGTCCAAAGCTGCTTGCCGTCCCAGTAGCCGCGTACCCCGTCGTACTTCTCGCTGACCCAGTAGTCGTGCAGCGACATGCCGGGGCGGTAGACGTCGGCCAGCATCAGCGAGGGCGCCGCCTCGCGCGCGAACGCGGCAGGCGCGGTGACCGCGCCGAAAGCGGCAAGCAGGAGGGAGCGTCGGTTCAGCACGATGCTATGAAATGAATAGCGCAGCACGGCCATCTGGTGGCCGTGTCGGGGCTCGATGGCAGGATTACTCGGCCATCCCGCCGACGACATTGCTGAAGCCGCCGTCCACGTAGGTGATCTCGGCGGTCACGCCGCTGGCCAGGTCGCTCAGCAGGAAGGCGGCCACGTTGCCGACTTCCTCGATGGTCACGTTGCGGCGGATGGGCGAGGCGTCGGCCACGGCCGCCAGCATCTTGCCGAAGCCCTTGATGCCGCTGGCTGCCAGCGTCTTGATCGGGCCCGCACTGATGCCGTTCACGCGCATGCCCTTCGGGCCGAGCGAGGCGGCGGTGTAGCGCACCGAGGCTTCGAGCGAGGCCTTGGCCAGGCCCATGGTGTTGTAGTTGGGCAGCGCGCGTTCGGCGCCCAGGTAGGTCAGCGTGAGCAGGGCCGACTTGTCGTTGAGGTAGGGCAGGGCCGACTTGGCCATGGCCGGAAAGCTGTACGCACTGATGTCGTGCGCGATCTTGAAGCCTTCGCGCGAGAGCCCGTCGAGGAAGTCGCCCGCGATGGACTCGCGCGGCGCGAAGCCGATGCTGTGCACGAAGCCGTCGAACTTCGGCCAGGTCTGCGAGAGGTCTGCAAAGAGCTTGTCGATCTGCGCGTCGTCGCCCACGTCGCAATCGAAAATCAGCTTCGAGCCAAAGTCTGCGGCATATTCGGTGATACGGTCCTTGAATCGCTCGCCGACATAGCTGAAGGCGAGCTCCGCGCCCTGTTCATGACAGGCCTTGGCAATGCCATAAGCAATGGAGCGATTGCTCAACACACCGGTGATCAACAGTTTTTTGCCGGAAAGAAAGCCCATGAAGTTGCCTCGTGAAAATCTTGGGCAGAATTCTCGCATGCGAGGTTGGCTGCTTCTGATATTGGCTCTCTTGGCGCTCCCCTCGTGGGCAGCGCATGGTCTGGGCATGGGTTACGAGCCGAAGTACCCGGCGTCGTTCAAGAATTTCGACTACGTGAATCCCGATGCCCCCAAGGGCGGCGAGCTGATCCTCTCGGCCAGCGGAACCTTCGACAAGCTCAACCCCTTCACGCTGCGGGGTGTGCCGCCGCAGGGCATGGGCTACAGCGCCAATGGTTTTGTGTTCTCCGAGTACGGCCTGATCTTCGATTCGCTGATGACGCCGAGCGAAGACGAGCCCTTCTCCAACTACGGCATGCTGGCCGAAGACGTGCAGCTTGCCGCAGACCGCCTGAGCGTCACTTTCCGCCTGAACCCGAAAGCCAAGTTCTCCGATGGCTCCCCGGTGCTCGCGAAGGACGTGAAGTACTCCTTCGACACCCTGATGAGCAAGCAGGCAGGGCCGACCTTCCGCTCGTACTGGGTTGACATCAAGGGCGCCGTGGTGGTGGGGGATCGCACGATCCGCTTCGACTTCAAGCGCCAGAACTCCGAGCTGCACATGATCATCGGCCAGCTGCCGGTTTTCTCGAGTGCCTGGGGCAAAGGCAAGCCCTTTGACCAGATCGTGAGCGAGCCGCCCATAGCCAGCGGGCCGTACGTGGTGGACAAGGTCGACTTCGGGAAGTACATCTCGTACCGTCGGCGGCCGGACTACTGGGCCGCCGATCTCCCGGTGCGCAAGGGGATGTTCAATTTCGGCGAGGTTTCGTACCAATACTTCAAGGACGCACTCGGAGAGGAAGAGTCGCTCAAGGCCGGCTCACTCGATGCGATGGAAGAACGCTCGATCATCGCCTGGGTGCGCCGCTACAAGGGGCGGCGCTTCGATTCCGGCGAGCTGGTCAAGGAAGAGATTTCGCACCGTCGCTTCACCGGCATGCAGGGCCTCTCGCCCAACCTGCGGCAGCCTCGCTTCCAGGACATGCGCGTGCGACAGGCATTGGCGCTGGCCTTCGATTTCGACTGGCTCAACCAGCATCTCTTCTACGGGCGCAGGGCCCGCACGATGAGCTACTTCCAGAACAGCGATGACCTCATGGCCCAGCCCGAGATCAGCCCCGAGGAGCAAGTGCTGATCGAGCACCTCAAGAACAGGCAGCGATACATCGACAACACGAAGGGCGAACTGCCGCGCCCCGCCAGCAGCGGAGACACCGCCGAAGGCCTGCGGCGCAACCTCGTTCGCGCGCAGGAGCTGCTTAGAGAGGCGGGCTGGACATACAGGGATGGCGCCTTGCGCGACAGGGACGGAACGCCTTTCGTCATCAATTTCGACATTGGGGATCGCAGTTCGGGCGTGGTGCTGGCGCCTTACGCGCGCAACCTCGCCAAGCTGGGAATCGCGCTGGACTATCGCTTGCGCGACCCGAGCCTGATAAAGAAGAAACAGGACGATCTCGACTTCGACATGGTCATCAACATCGCGGGTGGCTCATCGAGTCCGGGCAACGAGCTGTACGACGATTTCGGCTCGAAATCGGCCAACGAAAAGGGGAGCCAGAACCTCAGCGGCATCAGCGATCCGGTGATCGACGAGATTCTCGAAGTGATCGTCAACAGCCCGGACCGCAAGTCGCTCGCAGCAGGCGCGCGGCTGCTGGACCGTTACTTGCTCCACCAGCATTACGTGATCCCGATGTACTACGGCAAGCAATATTTCATTGCCCACAAGCGCAAGCTGCGCCGCCCCGAAGCGCCATTGCCGCAACGTCTTCTCGCCGGCTCGGCGATGCTGACGACGTGGTGGATCGACCCGGCAGCGAAGTAGACGACAGACACAGACAGACCGCATGGCCGCCTACCTGCTCCGACGCCTTCTGCTGATCATTCCCACGCTGTTCGGGGTGCTGCTGATCAATTTCGCCATCGTTCAATTCGTTCCGGGCGGTCCGGCCGAGCAGTTGCTGTCGCAACTGACCAACAAGGAAAACCGCCTCTCGGGTGGCCCCACGGGGCGCTCCCTCGACGCCAAGCAGGTGGCGGAGATCAAGGCTCTCTACGGCTTCGACAAGCCGGCACCCGAGCGCTTCTGGCAGATGCTCAAGCAGTTCGCGCGCTTCGACCTGGGCAAGAGCTTCTTCCAGAGCAAGGACGTGTGGCAGCTCATCAAGGAGAAGTTGCCGGTCTCGATCAGCCTGGGGCTCTGGACCTTCTTCATCAGCTACCTGATAGCGGTGCCGCTCGGCGTTGCGAAAGCGGTTCGCGCCGGTTCGCGCTTCGACTTTCTGACGACGCTGCTGGTGCTCGTTGGCTACGCGATTCCGGGCTTTGTGCTGGGCGTGGCGCTGCTCGTGATCTTCGGCGGCCAGCTGCAATGGTTTCCGCTGCGCGGGCTGACCTCACCGAACTGGGAGTCGCTGAGTTGGGGCGCGCGCATCGTCGACTACCTGTGGCACATCACCTTGCCGGTGACGGCGATGGTGCTCGGCAGTTTCGCGATTACCGCGATGCTCACCAAGAACTCCTTCCTCGAAGAGATCCGCAAGCAGTACGTGCTGACGGCGCGTGCCAAGGGACTGGCCGAGCGCCAGGTGCTCTGGAAGCACGTGTTCCGCAACGCGCTGATTCCGATCATCACGGGCTTTCCGACGGCCTTTATCGGCGCCTTCTTCTCGGGCGCGCTGCTGATCGAGACGCTGTTCTCGCTCGACGGGATGGGCCTGCTCAGCTACGAAAGCGTGTTGCGGCGCGACTACCCGGTGTTTCTGGGCACGCTCTATCTTTTCACGCTGATCGGTCTGGTGACCAAGCTCATCTCCGATCTTTGCTATGTCTGGGTCGATCCGAGGGTGAAGTTTGACTAAAGCGCCTGTCGTGTCCGTGAGCCCCGGCCGCCGCGCCTGGCGCCGTTTTCGCCGCAATCCGCTGGGGTTCTGGAGCCTGTTGATCTTCTCGGCGCTGGTGGTGCTGAGCCTTTTCGCCGACGTGCTTTCCACCGACAAGCCGCTCGTGGTGCGCTACGAAGGCAAGACCTATTTCCCGGTGCTGCGGGACTATTCCGAGAAAACCTTCGGCGGCGATTTCGAAACGCCGGCCGACTACCTTGATCCGTTCATCGAGCAGCGCATCACCCAGGGCGGCAACTGGGCGATCTATGCGCCCAACCGCTATGGCCCGGCCACGCTCAACTATTTCTCGAAGCCTCCGAACCCTGCGGCCCCGTCGAGCGAGAACCTGCTCGGCACCGATGAGCGGGGCCGCGACCTGCTGGCCCAGCTGATCTACGGCTTTCGCGTGAGCGTGCTGTTCGCGCTGGCGCTCACGGTAATAGGGGTGGTGCTGGGTATCGCGACTGGCGCGGTGCAAGGCTTCTTCGGCGGAAAGATCGACCTGACCTTCCAGCGGCTGATCGAGATCTGGGGAGCGATGCCCGAGCTGTACCTGCTGATCATCTTCAGCGCGATCTTCACGCCCAGCGTGGCGCTGCTGCTGATCCTGCTGAGCTTGTTCGGCTGGATGGGGTTGTCGGACTACGTGCGCGCCGAGTTCCTGCGCAACCGGCAGATGGACTACGTGCGTGCGGCGCGGGCGCTCGGCGTGGGCAATCTGCAGATCATGTGGCGCCACATCCTGCCCAACAGCATGGTGCCGGTCGTCACCTTTCTGCCGTTCCGCATGAGCGCGGCCATTCTGGCGCTGACCTCTCTGGACTTTCTCGGCCTTGGCGTGCCGCCAGGCACACCGTCGCTCGGTGAGCTGCTGAGCCAGGGCAAGGGCAACATCGACGCCTGGTGGATCTCGCTGTCCACTTTCGTTGTGCTAGTCGTCACGCTGATGCTGCTGACTTTCATGGGCGACGCGCTGCGCGATGCGCTCGATCCGCGCAAGGCAGACAAGTGATGAGCGATTCACAACAACCCAACCAGCCCCTGCTCGACGTAAAGGGCCTGCGCGTCGCATTCAGCGGCAAGGAGGTCGTGCACGGCATCGACTTCCAGATGGCCGCTGGCGAAAAGCTCGCGCTCGTCGGCGAGTCGGGCTCGGGCAAGACGGTCACTGCGCTGTCGCTGCTGCGGCTGGTGCAGAACGCCGATCTTTCTGGCACTGCCCGGCTCTTTGGCGGCGGGCGCTCGCAGGGCGCGCGCGACCTGTTGTCGATTCCCGAGCGCGAATTGCGCGGCATCCGCGGCAAGGAGATCGCGATGATCTTCCAGGAGCCGATGACCGCGTTGAATGCGCTCTACAGTGTCGGCGACCAGATCGCCGAGGTGCTCGAACTGCACGAAGGGCTGTCGGCCCGCGCCGCGCAGACGGCGGCCGTCCAGCTGCTGGCTGACACCGGCATCCCGGAGCCGGCGCGACGGGCGAGGGCGTTTCCGCACCAGCTCTCGGGCGGCCAGCGCCAGCGCGCGATGATCGCGATGGCGCTGGCCTGCAAGCCGCGCCTGTTGCTGGCCGACGAGCCAACCACCGCGCTCGACGTGACCGTGCGCGCGCAGATCCTCGAATTGCTGGCCGACCTGCAGCGCAAGTACGGCATGGCGGTGCTCCTCATCACGCACGACCTGAACCTGGTGCGGCGTTTTGCCGATCGCGTGGTGGTCATGGAGAACGGCCACATCGTCGAGCATGGCGCGGTGGCGCCTGTGTTCGATGCCCCGCAGCATCCCTACACGCGCAAGCTGATCGACAGTCATCCTGAGCGCAACGTGGCGGCCGTCGCTGCGCGCGCTGACGCGGCGCCAGTGATCGAGGCCAAGGCCCTGCGCGTGATCTATCCCGTGCCGAAGCCGGGCTTCGCCGGCTGGTTCCGCAAGGGCGAATTCGTGGCGGTGCAGGGGGCGGATTTCCGCATCGTGCCGGGCGAGACGCTCGGCGTGGTCGGTGAGTCGGGTTCGGGCAAGTCGACGCTGGCGCTGGCGGCGCTGGGGCTGCTGAAGCACCAGGGCGCGCTGACGGTCGCGGGCAAGGGCTGGGCGGTCGACCGCGCCTCCGATCTTGGCCTGCGCCGCGTGATGCAGGTGGTGTTCCAGGACCCGTTCTCGTCGCTGTCGCCGCGCATGACGGTGGAGCAGATCGTGGGCGAGGGGTTGCGCGTGCACGCGCCCGAACTCGACACAGCGGCGCGCCGTGCCCGTGCACTCGTCGCGCTGGCCGATGTCGGGCTGACGGAGGCCCAGTTCCCCTCGCTGCTCGACCGCTATCCGCACGAGTTTTCGGGCGGTCAGCGGCAGCGTCTGGCGATTGCCCGCGCGCTGATCGTCGACCCGCAGCTGCTGGTGCTCGACGAGCCCACCAGCGCGCTGGACGTGACGATCCAGAAGCAGGTGCTGAGCCTGCTGCAGCGCCTGCAGCGCGAGCGGGGGCTGAGCTATCTGCTGATCACGCACGACGTCGAGGTGATCCGGGCGATGGCGCACCACGTCATCGTGATGAAGGACGGGGCCATTCTCGAAACAGGGTCGGTCGAGCGCGTGCTCGACGCGCCCGAGCACCCCTATACAAAGAAGCTGGTGGCCGCCGCGCTGCTGGAATAAACGGAGACTGCAAGAAATGTCGGAAATCGGACGCGACCGGCGCGGAGCCTGGCGCGCGGCGCTGGCCTGCATGGTCACCCTCGCAGTGGCGATGGGCCTGGGGCGCTTTGCCTTCACACCCATGCTGCCCATCATGCTGCACGAGGGAAAGCTGGAGCTGGCGGCGGGCGGGGTTCTGGCGTCGCTCAACTACCTGGGGTACTTCCTCGGTGCGGTGAGCTGTGCCGCCATCGGCATCAAGGCGTCGAGCATGGTGCGGGGCGGGCTGGTGGCCACGGCCGCTCTGCTGATCGGCATGGGCTTGCTGCACAGCTTCACGAGCTGGGGCGTGCTGCGCACGGCGGCAGGCGTGATGAGCGCCTGGGTCTTCGTCTTCGCCTCAGGCTGGGGCCTGCGCCGGCTGGCGGAGACGAACGCGCCGACGCTGGCCGGCGTGATCTACACCGGGCCGGGAATCGGCATCGCGATGACGGGCCTGCTCGGTGGTGCGCTGGGGCGCTGGGGTTCCGAGGCGGGGTGGATCGGCCTTGGCATCCTGGCGGTCGTGCTGATCGCGGTGATCTGGCGGGTGTTCGACGACGGCGAGCGGGCATCCGCAGGTGGCGGTGCCGCTCCGGCGCCTGCTGCGGCGGTTCGCGCGGCCGGGCCGGCCGATCGCAGCGATGCGATCTGGCTGGTCGCGCTCTATGGGCTGGCGGGCTTCGGTTACATCATTACCGCCACCTTCCTGCCGGTGATCGCCCGGCAGGCGCTGCCGGGATCGCCCTGGCCGGACTTCTTCTGGCCGCTGTTCGGGCTGGCCATCATTCCGGGCGCGCTGATCGGGGCCCGCGCGCCGACGCATTGGGACAACCGGCTACTGCTGGCTTGCGCCTACGCGTTGCAGGCGCTGGGCGTCGTGCTGTCGGTGGCATGGCCGAGCATTGCCGGATTCGCGCTCGGAAGCCTGCTGCTGGGCATGCCGTTTACCGCGATCACTCTTTTTGCCATGCGGGATGCGCGCCGGCTGCGCGGCAATGCGGCTGCCGGGCTGATCGGCTACGCGACGGCATCCTATGGAGTAGGGCAGATCGTCGGGCCGCTGTTTGCGGCGCCACTGGCCCAGCGGACGGGGTCTTTTCAGCTGCCGTTGCTGGTCGCGGCGGCGGCATTGGCGCTCGGCGCGGTGCTATTCGCATTGGTTTGGTTCAAATCGCGCCAATCAATAGGTGGCTGAGCCTCGAAGCCCCTTCATTTATTACACAAATAGCATATAATTCGAGGCTCACGACCAAACGGGCGGGTACCAACCGCCCGTTTTTTTTGGTCTATGCATTCTGAGCATTCATGGCGATCTGGCATCCGTGGCGGGCGGATGGCATGAACCCAGTATTTAAAAGGCACCTTCGAACACGTGGCATTGCAGCAAATAGTGGAACAAACCGTGGCCGGTCTCGGCTATGACCTGGTCGAGATCGAACGCTCGGCCGGGGGATTGCTGCGCGTGACGATTGATTTGCCCTGGACGGCCCCCACCTTGGAAGATGCGGCTGCCGGCGTGCCAGAGCCCTTCGTGACGGTCGAAGACTGCGAGAAGGTAACGCGCCAATTGCAATTTGCGCTCGAGGTCGATGGTGTCGATTACAAGCGGCTCGAGGTGTCCTCGCCCGGTATTGACCGTCCGCTGCGCAATGAGCAGGATTTCGAGCGTTTCGTGGGCGAGGTGATCGACATCACGCTCAAGGCGCCCATGGGTGCTGCGGCGGCGGGCCAGGTGTCGGCCACTCGCAAGAAGTTTCGCGGCACGCTGGAGCGTGTTGCACGGGTTGAGGGCGCTGTCGGCGCCCAGGGCTGGCAAATCGTCTGGAGCGATGCGCCGGAGCCCAAGCCGGGTCAAAAAGTGAGCAAGAAGCGCGCGCCTGCAACGCTGCAGGCGCTGGGCTTCGTGCTGGACGAGCTGCGCGAGGCGCGGCTCGCGCCTATTGTGGATTTCAAGGGCCGCAAGGCCAAAACCCAACCGGGTTTTTCGGATATTGACGACGGAACGCAGGTTCCGGACTGACTAGAGGAGTGGTGGCATGAATCGCGAAATGTTGATGTTGGTGGATGCGATCTCGCGCGAGAAGAACGTCGAGCGTGACGTGGTCTTCGGTGCGGTCGAGTCCGCTCTGGCGCAGGCCACCAAGAAGCTCCATCAGGGCGATGTGGACATTCGCGTCGCGGTCGATCGCGACAGCGGCGACTACGAAACCTTCCGCCGCTGGCACGTCGTGCCCGACGAGGCCGGCCTGCAGCTGCCCGACCAGGAAATCCTCCTGTTCGAAGCCAAGGAAGAAATGTCGGACATCGAAGTCGGCGAGTACATCGAAGAAGCGGTGGACTCGGTGCCGATCGGCCGCATCGGCGCCATGGCCGCCAAGCAGGTCATCCTGCAGAAGATCCGCGACGCCGAGCGCGAGATGCTGCTCAACGACTTCATGTCGCGCGGCGACAAGATCTTCGTGGGCACCGTCAAGCGCCTGGACAAGGGCGACATCATCGTCGAGGCCGGCCGTGTCGAAGGGCGCCTGCGCCGCAGCGAAATGATCGCCAAGGAAAACCTGCGCAACGGCGACCGCGTGCGCGCCATGATCATGGAGGTTGACCTGACGCTGCGCGGCGCGCCGATCATCCTGTCGCGCTCGGCCCCCGAGTTCATGATCGAGCTGTTCCGCCAGGAAGTGCCCGAAATCGAGCAAGGCCTGCTCGAAATCAAGAGCTGCGCCCGTGACCCGGGTTCGCGCGCCAAGATTGCCGTGCTATCGCACGACAAGCGCGTCGACCCCATCGGCACCTGCGTCGGCGTGCGCGGCACCCGCGTCAACGCTGTGACCAACGAGCTCGCTGGCGAGCGCGTGGACATCGTGCTGTGGAGCGAAGACCCGGCCCAGTTCGTGATCGGTGCGCTGGCCCCGGCCAACGTGTCGTCGATCGTGGTGGACGAAGAAAAGCACGCCATGGACGTGGTGGTCGACGAGGAAAACCTCGCCATCGCCATCGGCCGCGGCGGCCAGAACGTGCGCCTGGCTTCCGACCTCACCGGCTGGAAGATCAACATCATGGACGCCAACGAGTCGGCCCAGAAGCAGGCGACCGAAACGGACGCCAGCCGCAAGCTCTTCATGGAAAAGCTCGACGTCGACGAGGAAATCGCCGACATCCTCATTTCGGAAGGCTTCAACAGCCTCGAAGAAGTGGCCTATGTGCCAATTTCCGAAATGCTGGAAATCGAGGCCTTCGACGAAGACACCATCAATGAGCTGCGCTCGCGTGCCAAGGATGCGCTGCTGACCATGGAAATCGCCAAGGAAGAGGGCGTCGAGGCCCAGTCGACGGTGTCGCAAGACCTGCACGACCTCGAAGGCCTGGACCCCGAGCTGATTCCCAAGCTGACCGAAGCGGGTGTGAACACCCGTGACGATCTTGCCGACCTCGCGGTCGATGAACTCACCGAGATCACCGGCCAAAGCGCCGATGACGCCAAAGCCCTCATCTTGAAAGCCCGCGAACACTGGTTCGCCGGCCAAGAGTGACGGTCATGGAGGCACGAAACCAATATGTCCAGTACCACTGTCGCCGAGTTCGCGAACGAGCTCAAGAAGACTCCCGAAACCTTGCTTGACCAGCTCAAGAGCGCAGGTGTGCCCAAAGCGGCCGCCACCGATGCGCTCACCGAGGCTGACAAGCAGCGCCTGCTCGGCCACCTGAAGGCCAGCCACGGCACCGTCGAGCCCGAGCGCAAGAAGATCACGCTGACCAAGAAGTCGACCAGCGAGATCAAGCAGGCCGACGCCACCGGCCGCGCCCGCACCATCCAGGTCGAGGTGCGCAAGAAGCGCACCTTCATCCAGCGCGAAGACGGCCATCCCGCCACGCCCGAGACGGCGCAGCAAGTGGCCGAGGCACCTGCCGCCGCACCCGCCGCTCCCCGCATCGACGAAGCCGAACTGGCCCGCCGCGAGGAAGAAGCGCGCCGCCAGGCCGAGCTGATTCGCCGCCAGGAAGAAGAGCTGGCCGAAAAGCGCCGCCTGCGCGAAGAAGCCGAAGCCCGCGAACGCGAGCAGGCCGAGAAGGCTGAGAAGGCCGAGCAGGAAGCCGCACGTGTCGCCGCCGAAACCGCCGAGAAGAAGGCCGCTGCCGCAGCAGCTGCTGCCGCCGCGAGCGCAAAGGACAGCACCACGGCCACCAAGCCGGCGGCTGCCCCCGCGCCCGCCGTGACGGCCGCCGCCGCTGCTGCAGAGCAGAAGGCTGCCGATACCAAGCTCGCCGCGCAAACTGCTGCGACGCAGGCCAAGGAAGACGCGAAGGCCAAGGCCGCCGCCGAATCGAAGGCCCGCGCCGACGAAGAAGCCGCGCGCGCCAAGGATCTCGACGAGCGTCGCCGCAAGGCCCTGGCCGAAGCCGAAGCCATCCGCGCCATGATGAACGCACCGGCCCGCGTGCTGGTGCCGCACAAGGCGCCCGAGAAGCCGCAGCCCGAAAAGGCCGCGGTCAAGGGAACGCTGCACAAGCCGACCGCGCCCGCAGCGCGTGCCGGCGCACCTGCCGCTCCCGGCGCTGCAGCAGCTGCACCCGGCGCCGCCGGTGCCGCAGGCAAGGAAGTCAAGTCCGCCAAGCTCTCGTCGAGCTGGGCTGGCGATCCTGCCAAGAAGAAGGAAATCAAGACCCGCGGCGATGCCAGCGGTGGTGTCGGTCGCGGCAACTGGCGCGGAGGCCCGCGCGGTCGCCGTGGCAACGACCGCGGCGGTCACGACGAGCAACATGCGCCGGCCGCACCGGTCGAGGCGCGCATTCTCGAAGTGCATGTGCCCGAAACCATCACGGTGTCCGAGCTCGCGCACAAGATGGCCGTCAAGGCGCAAGAGGTCATCAAGCAACTGATGAAGCTCGGCCAGATGGCGACCATCAACCAGTCGCTCGACCAGGACACCGCAATGATCCTGGTGGAGGAAATGGGCCACAACGCGGTGGTTGCCGCGCTTGACGACCCGGAAGCCTTCACCGACGAGGACGTGTCGGCGCAAACCGCCGAAGCCCTGCCGCGTGCACCGGTCGTGACCGTCATGGGTCACGTCGACCACGGCAAGACCTCGCTGCTCGACTACATCCGCCGCGCCAAGGTCGCTGCGGGCGAAGCCGGCGGCATCACGCAGCACATCGGTGCCTACCATGTGGAAACCGATCGCGGCATGGTGTCGTTCCTCGACACCCCGGGTCACGAGGCCTTCACTGCCATGCGTGCTCGCGGTGCGCAAGCTACCGACATCGTGATCCTGGTGGTGGCGGCCGACGACGGCGTCATGCCCCAGACCAAGGAAGCCATCAAGCACGCGAAGGCGGCTGGTGTGCCGATCGTGGTTGCCATCAACAAGGTGGACAAGCCCGACGCCAACCTGGACCGCGTGAAGCAGGAACTGGTGGCCGAAGAGGTCGTGCCCGAAGAGTACGGCGGCGACGTGCCGTTCGTGCCGGTGTCCGCCAAGACGGGCCAGGGCATCGACGACCTGCTCGAACAGGTGCTGCTGCAGGCCGAAGTGCTGGAACTCAAGGCGCCGGTGGATGCCGCCGCCAAGGGCCTGGTCATCGAAGCCCAGCTCGACAAGGGCCGCGGCCCGGTTGCTACCGTGCTGGTTCAGTCCGGTACGCTCAAGACCGGCGACGTGGTGCTGGCCGGCTCGACCTATGGCCGCGTGCGTGCCATGCTGGACGAAGACGGCAAGTCGACCAAGACTGCAGGCCCGTCGATCCCGGTCGAAATCCAGGGTCTGACCGAAGTGCCGCAAGCGGGTGACGAGTTCATGGTGATGAGCGACGAGCGCCGTGCGCGCGAAATCGCCACCTACCGTGCCGGCAAGTTCCGCAACACCAAGCTGGCGAAGGCCCAGGCCGCGAACCTGCAGAACATGTTCACCGACCTGTCGGCGGGCGAAGTGCAGACGCTGCGCATCATCATCAAGGCCGACGTGCAGGGCTCGCAGGAAGCTCTGGCGCAATCGCTGCTCAAGCTGGCGACGGACGAAGTCAAGGTGCAGGTGGTGTATGCCGGCGTGGGTGGTATCAGCGAAAGCGACATCAACCTCGCCATCGCCTCCAAGGCGGTCGTGATCGGCTTCAACGTGCGTGCCGATGCCGGTGCGCGCAAGCTGGCCGAGAACAACGGCGTGCAGCTGAACTACTACAGCATCATTTACGACGCCGTGGACGAGATCAAGGTCGCGATGTCGGGCATGCTGGCGCCGGAGCGCCGCGAGGAAATCATCGGCTCGGCCGAAATCCGCACGGTGTTCGTGGCCTCGAAGATCGGTACCGTTGCAGGTTCCTACATCACTTCGGGCTCGGTCAACCGCACTGCGCATTTCCGCCTGCTGCGCGACAACGTGGTGGTCTACACGGGCGAAATCGACTCGATCAAGCGCATGAAGGACGATGTGCGCGAAGTCCGCGAAGGTTTTGAGTGCGGTATCAAGCTCAAGAACTACAACGACATCAAAGAGGGCGATCAGCTCGAATTCTTCGAGATCAAGGAAATCGCCCGGACGCTGTAAGCGTTCCATGCGAGAAAGTCCATGCCGAAGAGAAAAGCCGCCGCCCCCAACCGCGCGTTCAAGGTTGCCGATCAGATCCAACGCGATCTGACGGAGCTGATCGCGCGCGAGTTGAAGGACCCGCGCGTGGGCATGGTCACGATCCAGGCCGTCGAGGTCACGCCCGACTATGCGCACGCGAAGATTTTCTTCAGCCTGCTCACGGGCGACGTGGCCGAGACCACCGAAGCGCTGAACCAGGCCGCGGGCTTCCTGCGCAACGGCCTGTTCAAGCGCCTGCACATCCACACCGTGCCCACGCTGCACTTCCTGTTCGACCGCACCACCGAGCGTGCGGCCGACATGAACGCGCTCATCGCGCAAGCCGTCGCTTCGCGCTCGAAAGACGACTAGCCATGAACGCGCCACGCACAAGGGTGCAGCGGCGCCCTGTGCATGGGGTGTTGTTGCTCGACAAGCCGCTGGGACTCTCCAGCAACCAGGCCTTGCAAAAGGCCAAGTGGTTGCTGCGCGCGGAAAAAGCAGGCCACACCGGCACGCTCGATCCGCTCGCCACCGGCGTCCTGCCGCTGTGCTTTGGCGCGGCCACCAAATTCAGCCAGTTGCACCTCGATGCCGACAAGACCTATGAGGCCACGGCTCGCCTGGGCATCAAGACTGCCACGGGCGATGCCGAGGGCGAAGTGATCGCCGAGCGGCCGGTGCACGTCACGTCTGAAGACCTGGCGCGCGTCGAGGCGCAGTTCACCGGCCCGATCCGCCAGGTGCCCCCGATGCACAGCGCGCTCAAGAAGGACGGCAAGGCGCTGTACGAATACGCGCGTGAAGGCGTCGAAGTAGAGCGGACACCGCGCGACGTCGTGATCCACAAGCTCGAGCTCAGCGTGATCGGCGACGACGTCATCCGCATCCTGGCCTCCGTCAGCAAGGGCACCTACATCCGCACACTCGGCGAAGACATCGGCGAGGCGCTTGGGTGTGGTGCACACCTGAGCTCGCTGCGCCGGACCGCAACGGGCGGCTTTGTCGAGGCCCAGTGCATCACGCTCGAAGCGCTCGAAGCCATGGACGAGGAAGAGCGCCTGGCACAACTCCTGCCTGCCGAAGCCCTGGTGGACGGCCACAGCCGCGTCACGCTCGGCGTGGAAGATGCGGCACGTTTTCTTTCGGGCCTGCGCCGCCGTGGCGGCTGGGCCGATGCCGATGAGGTGGCCGTGTTCGGCTCCGACCCGCGGGCGTTCCTGGGCACAGCCCATGTAACGGCCGGCGAATTGATCCCGGGGCGCTTGCTGAACCCCATCGAAATCCAGCAAATTCTTTTGAACGCACAACAGACCGAAGCGACACCATGAGTACCAAGCAAATTCGCAATATCGCCATCATTGCCCACGTGGACCATGGCAAGACCACGATGGTCGACCAATTGCTGCGCCAGTCCGGCACCTTCGCCGAGCACGAGAAAGTGGTCGACACGGTGATGGACAACAACGCCATCGAAAAGGAACGTGGCATCACGATCCTGGCCAAGAACTGCGCCGTGACCTGGGAAGGCACGCACATCAACATCGTCGACACCCCGGGCCACGCGGACTTCGGCGGTGAAGTGGAACGCGCGCTGTCGATGGTCGACGGCGTGGTGCTGCTGATCGACGCGCAGGAAGGCCCGATGCCGCAGACGCGCTTCGTGACCAAGAAGGCGCTGGCCCTCGGCCTGAAGCCCATCCTCGTGGTGAACAAGGTCGACAAGCCGGGCGCCAACCCCGACAAGGTGGTCAACGCCGCCTTCGACCTGTTCGACAAGCTCGGCGCGACCGACGAACAGCTGGACTTCCCCGTGGTGTACGCCTCGGGCATCAACGGCTGGTCGTCGCTGGAAGAAGGCGCGCAGGGCGAGCAGTGGGGTCCCGACATGTCGGCCCTGTTCAACACCATCCTGAAGCACGTGCCGGCGCAAAAGGGTGATCCCGCCGCGCCGTTGCAGCTGCAGATTTCCGCGCTCGACTTCTCGACCTTCGTCGGTCGCATCGGCGTGGGCCGCATCAGCCAGGGCACCCTGAAGCCGATGATGGACGTGGTGGTGATGGAAGGCCCGGACGGCAAGGCCATCAAGGGCCGCGTCAACCAGGTGCTGACTTTCCAGGGCCTGGACCGCGTGCAGGCCACTGAAGCCGGCCCGGGCGAGATCGTGCTGATCAACGGCATCACCGACATCGGTATCGGCGTTACCGTGACCGACCCCGCGAACCCCGCGCCGCTGCCGATGCTCAAGGTCGACGAACCGACCCTGACGATGAACTTCTGCGTCAACACCAGCCCGCTGGCCGGCCGCGAAGGCAAGTTCGTCACCAGCCGCCAGATCTGGGACCGCCTGCAGAAAGAACTGCAGCACAACGTTGCGCTGCGCGTGAACGAAACCGACGAAGAAGGCATCTTCGAAGTGATGGGTCGCGGCGAACTGCACCTGACCATCCTGCTGGAAAACATGCGTCGCGAAGGCTATGAAATGGCCGTGTCGAAGCCGCGCGTGGTGTTCCGCACCGTCAACGGCGAGAAGCACGAGCCGATCGAACTGGTGACGGCCGACATCGAAGACCAGCACCAGGGCGGCGTGATGCAGGCACTGGGCGAGCGCAAGGGCGAACTGGTCAACATGGAGCCGGACGGCCGTGGCCGCGTGCGCCTCGAATACCGCATTCCGGCGCGTGGCCTGATCGGCTTCACGAACGAATTCCTGAACCTGACGCGTGGCTCGGGCCTCATCAGCAACATCTTCGACAGCTACGAGCCGCACAAGGGCGACATCGGCAGCCGCAAGAACGGCGTGCTGATCTCCATGGACGACGGTGAAATCTTCACCTACGCCCTGGGCAAGCTGGACGACCGCGGCCGCATGTTCGTGAAGGCGAACGACCCGGTGTACGAAGGCATGATCGTCGGCATCCACAGCCGCGACAACGACCTGGTGGTGAACGCCACGCGCACCAAGCAGCTGACGAACTTCCGCGTCTCGGGCAAGGAAGACGCGATCAAGATCACGCCCCCGATCGAACTCACGCTCGAATACGGCGTGGAATTCATCGAGGACGACGAGCTGGTCGAAATCACGCCCAAGAGCGTGCGCCTGCGCAAGCGCTACCTGAAGGAACACGAGCGCAAGCGCGCCGGCCGCGATACGTCGCAAGGCTGATCGACTCCGTCGATTTGCCATGCGCCTGACGCACGGCGGCGCCGTCTGGCTGATGGTCGTCGTGACCCTGATGTGGGGCACGGCGGGCGTCGTCACCCGCCACCTGGCGCAGGCGCACAGTTTCGAGATCACCTTCTGGCGCAGCCTCTTCACGACGCTGGCGCTGCTGGTGATCTTGCCGCTTTGGCGGGGCCGCGCCGTGTTCTCGCAACTGCGCCGCGGCGGGCGCGAACTCTGGATCTCGGGCGTGTGCTGGGCCGTGATGTTCACGGCCTTCATGGTCGCGCTCACGCTGGCTTCGACGGCCAGCGTACTCGTCACCATGTCGCTCGGGCCGCTGCTCACGGCGCTGGCGGCGCGCTTCTTCATCGGCCATAAGCTGCCCGCGCGCACCTGGCTGGCCATCGTGGTCGCGGGTGCGGGCATCGGCTGGATGTACGGCACGCAGCTCATGCAGGGCGGGGGCGGATCGCTGGCCGGCACGCTGCTCGCGCTGTGCGTGCCGCTGGCGGGCGCGGCCAACTGGACCGTGGTTCAGCACGCGCAGGCGAAGGGCCACAAGGTGGATCTGGTGCCCGCGGTGCTCATCGGCGCGGTGCTCACGGCGCTCTTCACGCTGCCCTTTGCATGGCCGTTCCGGGCCAGCGCTCACGACCTTGGGCTGCTGGCCTTCCTGGGCGTGTTCCAGCTCGCCATTCCCTGCGTTCTGTCGGTGTTGTGCGCCCAAGTGCTGAAGGCGCCTGAAGTCGCGTTGCTGGCCCTGCTGGAAGTCATTTTCGGCATCGCGCTGGCCTGGATCGGTGCGGGCGAGCAGCCCGCAGCGAGCGTGCTGACCGGCGGGGCGCTGGTCATTGGCGCGCTGGTGTTCAACGAACTGCTGGCGCTGCGCGGCCGGCGCACCACGGTCGCCGACACCGCGGTGCCGGGCGCGCACTGATCGACAGGCGCTTCTGCCTACTGCGGCATGGCCGCGTCGGTGACGCCCATGCTGTTCAGGCGGGCTTCGAGCACCTTGCGCACGAAGGTCTTCGGAAAATCGTCGCTGACACGCCAGTTGCCGTTGTCTTCCACGAAGGTGAATTCTCCGGTCACGGGCAACGAGGTGTCGCTGCCCGAGAGGGCGCCCAGCAGGCTGTCGTTGTATTCGATGACCAGTGGGCAGGCGTGGCCAGCGCCGTCGTCCAGCTTGCGACAGGGGCCCGTGGGCTCGATCTCGGCGATCTCGCGCGAACGGTTCGGGTCCTTGCGCACCAGGCCCGAGTCGGTGCGCGGACGCATGCGCATGGCCGAAGCCGATCGTGCCGCGCTCAACGGTGCCGCGCCTTCGCGGAAGGCTTTTTCCATCGCCTCGCGGCCGATGGGCTCGGCGTTGTAGAGCGGTCTGCCATCGGAGTCGAGATGCCCGAAGCGGGCCTCGACGATGGCTACGTCTGCGCCGCGCACCACCATCTCGTCGCTCTTCGGCTCCGTGGGACCGATGGTGTACGCCATGGGTTCCTTGCTGTCGCCCCGCGTCATGACCGCCACGCAGCCTCGTACGCGCTCCGGCTTGCGGTAGCCGACTTCGCGCATGCTGCCGACGGAGGGCGTTTCGATCACAGTGCCGGCGTTCGGGTCGAGGTGGCGCATGCGCACGTCCATGGTCACGCGGCGCATGAGGCTGTCGAGTGTCTTGCGCGTGGAGACGGCGTCGCAGGCGGGCACGCTCGCCGGGGCGAACAGATACCAGCCGAGGCCGCCGCCGATCAGCGCCACGGCCAGGATGAACTTCCACGCGCCGATGCGGCGGCTGCGTTGCGCGCGAGCCTGCCATGCCTTGACGGCCTGCTCGTCGGCCTCGATCAGGGCCTGTGCCTCGTTCACGATGCGCGTGCGCTCGGCGGCCATGGCAAAGGCTGGCTCGGCGGCGACCTGGGCGCGCAGGGCGTCGAAGCGTTCCTTTTCGAGCGGGCCTTCAGTTGCCAGCCAGGCCAGCGTGGCCACGGGTGACGCAGCCACGGTGCCCACGACCGGCGTTTCCGTCAGCGCCATGTCGCGCGTCTCGGCGTCGATGAGGCTGTCCCTGAAGAGCACCTCGATTGCCTCGTGCGTGATGCCTTGCCCGGCCAACTCGATGAGGTCGTCGGCATCGATGGCGGTATCCGCGGCGTCGTCGGCGTGCGGGGCGTCGTCGCCGATCTTGTCGAGCGCCGCGTTCTGTTCTTCCTCGGTGACCAGGCCGCGTACGCGCATCCAGGCCAGCGCATGGGCCGGGCTCGGGAGCGGGGGAAGGGCGGCGGTTTCGGGGTGGGCGCGCGCGGCGTCGTGCTGTGCGTCGCTGATCAGGCCCTGGGTCAGCAGGGCGAGGAACGCATCCGGATTGGCGTCAGAGCTCATGCGGGGATTCTGCCGTGGGTGGTGCCGGCCTCTACACCGGGAAACGCCGGGAAAAGCCGATAAAAGAAAACGCCGGCAGGCGCCGGCGTTCTTGCGTCAGATCCTTGATGGATCAGGGACGAGCGACTTTCCAGGCGCCGTTTGCCACGCCGTCGCCGGTCTTGTCACCGGGCTTGGCATCTTTCGCCCAGTAGTACAGCGGCCAGCCCTTGTAGGCCCACTGGCGCTTGCCGTCTTCGCGAATGATGATGGTGTAGCCGCCGATGGGCTTGGCGGTGTCGGCCACGGCGAGCGCGGGCCAGTTGGCGGCGCACTGGGCGTTGCAGGCGGAGGTGCCGGAGCCGGCGGTGTCCTTGGTGAAGGTGTACAGCGTCATCCCGTTCGGTCCGACCAGCACGCCGTCGGCGGTGCGGGTGGGCGTGTCGGGGGCGCTGGCGGTCTTGTTGGACATGCCGCCGCAGCCGGCGAGCAGGGCCGCCGCGAGGATCGAGGCGCTGAGCAATTTCATGCAGTTTCTCCTTCAGTTGAAAAATCGCGAAAACAAGCCAGGTGACGGAAAGCCAGGCAATGTGATTGCGCGACCGGCAGTTTATGCGGTCGTTACGACAAATCGCGGTAGGCCAGCGTCGCAAGTTTGAGCAGAACTTCTCGCGGCAGCTTGCCGGCGAGGGCATAGCCGAAGCCCTGGTCGACCCAGTAGAAGCTGGGCACGGGGCCTTCGGAGGCGAAGCGGAAGGCGGTTTCGCGTGCGGCGGTGGCCCCGGCGGCATTGGCGTCCAGCGTGCCGATGTAGAGCGTCACGCGCTCGCCGGCCGCATCTTCGAACATGAACTGGGCCCGCGCGCCGGTTTCCCCGGGCAGCAGGCGGCCGCCGACCAGGGTGTAGCCCTGGGTGGAGAGGTCGGGCACCTTCAGCGGCCTGTCGAGGCGCCTGGAGAGCCATTGGACCAGGTGCTGCTGCTCGGAGGCGGCCACTTCGACGGGGTGTCTTTTCTCGGGTGCGTAGACGGCGTGCGCGACAGAGGCGTCGTGCACGAATTCGCGCACCGCCGGCACCTTGGCCAGTTGCGTGCCGCCGCGCGGCGCGGACCATTGGACATTCCCGAGCCAGCCGGCAGCGAAGGCGATAAGCAGACCTGCCGCCATGCCGCCCCAGCGAAGCCAGGAGACGTGCCGCGCCGTTCGCGGCAGATGCCGATCGAGTGCGCCCATCAGGGCAGCGGGAACCGGTTCGTCGAGCAGTTCGCCATGCAGCCGGCGCAAGGCATCGCGCTGCGTGTGCCAGGCAGCGACCTTGGCGGCCACGGCGGGATCGTTGGCAATGGCTTCCTCGACCGCGCCATGACGATCGGCGGCCAACTGGCCATCGACCCAGGCGTGCAGCTCGTCGTCGGTAGGGGGCGGGGCGGGGCGGCTCATGGTGCGGCGGGTTTCATTTGAGGCGGCGCAGGCCGGGGCGAATGGGCGCCGATGCGCCGTCCATCAGTTCCTGCAGCCGGACGCGGGCGCGCGACAGGCGCGACATCACCGTGCCGGCCGGGATGCCGAGCACCTTGGCCACTTCGGCATACGACAGGTCTTCGAGCGTCACGAGCAGCAGCACGGCGCGCTGTTCGTCCGGCAACTGCATCAGGCAGCGCTGCAGGTCGAGGCTGGTGCCCTGGTCGCGACCAGGATCGACGCCGCCCTGCAGTTCGTGCGGCAGGTCGTCGAGCGGCACCACGGCATGGGGTGGTGGCGTGCGGCGGACCTGGCTCGCGAAGATGTTGTGCATGACGGTGAAGAGCCACGCGCGCAGGTCGCTGCCCACCACCCACAGACGCCATTTGCTGCAGGCGCGCTCCAGCGTGTCCTGCACCAGGTCGTCGGCCGCCCACGCATTGCCCGTGAGTGCCCGCGCATAGCGGCGCAGGCTCGGGATGTGCTCGACCAGCAGGCGGGCGTCCATGGGGCGTGGATCGGTCGATCAGGGCTTGGCGGTTTTCCAGGTGCCGTTGACGCCGTCACCGGTCTTGTCGCCCGGCTTGGTGTCCTTGGCCCAGTAATACAACGGCCAGCCCTTGGCGGCCCATTGCTTCTTGCCGTCGTCGCGGGTGACGATGGTGAAGTCACCGCTCGGCTTGTCGCTGTCGGCGGCCATGAAAGGTGGCCAATTGGTGGCGCAGCCGCCATTGCAGACCGACTTGCCGTTGCCGGCCGTGTCCTTGTCGAAGGTGTAGAGCGTCATGCCGTTCGCGCCGACCAGCGCGCCGTCGGCGGGCTTGGGCTGGGCGAAGGCGGGGAGCGCGAGAACGGCGCTCAGCAATACGGCGGAAGATGCGCGAAAAGGCGACATGGAAAGACTCCTGGGTTGTGTGTGGCGACACCGGTGGTCCGGTGACAACCGCACAAACGCCCGCAGCCCGTCTTTTATTCCATTGCCCGCAAAAAAGATTCAGCGGCTGCGGTTCTTCATTGCGCGCTCGACTTCGCGCTTGCCTTCGCGGTCCTTGATGGTGTCGCGCTTGTCGTGCTCGGCCTTGCCCTTGGCGAGCGCGATCTCGCACTTCACCTTGCCGGCCTTCCAGTGCAGGTTGAGCGGCACCAGCGTGTAGCCCTTTTGCTCGACTTTGCCGATCAGGCGACGGATTTCGTCCTTCTTCAGCAGCAGCTTCTTGGTACGGACCGAATCGGGGTTGACGTGGGTGGATGCGCTCTTGAGCGGGTTGATCTGGCAACCCACGACGAACAGTTCGCCATTGCGGATCACCACGTAGCCGTCGGTGAGCTGCACCTTGCCTTCGCGCAGCGATTTGACTTCCCAGCCTTCGAGGACCATGCCGGCCTCGAAGCGTTCTTCGAAGAAATAGTTGTACGCGGCCTTCTTGTTGTCGGCGATGCGGGAGGAGGTATCTTGTTTCTTTGTGGCCATGACTCGGGAATGTGGGGGCTGCATGGCTTCAATACAATCCGTCGCGCACGCTGTGTCGATTCTATGAAAACAGTCAACAAGTCCGTCCTCATCTGGTACAGCGCCGAAGAGATGTATGCGCTCGTCACCGATGTGGCGAGGTATCCGCAGTTTCTTCCCTGGTGCGACAAGGCCCGCATCATCGAGCAGGACGAGGCCGGCATGACGGCCGAAGTCGGCTTGGCCTTTGCCGGTTTGCACCAGAGCTTTACCACCCGCAACACCCATGTTCCGGGGCGCGAGGTGCAGCTGAAGCTGGTCGACGGGCCGTTCTCCAACCTCGACGGCAAGTGGAAGTTCGTGCCCGTGGGCGAGCAGGGCGAGCGCGCCTGCCGCGTCGAGCTGCACATGAGCTACGGCTTCAGCAATTTCGCGCTGCAGGCGCTGGTCGGCCCGGTGTTCGACACCATCGCCTCCAGTCTTGTCGAAGCCTTCGTCAAGCGCGCCGAGCAGGTCTACGGCGCACCCTGATGACCATCGAGGTCACGCTGAGCTGCTCGCCCGCGGCACGCGAGGTGTTCGAGCAGGTGCTGCAGCTCTTGCCCGAGACGACACTGGCCGATGCGGTGCGGGCCAGCGATCTTTCGCTGTGTTTTCCGGACCTGGATTGGCGTCATGCGATGACGCCGGGCATCTGGGGCAGGGTGGTCGAGTGGGACCAGGCCCTGAAGGATGGCGACCGCATCGAACTGTGCCGCCCTCTCGCGGTGGACCCCAAGGTGGCGCGCCGGGAGCGCTTCCAGCGCCAGGGATCGAAGGGAACCGGCTTGTTCGCGAATCGCCGCAAGGGCGGCAAGGCCGGCTACTGAACTCGAGCTACCGGGCTACTTGCAGTCGCTGTTGATGACCGTCTGAAGGCGCTTCTGCTCGGCGGCGCGCGCGGCGTCGTCCATGATCTCGCGCTCGCCCTGCGAATTGACCTTGGCAATGCGCATGCCGCTGTCGACGGTGGCTTTGCCCTGGCGTGCGAGAGCGCAGTTGTCGGCCTTGGCCTTTGCGACCTTGGCGGCTTCTGCGGCTTCCTTGGCCTTTGCTTCGGCCTCGGCCTTCTTGGTCTTTTCCTCGAGTTCCTTGTCGACACCAGTCGGCTTCGGCGTGCTCGCCGTCTTGGCCGGTGCAGTTGCCTCGGCCGGCGTACCTTCAGCGGGCGGCGCATCGACGTTGGGGTTCGCAGTGGAGCGCGCCGCTGGCGGCGGGCCCACGCGGCGCAGGATGTTCTTCTCGGGCACATCAGGCGGTGGCGCCTGATCGCTGAAGACCTTCTTGCCGTTCTTGTCGAGCCATTGCCATTGCGCGCTTGCCGAAAGCGGCAGCGCAACGACACATCCCAGTACCAGCCAGTGCACGAATTTCATCCCCGAAGTTTAGCCGGGCCTTACTTTTTGCAACATCCCGCTTAGGTAGTTTTGCAACGCCCATGAAAAGCCCGGGCCGGCGAACAGGCCGGGCGCCTCGTTACAATCCGTCTTTTGGAGCTTCACCCATGCGCCTTCTCGGCAAAGCGCTCACCTTCGACGACGTGTTGTTGGTGCCAGCGTTCTCCCAGGTCCTGCCCAAGGACACCTCTCTCGCCACCAAACTCTCCCGCAACATCACGCTGAACCTGCCGCTCGTCTCGGCTGCCATGGACACCGTGACCGAAGCCCGCCTTGCGATCGCCATCGCGCAAGAGGGCGGCATCGGGATCGTTCACAAGAACCTCACCGCGCAACAGCAGGCCGCCGAAGTGGCCCGCGTGAAGCGCTACGAGTCGGGCGTTCTGCGCGACCCGGTGGTGATCACCCCGACGCACTCGGTGCGCCAGGTGATGGCGCTGTCAGACCAGCTCGGCATCTCGGGCTTCCCGGTGGTTGACGGCGGCAAGGTCGTTGGCATCGTGACGGGGCGCGACCTGCGCTTCGAGAACCGCTATGACGTGCCGGTCAGCGAAATCATGACCCAGCGCGAGAAGCTCATCACCGTGCCCGACGGCACCACGCTGGCCGAAGCCAAGGCATTGCTCAACAAGTACAAGCTCGAGCGGCTGCTCGTCATCAACGGCGACTGGGAGCTCAAGGGCCTCATCACCGTCAAGGACATCACCAAGCAGACCAGCTTCCCCAATGCAGCACGCGACGCCAACGGCCGCCTGCGAGTGGGCGCTGCGGTCGGCGTGGGCGATGGCACCGAAGAGCGCGTCGAAGCCCTGGTGAAGGCCGGCGTCGACGCCATCGTGGTCGACACCGCCCACGGCCATAGCTTTGGCGTGATCGAGCGCGTGCGCTGGGTCAAGAAAAACTACCCGCAGGTCGAAGTCATCGGCGGCAACATCGCCACCGGCGACGCCGCGCGCGCGCTGGCCGACGCCGGCGCCGACGCGGTCAAGGTCGGCATCGGCCCGGGCTCCATCTGCACCACCCGCATCGTGGCCGGCGTCGGCGTGCCGCAGATCATGGCGGTCGACAGCGTCGCCACCGCGCTGCAGGGCACGGGCATTCCGCTGATCTCCGACGGCGGTGTGCGCTACTCGGGCGACATCGCCAAGGCCATCGCGGCCGGCGCGAGCACCGTCATGATGGGCAGCATGTTCGCCGGCACCGAAGAGGCACCGGGCGAAATCGTGCTGTACCAGGGCCGCAGCTACAAGAGCTACCGCGGCATGGGCTCCATCGGCGCGATGCAGCAGGGCAGTGCCGACCGGTACTTCCAGGAATCGACCACCGGCAACCCCAACACCGACAAGCTGGTGCCCGAAGGCATCGAAGGCCGCGTCCCCTACAAGGGCTCGATCGTCTCCATCGTCTACCAGATGGCCGGCGGCGTGCGCGCCAGCATGGGCTACTGCGGCTGCGCGACCATCGAGGACATGCAGAACAAGGCCGAGTTCGTCGAGATCACCACGGCCGGCATCCGCGAAAGCCACGTCCACGACGTACAGATCACGAAGGAAGCGCCGAACTACCGCGCTGAGTAGTCTGGCCCCCACGCTCCCCCACTGCGTGTGGGTCGCTGCCCCCCGAGGGGGCCGCAGGCCGCCTTGGGGCGGCCCGACGCCGGCCTGAAGCCCATTCTGGCCAGACCTTGAAAGTCAGGCCAGAATGGATTTAGAATTTGGGCCAGATTCAAATTTTCTGGCCCAAATGCAATCCATCGGCATCGCTGAAGCCAAGAACAACTTCTCGGCCCTGATCGACTCGGTCGAAAAGGGCGAGGAGGTTCGCATCACCCGCCACGGCAAGGAAGTCGTGCGCATGCTGCCGGTGCGCCGCAAGCCGGTCATCACCGACGAGCAGATCGAGCGCGAACTCGGCCAGATCGACGCGCTGCACGCCACCATCCAACCCGGCCTGCCATTGCGCGCCTTGCTCGACGAAGGGCGCCAATCGTGACAGCCTTCGTCATGGACGCCTCCGTCACCGCCGCCTGGCTGCTGCCCGACATGGCCAGCGAACACACCCGCAAGCTCTACGCCGCCATCCGCCGCGACGAGGTCGAGCCGCAGGCGCCCAACGCATGGCAGTGGGAGTGCGCCAACATTCTTGCCAATGGCGTCCGCAGCGGCCGCATTCCGGCGTCCGCGGTCGAAGGGCTGTGGAGCGTGCTCGACGCCATCCGCCATCGCGTCGAGCTGCATGAACTCGCGCCGGCCCAGCACAAGGCTGTGCTCGCGGTCGCCATCGATGCCGGCGTCTCGCTCTACGACGCGGGCTACCTCTGGCTCGCAAAGTCGCTCAATCTCCCGCTCGCCACCTTCGACGAGCACCTCATCCAGGCGGCGCCGCAAGCGGGCGTCAAGCTGTTCGACATTTCAACGCTCTGAGTCCTTTCGCCATGCAACACGACAAGATCCTCATCCTCGACTTCGGCTCGCAAGTCACGCAGCTCATCGCACGCCGCGTGCGCGAGGCGCACGTGCTGAGCGAAGTGCACCCCTGCGACGTTACCGATGAATGGGTACGCGAATACGCCGCCGACGGCCACCTCAAGGGCGTGATCCTTTCCGGCAGCCACGCCAGCGTGTACGAAGAGACCACCGACAAGGCTCCGCAGGCCGTGTTCGACCTCGGCGTGCCCGTGCTCGGCATCTGCTACGGCATGCAGACCATGGCGCACCAGCTCGGCGGCAAGGTCGAGGGCGGCCACAAGCGCGAATTCGGCTTCGCGGCCGTGCGCGCCCATGGCCACACCGCGCTCCTCAAGGACATTGCCGACTTCACCACGCCCGAGGGGCACGGCATGCTCAACGTGTGGATGAGCCACGGCGACAAGGTCACCGAACTGCCACCGGGCTTCAAGCTCATGGCAAGCACCGACAGCTGCCCCATCGCCGGCATGGCCGACGAGGCGCGCCGCTACTACGCGCTGCAGTTTCACCCCGAAGTGACGCACACCGTGCAGGGCAAGGCGATCATCGAGCGCTTCGTGCTCGGCATCTGCGACGCCAAGCCCGACTGGGTCATGCGCGACCACATCGCCGAAGCCGTCGAGAAAATCCGCGAGCAGGTGGGTAACGAAGAAGTCATCCTGGGCCTCTCGGGCGGTGTGGATTCGAGCGTGGCAGCCGCGCTCATCCACCGCGCCATCGGCGACCAGTTGACCTGCGTGTTCGTCGACCACGGCCTGTTGCGCCTGAACGAGGGCGACATGGTCATGGAGATGTTCGAAGGCAAGCTGCACGCAAAGGTGATCCGCGTCGACGCCAGCGACCTGTTCCTCGGCAAGCTCGCAGGCGTGAGCGACCCTGAAGCCAAGCGCAAGATCATCGGCGGCGAGTTCGTCACCGTGTTCAAGCAGGAGGCCGCCAAGCTCAAGGCGGGCGACGGTGGCCACAAGGGTGCGACCTTCCTGGCGCAGGGCACTATCTATCCCGACGTCATCGAGTCTGGCGGCGCCAAGAGCAAGAAGGCCGTCACCATCAAGAGCCACCACAACGTGGGCGGCCTGCCCGAGCAGCTTGGCCTGAAGCTGCTCGAACCGCTGCGCGACCTGTTCAAGGACGAAGTGCGCGAACTCGGCGTGGCACTCGGCCTGCCGCCCGAGATGGTGTATCGCCATCCGTTCCCCGGCCCGGGCCTGGGCGTGCGCATCCTCGGTGAAGTGAAGAAGGAATACGCCGACCTGCTGCGCCGCGCCGACGCGATCTTCATCGAGGAGCTGCGCAACTTCACCGACGCCGAAACGGGCAAGACCTGGTACGACCTCACGAGCCAGGCCTTTACCGTGTTCCTGCCCGTGAAGAGCGTGGGCGTGATGGGCGACGGCCGCACCTACGACTACGTGGTGGCACTGCGCGCCGTGCAGACCAGCGACTTCATGACGGCCGACTGGGCCGAGCTGCCTTATGCGCTGCTCAAGAAGGTGTCGGGCCGCATCATCAATGAAGTGCGGGGCATCAATCGTGTGACCTACGACGTGTCGAGCAAGCCGCCGGCGACGATCGAGTGGGAGTGACGAAATCGAGCAGTGGCAGCGGGCTCTCCGGGACGCCGGCAATCGCCGCCACTGACTCCGAAATCGTTCAGGGATTGCCGGGCTGTTCATCCAAGTCGCCGCGTAGCAGTGCGATGTCGCGAATGGGCGGATTGCCGAACAGCCGCCTGTACTCGCGACTGAACTGGGTCACGCTTTCATAGCCGACACGGTACGCGGCAGAGGTCGCGTCCAGCCCCTCGGTCAACAGCAGACGTCGTGCTTCATGGAGCCGAATGTGCTTTTGATATTGCAGCGGACTCATGTGCGTGATGGCGCTGAAGTGATGGTGCAGAGTCGAAACACCCATTGCCGCTATTTCCGCCAGATCCTCGATGCGGATCGCTTCAGCGTAATGCTCGCGTAGCCAAGCGATTGCAGTCAGGATCTTGTCGCGCCGGGGATCTTGTCTGGCAATGCGACGAAGATGACCGCCCGACGGCCCCATGAGCAGGCGATATGTAATTTCGCGCAGCACCAGCGGCGCCATGATCGCGATGTCCTGCGGTTTGTCAGCAAGCGCGGAAAGTCGCACGAAAGCGTCAAGCAGTTCCGTGGTCATATGCCCGAAAGTCATGCCGGATTCGGCGTTGCTCGTCGCGGCGATGCCTTGCAGGTCGATCTCCCCTCCGATCGCCTGCACCAAGGCAAAGTCCAGCTTCAACATCATGGACAGGCAGGGGCGGCTGGGGTTGGCCTCCAGCACATGCGAGATCGTGGGTAGATCCACCGCCGTCAGGACAAATTTGGCCGCGTCATATTCATAGGCATCCGAGCCCAGGACGACACGCTTGCGGCCCTGAACGACGAAGCCGACGCTGGACTCGTAAAGCATCGAGGCGGGTTCGGTGGGGCCATCGCGGCGATACAGAGTCAGGCCGGGCAACGCGGATACGTGGTCGCCAGCTTTAGGCAAGCGCGCCAATAGATGTGAGCGAAGGCGCGCGCGCAGCCACGCGCCCTCCGAATCTTCATCGGGCCGAGCCAGCTGAAGCTGGGCGTCATTCATCAGAACCATGGAGTCATTGTGCCCAGCGGGCTGCTGCTCGGACAAGAAATCCGCGCCCGGCAAGACGATCAGGCAATGATCGGGAAGGATCAGGCTACCGACCACCTGCAGCCATGCATAGAGTCAGACCCCATCACAAACTGATGGATACGAGATCGAATATGTCTAAGGTATGGCTTGTTACGGGTAGCGGCTCCGGCTTGGGCCGGGCAATCACAGCTAAAGCGCTGGAGGCGGGCCACCGCGTCGTCGCGACTGCGCGTGATGTGAGCCAGTTGGATGACTTGGTCAAGTCTTATGGTTCCCGCGTAATGCCGGTCCGTCTCGACGTTACCGATGAGCGAGAGGGCGTCGCAGCGGTAGACGCTGCCGTCTCTGCTTTTGGGCGCCTTGATGTTCTCGTAAACAATGCGGGATTTGGTGAAACGCGGCCATTTGAAGAGGTTTCATCGGACGACTTTCGCCGTGTTGTGGAAACCAATTTCTTTGGTGTCGTGAACCTCACGCGGGCTGCCCTTCCTGTAATGCGCCAACAGCGGAGTGGTCACATCATCCAGATCTCGTCCGTCGGTGGGCGGTCGGCCTTGGCTGGCAATGCTGCTTACGTTGCTTCCAAGTGGGCGGTAGGCGGCTTTGCCGAAACCGTCGCTCTTGAGTCCGCATCGTTTGGAGTCAAAGTGACCGCACTCGAACCAGGCGGCATGCGCACGAATTGGGGTAAGCGAGCGTTTGGAAGCGTGCCTGCCATGTTGCCGGACTATGAAGCCTCGGTTGGGGAAACCGTCCGGCAACTGGAAGCATATTGGGGCAATGAACCAAGCGATCCTGAAAAGGTCGCGCAGGTTGTAGTCGGTGTCGCTGGAGCCGATCGTCTGCCGCCTCACATCCTCCTCGGCTCGGACGCATTCCAAGGAGCACTTGGAGCTGACGCGGCGAGAAATGCCGCTGCTGAGCGCTGGAAGGCTGTAAGTGCGTGGACGGATATTGCTTTCGAGGGGCCACTGCCCGATTTCCCTTCCGAGTAGCGGAGCGAGTCCTCCCGCAGGAGGACTTCTCGGGTTGGCGGCGCGCCACTCTTCTTGCTCAGAAACTCGCCTTCAGACCCACCGTCAGCATCCCGCCCTTGGCCTGCTTCGACAGCTTGCCGAAGTAGTCGTAGTCCGCGGTGATGGCAAGGTTCTGCGTCACGCGGTACTCCGCGCCGAAGCCCGCCATTACGCCGGTCGAACTGCCCGAGATGCGCTGGTTGACTGGCACCCAGTTGTTGTCGCCGGAAATGCGTCCACGCGAAACACCGAGGCGGCCGTTGATGGCGAAGGAATCGCCCAGCGGCAGGCGCGCGGTGGCGGCTGCGTAGAAGACCTGGCCCGTGCCGCTTTGCAGGCGGGAGTAGGCGCCGCCCGAGCTCCACTGGCTTACGCGGCCGAGGCGCGCATAGCCGGCTTCCACACCGAAGTTTTCCGTCAGCCTGTAGCCGCCGTAGAGCTTGTAGGCCGTGCCGGCCTTGCTGCTCTTCTCGCCGCCCCATGGCACGGGCACGCGGTTGGACGACGGCAGGCTGTAGCTCGAGCGGCCGATGGCGCCGCCTACATAGAGTCCGGTATCTGCGTTCGGAGCGGCGGCGTGCGCGCCGATGGCAGTGGTGCCGAGCAAAAGTGCGGCGAGGGCAGAGCAGGCAAGCGAATGCTTCAAGATGAAATTCCTGGTTGGAGCTGTTGAGATTTGTGCGACGCGTGACCGGCTGTTTGACCCTGTCACCGGCGTGCGACGATTCTCAAATTCCAATCTGAAGAAGAGCTTTGTGCTTGCTGAAGGGCTCATGAAGCGCACTCTCGATGCGCGATGATCGGAGCAATGCCAGAACAGCTTTTTCTTCCCGGAATCGATCCCCCGCCGCGGCCCCTGCCGCGTCCACGAAGCAAGGTGCTCCGCAAGGAAGCACTGCCGCACGCACTCTTTTTCGCACTGCTCCCCGACATGCAAGACGCCGCGATGATCGCCGCGCTCGGCGAGCGCATGAATTCGCAACACGCCCTGAAGGGAACGCTGGTCGAGGCTCATCGCCTGCATGTCACGCTGTTCGATCTCGGCGACTACGCGCAGGTGCCGGCCGACAAGGTGGCGCAGGCTTCGAATGCTGCTGCCTCGGTGCCTGTGCCGGCATTCGATGTCGCTTTCGAGAAATCCATGAGCTACGCGAAAGGCGCGCTGGTGCTGTGCGCCGACGATGAGGAGAACGTCTCGGCCCTGCGGATTTTCAGGCAGCGTTTGGGCGAGGCACTGGCCGATGCCGGCCTGAAACCCTCGCGCTCATTCACGCCGCACATGACCGTCGCCTACGCGCGGCGCAAGCTCGAGAAGCACGCGCTCGAAGCGCCAGTCCGGTGGACCGCAGGTTCACTCGTTCTGATCGACAGTCACGTCGGCGAGGGCGTGCACGAGGTGCTGGGGCGGTGGCCTGACAACACTGCGGTCGCCTGAGGCGAGCGTGCCGCGTCTCCCTGCCAGTCGCGATCAATCGCCGTCCGCGAAGTTGTCGAACAGCAGCCCGCGCAGCCATTGGTTGCCCGGGTCGCGGTGCGCCTTCGCGTGCCAGAACAGATTGATCGCAATCTGCGGCAGTGCCACCGGGTGAGGGCGCCACACCAGCCCGAAAGGCTCGGCGATGCTCTGCGCGAGCCGCTCGGGCACGGTCGCGATCATGTCGCTGGAGCGCAGGATGTGGCCGATGGCCACGAAGTGCGGCACCTTGAGCTTGATACGCCGGTGAATGCCCTGAGCCGCCATCACGTCGTCGGCCTTGCCATGGCCCGTGCCGGCCGCCTGCACCTGCACGTGGTCGGCCGCGCTGAAGTCCTTGAGCGACACGCTGCGCTTGCGTGCGAGTGGATGCTCCTTTGAAAAGATGCACACATAGCGCTGCAGGAACAGCCGGCGCTGGAACACGCCGGCTTTCAGCTGCGGCAGCAGGCCGATGGCGATGTCGACGTGGCCGGCTTCCAGCTCGTCGCGCAGGCTGGCCGCGGTGTTGTTGCGCACGGTACTGATGGTCACGCCGGGCGCCGCCACTGACAGCGCCTCCATCAGCCGTGGCGTGAAGTAGATCTCGCCGATGTCGGTCATCGCGAGCGTGAAGCCGCGCGTGCTCGTGGCGGGGTCGAACACCACCTGCTGGTTGAGCGCAGTATGCAGCGCACCCATCGCGTAGGCGACAGGCTCGGCCAGCTGCAGCGCGAAGGGCGTGGGCTCCATGCCGCGCGCGGTGCGCAGGAACAATTCGTCGCCCAGCAGCTTGCGCAGCCGCGCCAGCGCATTGCTGATGGCCGGCTGCGAGAGTCCGAGTGACTCGGCCACGGCCGATACGCGTTTCTCGGCCAGCATGCGGTCGAACACGAGCAGCAGGTTGAGGTCGATGTCCTTGAGTTGCATGGCGCACCTTTATTCATCGTGGTGATGCATAGGATTCACCAAATTCTATTGGTCAATCGGCAGCGGCCGCGCATCATCCGGCCCCAGAGACAAGCCGGCCATGACGCCGGCGTAAGAGAACCCCACGATGGACCTGCATATTCACCCCCTTGCCCGCACCCTCGAAGTTCGCCCCGGCGCGAACCTGCTCGAAGTGCTGCGCGAGCACCATGTGCCGGTGTCGTACAGCTGCATGTCGGGGCGCTGCGGCACCTGCCGCTGCAAGGTGGTGTCGGGCCAGGTGCTCGACGCTGGCCAGGACGCGATCCGGCCCGACGGGCAAGGCGAGCGCTACGTGCTGGCCTGCCAGAGCACGCTGACCGAAAGCTGCGCCATCGAGATCCCGGAGCCCGACGAAGTGGTGGTGCACCCGGCGCGCATCCTCAAGGCCACGGTCACGGGCATCGACGTGCTCACGCATGACATCCGCCGCCTGCGCCTGAAGCCGAACAAGCCGTTGGAGTTTTCTCCAGGCCAGTATGCGCAGCTGCAATTCGCGCCCGACCTGGCGCGGCCGTATTCGATGGCGGGGCTGAGCCACGACTCGGAGCTTGAATTCCACGTGCGCAGGGTGCCCGGCGGGCGAGTCACGGCGCACATCTTCGAGCAACTGCGCGTAGGCGATTCTGTGCGCGTGAGCGGGCCGTTGGGAACGGCCTACCTGCGCACGAAGCATCGAGGGCCGATGCTCTGCGCAGCGGGTGGCACGGGGCTGGCGCCCATCCTGTCGATCGTGCGGGGCGCCATCGCGGCGGGGCTCAAGCAGGCCATTCACCTCTACCTGGGCGTGCGCTCCGATGCCGACGTCTACGGCCTGGGTGAACTGCGCGAGCTGCAGGCGCAGCACCCCGGCCTGAACGTGCATGTGGTCGTCGTCACCGGCCCCGCGCGCGACGGCCAGCGTGTCGGCCTCATTACTGATGCCATCCGCGCCGACTGGCCCGGCAGCCTCGATGGCTGGCGCGCCTACCTCTGCGGCTCGCCGCCGATGGTCGAAGCCGTGACGCAACTGGTGCGCGGTCGCGGCCTCGCACCCGAGCAGACCCACGCCGATGCCTTCTACCTGCAAGGCACCTGAAGCCAAGACCCACGAGAAAAGAAAAGGAGACCCGCGATGACCACGCAAGCCGTGTTCCCCATCGAGCTGAAATGGGAAAGCGAAAAGAGCAGCCGCATTCCCTTCATGGCCTATACCGACGAAGCGCTGCACAAGAAGGAGCTGCAGCGCTTCTTCTATGAAAAGCACTGGTGCTACGTCGGCCTGGAGGCCGAGATCCCGAACCCGGGCGACTTCAAGCGCACCACCATCGGCGAGCGCTCGGTCGTCATGTCGCGCGACGAGGAGGGTGCCATCCACGTCTTCGAGAACGTCTGCGCCCACCGCGGCATGCAGTTCTGCCGCGAGCGCCAGGGTAACCGCAAGGAGTTCGTCTGCCCCTACCACCAGTGGAACTACACGCTCAAGGGCGACCTTCAGGGCGTGCCGTTTCGCCGCGGCGTGAAGCAGGACGGCAAGGTCAACGGCGGCATGCCAGCCAACTTCAAGACCGAGGAGCACGGCCTCACCAAGCTCAAGGTGGCCTCGCGCGGCGGCGTGGTGTTCGCGTCATTCGACCATGAAATCGAGTCGTTCGAAGACTTCCTCGGCCCCGACATCCTTCATTACTTCGACCGCCTGTTCGACGGCCGCAAGCTCACCATCCTCGGCTACAACCGCCAGCGCATTCCGGGCAACTGGAAGCTCATGCAGGAGAACATCAAGGACCCGTATCACCCGGGCCTGCTGCACACCTGGTTCGTCACTTTCGGGCTCTGGCGCGCAGACAACAAGTCGGAGCTGAAGATGGACGCTCGCGGCCGCCACGCCGCCATGATTTCCACGCGCGGCAACGCCGGCAAGGCGGCGCAGGTCACGCAGGTGTCGAGCTTCAAGGAGAGCATGCAGCTGAAGGACCCGCGCTTTCTCGACATCGTGCCCGAGCCCTGGTGGGGCGGGCCGACCGCGGTGATGATGACGCTGTTTCCGAGCCTGATCCTGCAGCAGCAGGTCAACAGCGTGTCGACGCGGCACATCCAGCCGGTGGGACACGACGCCTTCGATTTCGTCTGGACGCACTTCGGCTTCGCGGACGACACCGAGGAGATGACGCAGCGACGCCTGCGCCAGGCCAATCTGTTCGGGCCGGCCGGCTTCGTCTCGGCCGACGACGGCGAGGTGATCGAGTTCTCGCAGGAGGGCTTCGAGCAGAAGCCCTTCCACCGCACGCTGGCCGAGCTCGGCGGACGCGAGGTCGAGAACACCGATCACATGGTGACCGAGACGCTGATCCGCGGCATGTATCGCTACTGGCGCGAGGTGATGGAAGCATGACGAACCTCGACGCCAACACTTATCTCGATCTGTCGCGGCTCTACGCGGCCTACGCGCATGCCGTCGATTCCGGCAACTGGGACCTGTGGCCCGCGTTCTTCATCGAGCAATGCAGCTACCGCCTGCAGCCGCGCGAGAACCACGAGCGCAACCTGCCGCTGGCCACGCTCTCCTTCGAGAGCCGGGGCATGCTGGAAGACCGGGTCTACGGCATCAAGGAGACGCTGTTCCACGACCCGTACTACCAGCGCCACGTCGTCGGCCTGCCGCTGGTGCACAAGGTCGATGACAACGGCACGATTCACAGTGAGGCCAACTACGCGGTGTTCCGCACCAAGCTCGACCAGGCCTCGACCGTGTTCAACGTGGGGCGCTACCTCGACACCGTGGTGCCCACGCCCGAGGGCCTGAAGTTCGCCACGCGCCTGTGCGTGTTCGACAGCGAAATGATCCCAAACTCCATCATCTACCCCATCTGAAAGCAACCATGAGCACGATGACCTGGGTCGACGCCGCGGCAGTCGACGACGTTCCCTCCGACGACGTGGTGGGTATCGAGGTGCAGGGGAGGGACATCGCCCTCTACGGCACCGAGGAGGGCATTCACGCCACCGACAACATCTGCACGCACGGCCACGCGCGGCTGTGCGACGGCTTTCTCGAAGGCCACGAGATCGAATGCCCACTGCACCAGGGGCGCTTCGACGTGCGCACGGGCAAGGCGATGTGCGCGCCGCTCACGGAAGACCTGCGCAGCTATCCGGTGAAGATCGAAGGCGGGCGGGTGTTTCTCGCGTTCGAGGGCTGATCTGTTCTGCCTCTTGTCCGCACCGTCTGTATCTGTTCTGCCGCGAAAGGGCTGGCGACAATGACGCTCCCTTTCACGGAACAGCCATGACAGCAGAAAAGACCCGGGACCGGATCGCCGACCAGATTGCCGCCGAGCTTGGCCACAGCTTCGACGGCGAAATCATCGCCGGCGGCCACTACGTGCCGCTGGTGCGCGACGGCCGCACGATCTACCTCAGCGGCCAGGTGCCGCGCGTGGGCACCACGGTGGTGGTTACCGGCCGCGTCGGTGACGCGGTGTCGCTCGACAAGGCCCGCGAAGGCGCGCAGATCAGCACACTGCGCAGCCTCGCGCTGCTGCGGCGTGCGCTCGGTTCTCTTGATGCGGTAGAGAAGGTCTTGCGCGTCGGCGTGTTCGTGCAGTGCACGGCCGACTTCACCCAGCAGAGCGAGGTGGCCGATGCCGCATCCGACCTGCTGCACCGCGTGTTTGGCGATGCCGGCGTGCATGTGCGCACTGCGGTCGGTGTCTATGCGCTGCCGAAGAATGCGACCGTCGAGGTCGAGATGACGGTCGCTGCCAAGCAGAACATCGGCTAACGCGACGTCAGGCCGGTGAGGTCACGCGCCAGTTGGGCGATGGTCAGCGGTGCACAGCCTTCGGCGTTGTTGCTCACGGTGACGAAGGCGTTCTGGCCCGCACGGGTGGTGCCCGCAATCACTTTGGCCAGTGCCTCGCGCGTCTCGGGATCGGGGTCGACGATCTTGTCGAACGGTCCGTAGAGCTTTTCCGCGTCTTCGTAGCCGAAGCGGCCGTGGCGCCGGTGCAGGTTCCAGCGGCACACCAGCGGGCCGGGCCAGAGCGCGCGCAGCATCGGCAACTGGTCTTCGATGGGCGGCATCTTGGCGTGCAGGCCCATGCAGAAGGTGGCGTGCACGCTGCGCAGCATTTCGGCGAAGGCGGGGTTCAGCAGTTGCGGGTCGCGCACCTCGACGGCGATCACCGCGTCGGGCGCGACCGATGTGAGGTCGGGCAGCGATTCGAGCATTGCCGCGATGCGCGCGAGCAGCGCGGGCTGGTCGGCGAGGATGTGCCCGGGAATCGGGCTCAGCTGGAACACCAGCACGCCGATGCGATGGCCCAGGCCTTCGAGCGCGGGCAGCACGAATTCCTGCCGCGCGATCTCGCTGCTGAGGAAGACGGGGTTGGCCTGCATGCCGCGTCCGCTTTCATCGCGCACGGTGGCATCGGTGACAAGGCTCGGCGCTTTCACGACGAAGCGGAAGTCGTCGGGCACCATGGCCGCGTAGCGTGCGTACTGGCTGGCTGTGAGGGCGCGGTAGAAGTTGCGGTCCAGGCTCACGGTGCGGAACAACGGGTGCTTCGCCAGTGCGGAGAGGCCGTTTTTCGACAGCACGGTCTCGGCGTATTCGCCGTCCCACACCAGGTTGGCCCAACCCGGATAGCTCCACGACGAGGTGCCTAGCCGCAGCTTGGGCGGCAGTGCTGCGGCTAGCTCGACCAGCTCCGGGTCGGTGGGCGCGGGCTCGACCGTGCCGATGCGCGATTTCTTTTTCGCGGGTGGCTCGGGGGCGGGGGCCGCAGCCGCCTCTTGAGGGCGCGGCAGTTCGGGGAAAAGGGAGTCCTGTACTTCAGCCATGTCTGGGCTCGCATTCTGGGCCAACATCGAACACGCCTGCCGCGCCGGGCACAATCCGCGCCATGAAACAGTGGTTGCGGACGCAGGGTGGTTGGTGGCTGGCATGGCTGGCGCTCACCGCCGTGGGCGCGGTGTGGATCGCGCGCGCAGAGCTCGCGCAGATGCACCAGGACTTCGAGACTGACGTGCGCATCGCGCACCGGCTCCTGAGCCAGCAGATGGTGCAGTACGACGCGGTGCTGGCCACGCTTGCGCTGCTGGAGCCAAGCACCGGCGCGGACCATCCGGAGCAGCGCCTGCCCTCGGTGTACTCGTCGATCCTGCGCGTGCAGCGGCGCGACCGCGACGAGCCCTGGTCAGACGGCGCGCAGGCCGCTGCACTGGCCGCGGCGGAGGCGCGCTCGCGCAGCCAGCAGCGCGCAGAGTTGGCGGTTCTCGACCTGGTCCACGGCCGCTACGTGCTGGTGATCGGCGCCACACCGTTCAGCTATGCACTCGACATCGACCTGGCCGGCTCCGTGCCGTGGCGCGACTGGCCTATGAACCCGCAGCGCAGCCCCGTGCGGCTGAGCCTGCAGCGCGACGGTCAGCAACTGGTGCTGCAACCCGGCGTGCCGGCCGCGAACGGCTGGCGCTTCGACCTGACAAAGCCACTGGCGTCGCCGAGCCAGCCGTTCGACCTCGTTGCCGAGCGGCAGGTGGGCTGGGGAGAACTGCCGTGGCGTGGCATCGCCGGCTGGGCCGTGGCGATTGCGGTGTTGCTGGCGGGCCTGTGGGCCGCGCAGCGCCAGCGCGTTGCGCGGCGGCGGGCCGAAGAACTGCTGCGGCTTGGACAGGTCGCGCGGCTCAATGCGCTGGGCGAGTTGTCGGCCGGCCTGGCGCACGAACTCAACCAGCCGCTCACGGCTGTGCTGGCCAACGCGCAGGCTGCGCGCCGCCTGCTCGACGACGACCCTCCCGACCTGGCCACGGCACGCGATGCGATGGGGCAGGCCGTGGAGCAGGCGCGCCGCGCGGCCGGTGTGGTGGGGCGCCTTCGCCGCGTCATCGAGCGGCCCGAGGCGGGTGGCGAAGAAGCGAAGCCGCTGGTGCTGCAGGAGGTAGTGCGCAGCGCCATGCATCTGCTGGTGCCGGAGTTCACCAAACACGCGATCAACGCGCAGTTCGATGCCACTGCGCAGGCGCCGGTGCGCGTACAGGCCGAGGCGGTGGCGCTCGAACAGATCGTGCACAACCTGCTGATGAACGCGCTGCAGGCGCTCGACCTCGTGCCGGCGGCCGAGCGGCGCCTCGTCGTATCCGTCGGCCGCAATGGGCAGGAGGGCGTGCTGACCGTGACCGACAACGGACGCGGCATCGCCCCCGAAGCTCTGCCGCGCCTCTTCGAACCTTTCTTCAGCACACGCGAAGGCGGGCTGGGCCTCGGCCTGAGCCTCAGCGAAACGCTGGCCAGCGGCATGGGCGGCAGCCTGAGCGCGGCCAACGCCTCGCCGCGCGGCGCGCGCTTCACCTTGCTGCTTCCGCTTGTTGCGCCGTCTCAATGAACATACCGAGCACCCATCAGCCGCAATCCCCGCTGGTCCACCTGATCGACGACGACCAGGCGGTGCGTGACAGCCTGTCGCTGCTGATCGGCACGGTCGGCCTGCGCGTGCAGGCCTGGGCCGACCCGCAGGTCTTCATCGACAGCTTTGATCGCGCGAGCGTGGGCGCCATCGTGCTCGACGTGCGCATGCCCGGTATCAGCGGTCTTACGGTGCTCGACCGGCTGGTGGCGCAGGGCGTCGACCAGCCCGTGATCATGCTGACGGGCCACGGCACGGTCGAGATGTGTCGCCGTGCCTTCAAGGCCGGGGCAGCGGAGTTCCTCGAAAAACCGGTGGACGACGAGCAACTGCTCGAGGCGCTGCAGCAGGCGGTGCGGCAGCACGTGCGCTCGCGCCAACGCTCGCAGGCCGACAACGCGGCGCGCGAGCGGGTGGCGCAACTGTCGGAGCGCGAGCGCGAGGTGCTGGCCTTCATCGTGCAGGGGCTCACCAACAAGGAGATTGCGCGCACGCTGGCGCTGTCGCCGCGCACGGTCGAGACCCACCGCGCCAACCTGTTCGCCAAGCTCGACTGCGATTCGCTCGCGCAGCTGATCCGGCGCTATGCCGTGCTGGTGGACAGCGCTCCGTAGTTCTACGGAGCGCCGGGCGTAGCCGTACGAATGGTTGTGGCGGCGCATGTTTTCTACAGTGGCGCAGCTGTCGGCAACAGCCGGCGCAACCACCCGTTTCACTGGAGAAAACGAACAATGCAATCCATCCTTCGCCTCGGCGGCCTCGCCGTTCTGCTCGCCGCTTCCGTCGCCCAGGCCCAGACGCCCGCACCTGCGGTGCGCACCGAAAAGAACATGTCGCTCGTGCTGGCCAACCAGATCGCGGCCGAAGCCGTGGCGGCCTGCGCTGCCAACGGCTACAACGTGGCGGCCACCGTGGTCGACCGCGCCGGGACCGTGCGTGCCGTGCAGCGCGCCGACAACGCCGGCCCGCACACGCTGGCATCGAGCGAGCGCAAGGCCTGGACTTCGGCTTCGGCCAAGAGCCCGACGCAGGCCATGATGGAAGGCGCACAGAAGAACCCGGCCGCCGCCAACCTGGTGTACCTGCCGGGCTTCCTGGTGCTGGGCGGTGGCGTGCCGATCAAGTCGGGCAATGAAGTGATCGGCGCGGTCGGCGTGGGCGGCGCGCCCGGCGGCCACCTCGACGAGCAGTGCGCCAACGCGGCGCTCGAGAAGGTCAAGGGCCTGCTCTGATGACGGCACGTGGTATCTGGTCGGGGGTGCTGGCGGCTGCGCTCGGGTTGGGCGTGACGGTAGGCGCGCTCGCCCAGGTGCCGCCGCTGGCGGCCGAGGTGCTGGCCTACGAAGGGCTGCACCAGGCTGCGTGGCATGGCGACCTGCCAAAGCTGAAGGCGCTGATCGCCTCGGGCGCCAATTTCGATGTGCGCGACACGCGCGGCCGCACGCCGCTGCATGTCGCCACGCATGCGCGGCAGCGCGAGGCGATCAAGCTGCTGGCCAAGGCCGGCGCCAACCTCGACCTGCTCGAAGACGACCGCTACGACGCGGTCACCATCGCCTCCGTGGCCGACGATGCCGCGACGCTCTCGCTGCTGCTGTCGCTCGGCGCCAAGGCCGGGCAGACGACGAGCCGCTACGACGGCACGGCGCTGATTGCGGCCGCGCACCTCGGGCACGACGAAGTGGTGCGCAGGCTGATCGCCGCCGGCGCGCCGCTCGACCACGTCAACAACCTGCACTGGACGGCAGTGATCGAATCCATCGTGCTCGGCGATGGCGGCCCGCGCCATCAGCGCACGCTTGCCGCGCTGGTCGATGCCGGCGCCAATCTCAAGCTGGCCGACCGCCAGGGCAACACGCCGCTGCAGCTGGCGAAGGCACGTGGCTACATCGCCATGGTGAAACTGCTGGAAGCTCCGCGCGCAAGATAGGCGGCTCGGGGACAATGGCGTTTCTCCACGAGGAAACCGCCCCATGTACATGCCCCCGCAGTTCAATGCCAAGGACCCGGCCATCGCGCTGGAACTGATGCGCTCGCACCCGTTCGCGAGCCTGATCTCGAACGACGACGACGGGCTGCCGTACGTCACGCACCTGCCGCTGGTGGCCGAGCAGCGAGAGGGCGATGAGCTTGTGCTGTGGGGCCATTGCGCCAAGCCCAATCCGCACTGGCGTTACTTGCAGGCGCGGCCCAAGGCGGCAGTGACCTTTCTCGGTCCGCACTCGTACCTGTCGCCCTCGGTCTATCCCGACTTGGCCCGCGTTCCGACGTGGAACTACCTGGCCGTGCACTGCACGGTCGAGGCCCGGCTGATCGAGGAGCCGTCCGACAAGGACACACTGCTCAAGAAGCTCATCGGCGAGCACGAGCCCGCCTACGCGCAGCAGTGGCGCGACCTGGGCGAGGAATTCCAGCTCAAGATGCTGGCCGGCATCGTCGGCTTCGAGCTGCGCGTGACGGCGCTGCAATGCAAGATCAAGCTCAACCAGCATCGCCGCGAGTCGCATGCGGCAATGTACGCGGTCTACAGCGCGGGCACGCCGGACGAGCAGGCGCTTGCCGTGTGGATGGGTCGCCTCGGCATGAACGCCGCGGCAACCGTGGCGGAAGGACGCTGAGATGCGCGCGTTCGGGCTGATCGGCCTTGTGCTGGCGCTGGTGATCGTCGGGCTGGTCGCGAAGAAGCAGATGACGAGCATGGCTTCTTCCACGCGGCCGGCCGTGCCCGGCGTTGCCGCACCGGCCGCCGGCGAAGCGCCTGCGAATGTGCGCGATCAGGCGCAGCAGGTGCAGCAGCAAGTCAAGGAAGCGCTCGACGCGGCGGCGAAAGCGCGGCAGATGCCGGATGACAACTGAGGCCCTTCCAACGCTGGCGGCGAAAGACGAGCACTGGATGGCGCTCGCGCTCGCCCAGGCGCGGCTTGCCGCCGAGGCGGGCGAGGTGCCCGTCGGCGCGGTGCTGGTCAAGGATGGCCAGCTGATCGCGACGGGGCGCAACACGCCGGTCGCGCAGCACGACCCGAGCGCGCATGCCGAGATCAACGCGCTGCGCGCTGGCGCCGCTGCGCTTGGCAACTACCGGCTCGACGGCTGCGAGCTGTTCGTCACGCTCGAGCCCTGCGCGATGTGTTCGGGTGCCATGCTGCATTCGCGCCTGGCGCGCGTCGTGTATGGCGCGGCCGATCCGAAGACCGGCGCGGCCGGCTCGGTGCTCGATCTCTTCGCCGAGCCGCGGCTGAACCATCACACGCAGGTGCAGGGCGGCGTGCTGGCGCAGGAATGCGCTGCAGTGCTGCAGGCCTTCTTCCAGCAACGCCGAAGCGCCGCGCGCGCACAGGCCGAGCCCTTGCGTGACGATGCGCTGCGCACGCCAGCGGAACGCTTCGACGCATTGGCCGGCTACAGCTTCGCGACGCAGTACGTGCAGGACCTGCCGAGCCAGCAGGGCTGGCGCATGCACTACATCGATGAAGGTGGCGACGCCGCCTGCTGCCTGTGCCTGCACGGCCCCGGCGAATGGGGCTACTTCTTCCGGCATCTCGTGGGCCTGCCCGGGTTGCGCACGCTCGTGCCTGACCTGATCGGCTTCGGCAAGAGCGACAAGCCAAAGCGCGAAGCACCGCATCGCCTCGAATGGCACCGCGATGTGCTGCTCGAATGGCTGGCCCGTGTGCAGCCCGCACCGGCGACCATGGTGCTCGCGCACAGCGCGGCCGCCGCCGACCTGGCCGCGCTGCTGATGGCCGCGGCGCCTGAACGCTTCGCGGCGGCGCTAGCCGTACCCGAGGGCGATGAGCACACCGAAGACGCATGGCGCGCACCTTTCCCCGACCGTGGCTACGAAGCCGCGCTGCGCGCACTTGGCCCCATCGCCACATCGTCGGGACCAACGCTGGTGCAAGCCCGAACGTTCGTGCTGCAGGCGCGAAACGCAATGGGATACTCGAACACGTGACCAAACACATCTACATCTATTCCCCCTCCAGCGCGGTGCGCGACAAGGCCGCTTTCCGGCGCGGCGTGAAGCGGCTCAAGGCACTGGGCCATGAAGTCGAAGTCGACGATGCGGCACTCTCGGTGCATCAACGCTTTGCGGGCGATGACGCCACGAGGCTCGCCGCGATTTCACGCGCGGCCGCCAGTGGTGCCGACGTGGCGCTCATTTCACGCGGTGGCTACGGCCTCACGCGCATCCTCGACGCCATTCCGTACAAGGCCGTGGCCAAGGCGATCGACAAGGGCACCGAGTTCGTCGGCTGCAGCGACTTCACCGCACTGCAGAACGCACTGCTGGTCAAGACCGGCGCCGTGACCTGGTCGGGCCCTGCGGTCGGCGAAGACTTCGGTGCCGAGGCCGGCGCTGACGACATCATGGAAGCCTGCTTCGACGACCTCGTCACAGGGCAGGGCGAAGGCACCGGCTGGCGCATGCCGGCGCGCGATGCGGACCTGAAGTTCAAGCCCGTGCAAGACGCGGTGCTGTGGGGCGGCAACCTTTGCGTGCTGGCCAGCCTGATCGGCACGCCGTACTTTCCCGTGGTGGACAAGGGCGTGCTCTTCATCGAGGACATCAACGAGCACCCGTACCGTATCGAACGCATGCTCGACCAGTTGAAGATGGCCGGTGTGCTGGCGCGCCAGCGCGCCATCGTGTTCGGGCAATTCACGGGCATTCGCAAGGCGCCGGGCTACGACCGGGGCTTTGGCCTGAACACGGTGATCGACCGGCTGCGCGCATCGCTCAAGGTGCCTGTGCTGGCGGGACTGCCGTTCGGCCATGTGCCCACGAAGGTGCTGCTGCCCGTGGGTGCGAAGGTGTCGATGGCGGCGGAGGGGCGCGATGTCTTTCTCGTCTGGGGTCATCGTCACACGCCAGCGCATGACGATCATCACGGCCATGACCATCATCACGGCCACTGACCCGGCCATGGGGGGAGGAAAGCGGGAAAAGAAAACGGCCCCGAAGGGCCGTCGCAACTTCAACCGTTGTTGTTGGTAAAGCGCTGATGCGCGCGAGGCCCCATCGAGCCGGGCAATCCGCCCTTGAACATGCTGTTGATGGTTTTCATCTGGCGGCGTGCGGCGGTTTCGCCGTCGATGGCGCTCAACGCCATCATCACGTCCTGCCGCAGGTACCAGAGGGCTTCGACGTCGGCCGCAAAGCGCACGCGCTGGCTCACGCGCTGCACCGAGTGGCCGCCATGGCCCTGGAGCACCGACAGCATCGCCGTGCGAATGCGCCCCAGCTGACTTTCCGTCGCCTGGCGGGATCCGAAGCCGGGTACGTTCAGCAGACGAAGAATGCGGCGGAAGAGCATGGGGACGAAAAGCGTATTGCCGGAAGCCAGAACGGCCGCTACCTTAAGCCTCAGTTAACCATTTCACAAGATCTGAAACGGTGTTTCTTGTCTGTAAACAACACGCTTTACTTAGCGTATTTAACAGATGTTGTATTTTGTAATCCAAAGTACTACAAATTGAGGAATGCCCCTCTTGCATCTGCTCCGTTGCCCGCGGCGTATACCTATATGGTCAACACGATAGGTGCGAAGACCGTTTCTCCCGTGCGTAAATGAACGTATGCCCTGAGCATTTACAACCAGCGATAGAAATCGAGAATCACAACAGTATGGGTGTCAATTCCACAGTCGTATTCGCGGACTTGACGGGGAGCACCAGGGTCTTCGAGGCCATGGGGAATGCTCGAGCCACCGAGACCGTGACGCGGCTGACGCAATGGATCGGCGGCGTGTGCCAGGCGCACGGCGGACGGGTGGTGAAGTCACTCGGAGACGGAGTGTTCGCCATCTTCACCAGCGGCGCCGCCGCCACGCACGCGGTCGTCGAGCTGCAGCGCTATCACCAGAAGCGCCTGCTCGCATGGCCGGCGCCGTTACGCATGGCGCTGCAGATCGGCGTGGCCAGCGGCGAGGTGGTCGAGGTCGAGGGCGATTGCTACGGCGACGCCGTCAACCTGGCCTCGCGCCTGAGCGACCTGGCCGGCCCCGGCCAGATCTGGGTGACCGACGCCGTCATTTCCCAATTGCGCGAAGGCGCGGTGCAGCACCGCGATCTGGGCCTCATCAACATCCGGGGTCGAAGCGAGATGTCGGTCGTGCACCGGATTGACTGGCAGGAAGAGGTGACGAGCTTCCTCACCGTGCCCGCCGCGCTCGCCCCGCTGCGGATGCCGGATTCTTCCTTCGGCCAGATCGAGCTGGCCTGGCTCGACGTGCGGTCGATGTTCCGCACCGAAGAGCTCCCGATTCATCTGGGTCGCGTAGACGACGCGCAGTTCGTGGTCAACGACCCCCGCGTCTCGCGGCTGCACGCGCGCATCGAGTTGCGGCAGGGCAGTTGCGTGCTGATCGACGTCAGCACCTATGGCACCTGGGTGCGCTTCCATGGCAACGGCGGGCCGAGCACCGAGATTGCCCTGCGGCGCGAAGAGTGCGTGCTGCACGGCCGCGGTGAAATCGGCCTGGGCGCGCCGCTCAGCGATTTCAGCGCGCCGACCATCGCCTTCAACACGAACAGCGGCGACGTGATGTTGTCGCGCCGCGAAATCGCGGGTTGAGCGTTGGTTGCAACGCACCGCGCGGCAGTGACGTTTGGCAACCAGCCGTCGCGGTGACGGGTGCACCACGGGTACACGTCGGGCGTTGCGTATCAACCTGGGCGCTGTCCGCCCTTGGCCTTGGAGCCTCAGTGAACTTCAAACATCAATCTTCTGTTTTCAAGTGGGCCGCAATCGGTGCCGTCGTTGCCGGTGCATTGCTGGCCGCGGGTGCCGCCAACGCGCGCGGAAGCTGGTCGGTGCAGATCGGCACGCCCGGCTATGTCGCCGGCGGCTACCCGGCGCCTTACTACGCACCCCCGCCGGTCTATCCGTATCCGGCCCCCATCTATTACGAGCCACCTCCGCCGGTCTACTACCGGCCGCCGCCACCGGTGTACTACCGCCCGGCGCCCATCTACAGCCCGCCGCCCGGCCGCATCTACTACGGCCCCGGCTATCCCTATCGTCCGCCGAACGGCTGGGACGACGAGCGCGACTGACGACTGGCACTGTCACCTGAATGTTTGCTGAAACATTGGCATGCGCGCTGGCATGCCAATTTTGTTTCAAGGGGTGACTAAAAAGTCACATTGGCACACATTTATGTGGCGACTTCGCCAGTTTTAGACATCCGTCCAGCTGTTTTCCGCAGGGCATGCCGCTTGCCTTGATTGCTCGACCGGCGTTGATGCGCCGCAGGAGCGAGGAACATGGTGGAACAGTTCGAGGCCGGCTGCGCAAGCCCGGTCGACGAGGTGATGCGCGTTACTGCGCCGCCTGCGTATGCAGCAACAAGAACGACGGCGGCAATCGATGAAACAACGCGGCCCTTGAAGGCCGCGGCTGCGTTCTCCATCGCGGCGGCACTGGCCGCATGCGGTGGTGGCGGAGGAGGAGGCGGCTCTTCCGGTGGCTTCGGCTTCCCCACCGGCGGCAGCCCCAATCCGGGCGAGCAGCCCGACACCGGCCCCTATCACTACACCCAGGCGCAGAACGACGCGGAGGCCGCGCGCTTCTTGCTGCAAGCCCAGTTCTCGGCCTCGGACGCAGAGATCGCCGCAGTACGCGCCAAGGGCTACATGCCATGGCTCAGCGAGCAGTTCAGCGCGACGCGCGAGCCCACGGCCTGGGAATGGGTCAACGGCAAGACCTACGGCACCGTCGACACCGACGCGATGATCTGGCGCCAGCTCATGGTCGCAGCCGACCCGGTGCGCAAGCGCATGGCTCTGGCCCTCAGCGAAATCTTCGTGGTCTCGGGCACCGAGATCGGGTCGAGCTGGCCCACCGCCATGATGGCCCAGTACTGGGACACGCTGGCCAACGGCGTCACCGGCAACTTCCGCCAGCTGCTGGAAGACGTCTCGCTCAATCCCGCGATGGGCTTCTATCTCAACACCCGCGGCAACCGCAAGGAAGACGCCTCGGGCCGGCAGCCCGACGAGAACTACGCGCGTGAAGTCATGCAGCTCATGACCATCGGCCTGTACCAGCTCGAAGCCGATGGCACGGTGAAGACCGGCGCCGACGGCCAGCCGCTCGAAACCTACGTGCAGAGCGACGTGTCGAACCTCGCGCGCGTCTTCACCGGCTACGACCTCGACATCCGCTCCGCGGAGCGCAACGCCTTTCTTCCGCCCGCTGCAAGCAGCCGCATCGAGACCAACGCCTGGACCACGCGCCCCATGGCCTACACGGCGGGCAACCACTCGATGCTCGAGGCGCGCTTCCTCGGCGCCACCGTGCCCGCCGGCACACCCGGCCCGGCGGCATTGAAGATCGCGCTCGACACGCTCTTCAACCACCCGAACGTCGGTCCCTTCATCGGTCGCCAGCTCATCCAGCGGCTGGTTACCAGCAACCCCAGCGCGGCCTACGTCAAGCGCGTGGCCGACATCTTCGCCAACAACGGCGCGGGCGTGCGCGGCGACATGAAGAGCGTGTTCGCGGCTGTGTTGCTCGACGACGAGGCACGCGGCCCCACCGGTCTTTCAGACCCGAACTTCGGCCACCTGCGCGAGCCGATGCTGCGGCTCGTGCAATGGGGCCGCACCTTCGGCATCGGCTCGGCGCAAGACACCTGGGCGATCGGCAACACCTCCGACACGAGCCAGAGCCTGGGCCAGTGTCCGCTGCGCTCGCCCTCGGTGTTCAACTTCTTCCGGCCCGGCTACGTGCCGCCCTCTACCGCCATCGCCAGCAACAAGCTGGTGGCGCCCGAGTTTCAACTGGTCAACGAGACCAGCGTGGGCGGCTACCTCAATTTCATGCAGGGCATTCTGCAGAACGGCTTCAACAGCAAGGACGTGGTGGCGAACTACGCGGCCGAGAAGACGCTGGTGACCGACCCCGCCGCGCTGGTGCGCAGGCTCAGCCTGCTGCTCACGGGCAACCAGCTGTCGGCCGCCACGGTGGCGTTGATCACCGACGCGCTGACCAAGGCGCCGCTGCTGAACCCCACCACCGACGCCCGCAAGCTCGACCTCATCTGCGCCGGCGTGCTGCTGGTGATGGGCTCGCCCGAATACCTCGTCCAGAAGTAAAGAAGAAGCCGGAGCGAACCGACCATGCACCTGATAAATCCTGCCCAGCATTCGCGCCGCGCCTTCCTGCGCCGCACGGGCCAGCTCGCGATGGCCGGCACCGCGCTGCCGTTCGCGCTCAACCTCGCCGCCATGGGTGAAGCCGCTGCGCAGGCCGCGCCCGGTGACGACTACAAGGCGCTGGTCTGCGTCTTCCTGTTCGGCGGCAACGACTACGCCAACACCCTCGTCAACTACGACGCCGACAGCTACGCGAAGTACAGCGCCATCCGCGGCGCGATCGCGCTGCCGTCCGATGCCGCGCTCGCGGCCACCGAGCTCAAGCCCGCCGTCTCGCTAGCCAACGGACGCAAGTACGCGCTGAACCCGGCGATGACCAAGCTCGCGACGCTGTTCGACGAAGGCAGGATGGCAGTGCAGCTCAACGTCGGCCCGCTGGTCAAGCCACTCACGCGCGCGCAGTTCAACAGCTCCAACCGCAAGGACTTCCCGATTCCGCCCAAGCTGTTCTCGCACAACGACCAGCAGTCGATCTGGCAGTCGTCCTCGCCCGAGGGCTCCACCATCGGCTGGGGCGGCAACCTCGGCGACCTGATGCTGGCCGGGCAGCGCAACGCGTCGCTCTTCACCTGCGTCTCGGTGGCGGGCAACGCGGTGTTCCTGTCGGGCGACGAGGCGCTGCAGTACCAGGTGGGCACGCGCGGCGCGGTGCGCATCAACAGCGTGAGCAGCGCCACGGGCAACGTCTACGGCTCGTCGGCGGTCAAGGCGGCCATGCAGCAGCTGGCGCAGCAGGCGCGCAGTCACACGCTGGAGAACGAATACAACAAGGTCACGCTGCGCGCGGTGGAGGCGGAAGGCAAGATCACCGCCGCCATCCAGCCCGACGACCTGAACGGCAACTTTCCTACCGGCAACAACCTGGCCGACCAGCTCAAGATGGTGGCCCGCCTCATTCGAGGGCGCGTCTCGCTGGGCGTGAAGCGCCAGGTTTTCTTCGTTTCCATGGGCGGCTACGACCTGCACGACGACCTCGACACGAAGCAGGGCGGCCTGATGCTGCGGCTGTCCGAGGCCATGTTTGCCTTCCAGCGGCAGATGAAAGCTCTGGACATCGACGACAAGGTGACGGCCTTCACCGCCTCCGACTTCGGCCGCACGCTTTCGAGCAACGGCAATGGTTCCGACCACGGCTGGGGCAGCCATCACTTCGTGGTCGGCGGTGTCAATGCCGTGAAGGGCAAGGCGTTCTACGGCACGCCACCGCCGGTGAGCATCGGCAACACTGCTGCCGACGACGACCAGTGGCATGTCGGCCAGGGACGGCTGCTGCCGACCACCTCGGTCGACCAATACGCGGCCACGCTGGCCAAGTGGTTCGGCGTGCCTGACGCGGACCTCAACGGCATCCTGCCCAACCTGAAGAATTTCAACAACGTGACTGCGCCGAGTGGCATCAGCTATCCGCGCGATATGGGGTTCATGACATGAACGCAATGAGCAGCATGGCCGCCATCGGCGGCCTCAACGGCATGGAAGGTGGGGCCAGCGTGAACTTCAGCGCGGACCCTCCCGAGGCGCCCGCACTGGCGCGCAGCAAGGCTGTGACGCACGTGCGCCCCTTCACCAGCGTCGAGGCCGCCATCGCGGCACTGGAATCGCTGGACCGCGAGCTCAAGAAGTTCGAGCTCGCGGTGGCCGACAGCCTGCAGGATTACCTCGGCGTGCAGATGGCGCAGATCACCGACTGCGCGCTCGCACGCGGCTGGGAGCCGGTCAGCTTCTTGCAGAAGGACGGATTCCGCGTGTACCGCTACGAGGCCATGCGCAGCTACAAGGGGCGCAGCAAGAGGCGCTGAGTTTCCGGAGGCCGCAACGCCTCCACGACGAGCATCAAGGCTGGCGAAGCGCGTCGGCCGGCATAGTAGGCGTGATACCCGTCAAAGGTTGCCGCCCAATCGTCGAGTACCGGCACCAGCCGGCCTGCCTCGATGTGTTTCTCGACGAGGTCGGAGGGCAGCCATGCCAGCCCGTGCCCGGACAGCGCCGCGGCGACGATCAGCTCGCTCGAGTTGAAGACGAGCCGGCCCGTGACGTGCGCGTTGACGCCTTTCCGGCGCCGCGTGAATTCCCATTTCAGAAGGCCGCCGTGGGATGCCAGGCGCAATCCGATGCAGTCGTGCAGGGTCAGATCCTGCGGGGTAGACGGCCGGGGGTGGCGCGAGAAGTAGTCGGGGCTGCCCACCACGGCCATGCGCATGTCGGGCGCGATGCGTACGGCGATCATGTCCTTGGCCACGTCGCCGCCCAGTCGCACGCCGATGTCGAAGCGCTCGGCAACGATGTCGGTGAAGCGGTTGTCGCCGCTGATCTCCACCTTGATGTCGGGGTACAGGGGCAGCCATGGTTGAAGCCTGGGCCAGATCAAGGTTCGCATCGAGTGTTCGGTCGCCGTGATGCGGACCATGCCGGCGGGCTTGCCGCGCATCTCGCCCAGAACGGCGAGTTCTGCTTCGATGTCCTCGAAACGCGGGCCGACGGCTTGGTACAGGCGTTCGCCCGCTTCCGTGGGCGCGACGCTGCGCGTGGTCCGGTTGAGCAGCTTCAGGTCGAGGCGGCGCTCCAGCGCGCGGACGGTCTGGCTGAGCGCGGACTGCGTCACCCCAAGCTGGGCCGCCGCGCGCGTGAAACTGCCTGCGCGCACCACGGCCGCAAAACTGGCCAAGTCGTCGAAGCGTGCCATTGATTAGCCTGTCTTCTAGGTACATGTCGATCCAGCAGTCTAGTCATTGGCAAGCAGGCTGCCTAAAGTTCTTGTGATCGGTTAGCGACAAGGACACACACCATGAAAACACGTCAACTGGGCCGCGGCGGCCTCACCGTTTCGGCCCTCGGTCTCGGCTGCATGGGCCTGAGCTTCGGCTATGGGCCGGCGACCGGCACGGCCGAAGCGGTCAAGCTCATCCGCGCGGGCTTCGAACGCGGGATCACGTTTTTCGACACGGCGGAAGTCTATGGGCCCTTCGTCAACGAAAGCGTGGTCGGGGAAGCGCTGGAACCTGTGCGCGATCAGGTCGTGATCGCGACCAAGTTCGGGTTTCGCGAGGGTGACGCCGGCAAGGGCCTCGACAGCCGGCCGGAACGCATCCGGCAGGTGGCCGACGAGGCGCTGAAGCGCCTGCGCACCGACCGCATCGATCTGTTCTATCAGCACCGTGTCGATCCGCAGGTTCCGATGGAAGACGTGGCGGGCGCCGTGAAAGACCTGATCCGCGAAGGCAAGGTGAAGCACTTCGGTCTTTCCGAGGCCGGCGTCGACAGCATTCGCCGCGCGCACGCGGTTCAGCCGGTCGCCGCCCTTCAGAGCGAATATTCCCTGTGGTGGCGCGAGCCGGAGAAAGAGATTCTTCCGCTGCTGGAGGAACTGGGCATCGGCTTTGTGCCATTCAGTCCGCTCGGAAAGGGTTTCCTGACGGGAGCGATCGACGCGCAGACATCGTTCGGCGCGACAGATTTCCGCAGCACAGTGCCTCGTTTTGCACCGCAGGCGCGCCAGGCGAATCGTGCCCTGGTCGATGTTCTGGCGGAGATCGCCGCGCGCAAGCAGGTCACGCCCGCCCAGCTTGCACTTGCCTGGCTGCTCGCCCAAAAGCCGTGGATCGTGCCGATTCCCGGCACGACGAAGTTGCACCGCCTCGAGGAAAACGCCGGCGCCGCCTCTGTCGTGTTGTTGCCGGAAGACCTGAAGGAAATCGAGGCGGCCGTCTCGGGTGTCCAGGTCCAGGGCGACCGCTATTCGGCGGATCGACAAAAGCTCGTCGGCCGCTGAGCGATGACGACTGACGCCGAGCAAAAGGAATTGATCATGACTCAAGTAGTTGTTGTCATCGGAGCTGGGGCCATCGGCCAGGCCATCGCCCGCCGTGTCAGCGCGGGCAAGCACGTTCTGCTCGCCGACCTGCGACAGGAGGGAGCCGACGCAGCGGCCAAGGTGCTCGCGGATGCAGGCTTCGAGGTGAGCACGGCAGTCGTGGACGTGTCTTCGCGCGCCTCGGTCCATGCGCTCGTGGAGACGGCCACCGCGCTTGGCAACGTCACTGGCCTGATCCACGCTGCGGGCGTTTCTCCGTCGCAGGCAAGCGCGGAAATTCCCTGCGGGTCATGGCGGAGGCCGTGCGGTGGGGCAAGCGTGGCGCCCGGGTGAACACCATCAGCCCTGGCATCATCTTCACGCCGCTCGCAAGAGACGAACTGACAGGCCCTCGCGGTGAAGGCTACCGGCGCATGATCGAAGCGTCGTCCGCCAAGCGCGGTGGCACACCGGACGAGGTCGGCAACGTCGGCGCGCTGCTGATGGGGCCAGACGGCGGCTTCATGTCTGTGCCAGGATTCGCCCCAGCTCGTCGATATCGATCGGCTTCTGCAGATGGTGGTCGAACAGCCCCTCGGCCGCCTTGCCGCCCGCATCCTGCGCCGAAAAACCCGAGATCGCGACCAGCAGCTTCGGCGTGCCTTCCACCGTGCTCGCGCGCAGTCGGCGTGCTACTTCGGTGCCCGGAAAGTCGGGCAGCGTGAGGTCGATCAGCGCGGCGTCGAAGCTTTCGGCCGCTGCCGCGTCGAGCGCCTGCTGCGCGGTGTAGGTGCAGCGGGCGGTGTGGTCGTGCAGGCTCAGCAGCTCCTGCAGCAGATCGGCCGCGGCCTTGTTGTCGTCGACGATCAGCACGTTCACAGAGGTGTCTCCTTTTGGGTGTCGGCCGGGGGCGCCGGTGGTTGCAGCGGCAGGTCGACCACGAAGCGCGAGCCTTCGCCCGGTGCGCTTTCCACGCCGATCTGCCCGCCGTGCAAGGTCACGATCTTGCGCGTGATGTAGAGCCCGAGGCCCAGCCCCGCGGCGTGCTTGCGGCTGTCGTCGGTGCGCTCGAACTGCTCGAAGATGCGGCCCTGGTCTTCGGGCGCAATGCCTATGCCCTGGTCGCGCACGGCCACCTGCGCGGTGTTTCCCACCTGCTGTACGACCATCTCGACCGGCTTGCCGCCGCCGTAGCGCAGCGCGTTGGTCAGCAGGTTGGTCAGCACCTGTTCGATGCGGAACTCGTCCCATTCGCCGCGCAGTTCGGCCGGCGCCGCGAGCGTGATGACCGAGCCCGCGGCCTCGGCCTGGTGCCGCAGGCTCTCGACCACCGCCTGCGCCAGTGTCGCGAGGTCCACCGGTGTGGTCTTGATCGACAGCGCGTCGCGCCGCATGCGGGTGACGTCGAGCATGTCGTCGATCAGCCGCACCATGTTGCGGATCTGCCGCTGGTCGCGCTCGATCATCGTGGGCAGCCGCTCGGGCGTGAAGTTGGCGAGGTTGCCTTTCGACAGGTGCAGCTGCCGCAGCTGCGCTTCGAGGTAGAGCGTGTTGAGCGGCGTGCGCAACTCGTGCGACACCATCGACATGAAGTCGTCGCGCATGCGCACGGCGCGTTCCAGCTCGTGCTGCGTCTGCTGCAGCTGCTGCACCAGCTCTTCCTGCTTCTTGTGCGCGGCCGCGAGCGATTCCATTTCGTGGCGCAGCGCCTTGCGGTGCTGGTACAGGTCGACGAACACGTTCACCTTGCTGACCACCGCGTGCGGATCGAGCGGCTTGTGCAGGAAGTCGACCGCGCCGCTCTCGTAGCCCTGGAAGGCGTAGTTCAGCTCGCGCCCGGCGGCGCTCACGAAGATGATGGGAATGTGCCGCGTGCGCTCGGTGCCGCGCATCAGCTCGGCCAGCTCGAAGCCGTTCATGCCCGGCATCTGCACGTCGACGATGGCGAGCGCGAATTCATGCTCCAGCAGCAGCGCCAGCGCCGCATCGGCCGAGTCGGCCCGGTACACGAGGCGCCCCGGCGCGCGGATCAGCGCCTCCAGTGCCAGCAGGTTCTCCGGCAGGTCATCGACGATCAGCAGCTTGCTTTCGATGTCAATGTTCATGGGCGGCCTCCAACTGGAGCAGCAGCGTGCGCAGTTCGCGCAGGGGGAGCACGTAGTCGGGAATGTGGCGCGCGATGGCGGCTTGGGGCATGGTTGGAATAAGAGCTTCTTTCGGTTCCTGGACGGCGGTGAGCCCGCCGGCCAGATGAATGCGGTGCAGGCCTTCGGCACCGTCGTCGTTCGCGCCGGTCAGCAAAAAGCCGGCAAGGGCGGGGCCGTAGACGTCGGCGGCGGAGCCCATCAGCACGTCGATGGACGGCCGCGAGAACAGCACCGGCGGCTCGCAGCTCAGCGAGAAGGCGCGCTCGCGCTCGATCGACAGGTGGTAGCCGGGCGGCGCGAAGTACAGGCTGCCGGCCGCCAACGGCATCTTGTCGTTGGCCTCGTGCACCGGGATCGGCAGGCGCTGCGCGAAGATCTCGGCGAGATGGCTCTCGTGATCCCCGGGCAGGTGCAGCACCACGGCCATCGGAATGTGCCAGCCTGCGGGCAGGTCGTGCAGCAGCGTGGAGAGCGCATCGATGCCGCCGGCCGAGGCGCCCAGCACCACGGCGTCGACGCGCTTGCGAACGGGGGGGCGAAGGTGGCGCTGCATGTGGCTCGTCATGCGGCCTTCTTGCGGTAGATGCGCTCGACGCGCGCGTGCGTGTCGAAGCGGTCGGAGTAGCCCGAAAAGTCGATGCTCTCCTTCGAGCCCAGACCGAGAAAACCGCGGTGCGACAGCGACTCGTGGAACAGGCCCAGCGCCCGGTCCTGCAGCTCCCGGTTGAAGTAGATCAGTACGTTGCGGCACGACACCAGCTGCGTTTCCGCGAACACGCTGTCGGTTGCCAGGCTGTGGTCGGCAAAGATCACGCCGGCGCACAGCGAGGGGTCGAAGCGCGCGGCATCGTAGGCGGCGGTGTAGTAGTCGGAGAACTCGCCGCGTCCGCCCGCGCGCTGGTAGTTGGTGGTGTAGCCGCGGATCGCTTCCAGCGGAAAGATGCCCTGGCGCGCCTTCTCCAGCGAGGCGGGGTTGATGTCGGTGGCGTAGATCTGCGTGCGCGCGAGCAGGCCCTCTTCGCGCAGCAGGATGGCCAGCGAGAACACTTCCTCGCCCGTGCTGCAGCCCGCCACCCACACCTTGACGGACGGGTAGGTGTGCAGGATCGGCACCACGTGCTGGCGCAAGGCCAGAAAGTAGGCCGGGTCGCGGAACATCTCGCTCACCGGGATCGTCAGGAACTGCAGCAGCCGGCCGAACAGCGACGGGTCGCGCAGCACCCGCTCCTGCAGCGCCGAGATGCTCGGCAGCCCGAGTTGGTCGAGCGCGTGCAGCACGCGGCGCTTCTGCGAGGCCACGGTGTAGTCGCGGAAGTCGTAGCTGTACTTGAGGTAGATCGCCTCCATCAGCAGGCGCAGCTCGATCTCCGTGTCGCTCAGCGGATGTAGCGGCGGCATATGCGTGGCGGTCTTCGAGGTGCCGTGGCGTGTTGTCACAGGCGCTCCATCTTCGGCATCCACACGCGCAGCAGCGAGAACAGGCGCTCCAGGTCCACCGGCTTGGCAAGGTAGTCGTTGGCGCCGGCGGCAAGGCATTGCTCGCGGTCGTCCTTGGTGGCCTTGGCGGTGATGGCGATCACCGGCATCTTCTCGAAGCGTGGGTCGCCGCGCAGGCGGCGCGTGGCTTCCAGGCCGTCCATCTCCGGCATCATCACGTCCATCAGCACGAGGTCGATCTCGCTCACCTGGTCGAGCCGCGCCAGCGCCTCGCGGCCGTTGCGGCCGATCTCCACGATGGCGCCACGCTGCTCCAGCGCGCTGGTCAGCGCGAAGATGTTGCGCACGTCGTCGTCCACCAGCAGGATGGTGCGGCCCTCGAAGATGCGGTCGCGCCCGCGCGCCGTCTTCAGCATGCCCCGGCGCTCGCTCGAAAGCTCGGCCTCCACCTTGTGCAGGAACAGCGTCACTTCGTCGAGCAGGCGTTCGGGCGAGCGCGCGCCCTTGATGATGATCGAGCGCGAGTAGCGCTGCAGCTCGGCTTCTTCGTCGCGCGTGAGGTTGCGCCCGGTGTAGACGATGACCGGCGGGAACGACACGATTTCTTCCGCCGCCATGGCCTTGAGCAGCTCGCTGCCCTGCATGTCGGGCAGCTTCAGGTCGGTGATCATGCAGTCGAACACGCGGGTGCGCAGCAGCTCCAGCGCTTCTTCGCCGGAGCCGACGGCAACGATCTCGATGTCGTCGTCGCCGATCAGCCTGATGACGCTCTCGCGCTGCAGCTCGTCGTCTTCCACCAGCAGCACGACCTTGACCTTCTGCGTGAGCTTTTCTTCCAGCCGGCCGAACACCTTCATCAGTTCGTCGCGCGTGGCCGGCTTCAGCGCATAGCCGATGGCGCCCATCTGCAGCGCCGCGCCCTGTACGCCTTCGGCGGCGGACACCACGTGGATCGGAATGTGGCGCGTGTGCGGCGAATCCTTCAGCCGCTGCAGCACGTCGAGGCCGGTGCTGTCGGGCAGGCGCATGTCGAGCAGGATCGCGTCGGGCAGGAACTGCGTGGCCAGTTCGAAGCCGTCGGCCGCGCCGTGCGCCACCAGGCAGCGATAGCCCAGCTCGTGCGCAAGGTCGTAGAGGATGTGCGCGAACTGCGGCTCGTCCTCGATCACGAGCACGCGGCGCACCTGGTCGCGCGGGATGGAGCGGTCGTCGGCGAACTGCGGTGCGGGCACCGGGGCAGGGGGCTTCGGCGCCAGCGAGGCAACGGATGGCGCCTGCGCGGGCCGGGGCGTGTAGACCGCCGATGGCTGAAGCGCTGCCGGCGAAGCCTGTGGTGCCTTTGCCGGAAGTTGCAGGACGAAGGTGCTGCCCTGGCCCGGCTCGCTCTGCACCGTGAGCGTGCCGCCCAGCAGCTGCGTGAGGTCGCGCGAGATCGACAGGCCCAGTCCGGTGCCGCCGTAGCGCCGGCTGGTGGTGCCGTCGGCCTGGCGAAAGGCTTCGAAGATCAGCTCGTGCTTCTGCGGATCGATGCCGATGCCCGAGTCGGACACCGCAAAAGCGGCGCCACCGTCCGCGGCCGGCGAGACGGTCAGCGCCACTTCGCCGCGCTCGGTGAACTTGATCGCGTTCGACAGCAGGTTCTTCAGGATCTGCTCGACCCGCTGCCGGTCGGTGACCAGCGAGGCCGGTGCATCGGGCCGCACTTCGAGCCTGAAGCTCAGGTTCTTCTGCATCGCAAGCGGACTGAACGTGCTCTCCAGGCTGCGGCCCAGCTTGGCGAGCGTGACGTCTTCGGGCACCACTTCGAGCTTGCCGGCCTCGACCTTCGCGATGTCGAGGATGTCGTTGATCAGCACCAGCAGATCGTTGCCCGACGAGTAGATCGACTCCGCGAACTTCACCTGCTCCGGGGAGAGATTGCCCTGCGGGTTGTCGCCCAGCAGCTTGGCGAGGATGAGCGCGCTGTTGAGCGGCGTGCGCAGCTCGTGCGACATGTTGGCGAGAAATTCCGACTTGTAGCGGCTTGCGCGCTGCAGTTCGTCGGCGCGGTCTTCGAGGTCGCGCTGCACGCGGCGCAGCGCGGTGTTGCGCTGGTCCAGTGCCTCGGTGCGTTCGGAGAGCTGGCTGTTGGTCTGCTCCAGTTCGGCCTGCTGGTTCTCCAGCATGGCCTGCGAGGCGCGCAAGGCGCGCGACTGTTCTTCCAGTTCTTCATTGGCGGTGCGCAGCTCTTCCTGCTGCACCTGCAGTTCCTCGTTGAGCTGCTGGGTTTCGCCGAGCACCTCCTGCAGCTGCTCGCGGTAGCGCGCTGCCGCCAGCGAGGTGCCGATGTCGTCGGCCACCAGGTCGATCAACTGGCTGCCGCGGTCGTCCAGCGCGCCTGGCAGGCCGAGCTCGACCACGCCGTTGACCATGCCGCTGCTTGCAACGGGTACCAGCAGCACGGCCTTGGGCGCCATCTCGCCAAGGCCCGAGTTGACCTTCAGGTAGTCGGCATCGACCGGGTCGATCAGCATGCGCCGGCGCTCGGCAGCCGCCTGGCCCACCAGGCTTTCGGTAGGGGAGAAAACCTGCGGCGTGGCCTCGGCCGCGCTCGAAAAGCCGTAGCTCGCCGCCCGGCGCAGCGGGCCATGGCGCTCACGCACGTACATGGCGCCAACCGAGGCGCCCAGGTAGCGCGAGAAGAACGCGAGCACCTTGCGGCCCATGTCCGGCGCGCTGAGTTCGCCGACCAGCTCGCCCACCAGCCCGGTCTGCGCGTTGCGCAACCAGGCCTCGTGAGCGAGCCGTTCGGCGTGCGCAGCTTGTTCCTTCAGCACCACGTCGTAGCTGTCGGACAGCAGCACCAGCTGGCGCCGCCCGAAGTAGGCCATCAACCCGGTGAAGCTCAAGGTGAACAGCAGGAACAGCCCGACGACCCACCAGGCAGTGCTGTTGGCCGCGTTGTTGCGCTGGAAGCGCAGGGCCTGCTCGGTCTCCATGAAGGCGGTGAACTCGGCGCGCATGTCGTCCATCAGCCGCTTTTCGTCGCCGAGGCGCATGGCGGTCTGCGTGCCGCTGCTGGCGTCGCGCGCGGCAATCATGCCGTTGGCAAATTCGAGCCAGGCTGTCTGCAGCGTGGCGAGGCGATCGATGCGCTCCACCTGCTGGGGGTTGTCCGACACAAGGTTGCGCAGCCCGACCGTATCGCCCTTGAGGCGGGTCAGGGCGCTTTGATAGGGCTCCAGAAAGCTCCGCTCACCGGTGATCAGGAAGCCGCGCACGCCGGTTTCCATGTCGATGGTGCGGCGCTGCAACTCGCTGGCGGCGCGGGTGACACGGTCGGTGTGCTCGACCCAGCCGATGGTGTTGAGCAGGAACAGGATCAACCCCACGAACACCACGGCGCCGAACACGCCGCCGATCAGGGGCAGCTTGATGTTCCGGCTGAGCAGGCGCTCGAAGTCGTCGGGGTCGATCGCGGTGGGAGTGTTCATCGGTCGCAGTTGTAGGCAAAACTTGTCAAGTTTTGTCGATAAATCGAAGACGCCCTGTCGGAGAAGGCCCCGTCACGGTCTTGATGCGGATAGGGAAACCGCAAACGGCGTATTGGCGTGGCTATACTGTAAATTCATACAGCATTCCCAGATGGGCCCCGAACCCTCCAACCCGCAGGATGCGGCCTCCATGATCGCGCATGTAGTTTCCGTCAAGGCCCTGTGCGCCTTCGGCGCGAAGGCGGGCGACCTCGACCTGCGCTTCGTGCCCGCACCCAGCGCGCTCGAAGGCATGGCCGGGCACGCGATGGTGCAGCACCGGCGTGATCCCGAGCACTACGCCTGCGAGGTCGGGCTCGAAGCCACCTGCGGCGCGGTCCGCGTGCGCGGCCGGGCCGACGGCTACGAGGCCCGCGCATCCCGCGTCGAAGAAATCAAGACCTTCCGCGGCGATTTCGACGCCATCCGCGGCAACCACCGCGCACTGCACTGGGCGCAGGCCCGCACCTACGGCTGGATGCTGTGCGAACTCAACGGCCACGAAGAGATGACCGTGGCGCTGGTGTACCTCGACCTGGCCACCGGCGACGAAACCGTGCTCGAAGAGCACCACACCCGCGAAGCGCTGCGGGAGCACTTCGAGCAGCTGTGTGGCCGCTACAGCGCCTGGGCGCACAGCGAAGCCGGCCACCGCGCCGCGCTCGACGCCACGCTAGGCCAGCTCGAGTTTCCGCACCGCGCCTTTCGCACCGGCCAGCGCGAACTGGCCGAAGCCGTCTACCGCGCGGCCGTGGGCGGCCGTTGCCTGATGACGCAGGCGCCCACCGGCATCGGCAAGACGCTGGCCACCATCTTCCCGCTGCTCAAGGCCCGCGCGGCGCGCAAGATAGACAAGCTTTTCTTCCTCACCGCCAAGACCTCAGGCCGGCCGGTGGCGCTCGACGCGCTTCGCGTGCTCGACAAGGGCAGGGGACAGGGTCGCCTGCGCGTGCTCGAACTCGCGGCCCGCGAGAAGGTCTGCGAATACCCCGACCGCGCCTGTCACGGCGATGCCTGCCCACTCGCCAGGGGCTTCTACGACCGCCTGCCCGCCGCGCGCGAGCAGGCCGCGCAGGTGGCGTGGCTCGACCGAGAAGCGCTGCGCAACATCGCGCTCGCGCACGAGGTGTGTCCCTATTTCCTCGCGCAGGAAATGGCGCACTGGGCCGATGCCATCGTCGGCGACTACAACTACTACTTCGACAGCAGCGCCTTCCTCTACGCCACCATGCGCGACGCCGACTGGCGCGTGGCTGTGCTGGTGGACGAGGCCCACAACCTGCTGGAGCGCTCGCGCGGCATGTACACCGCGCAACTCGAAGGCGCGGCGCTCGAAGAGGCGCATCGCTTGGCGCCCGCTGCATTGCGCGGCCCACTGGCCCGGTTGTTTCGCGAGTGGGACGCGGTGCAGCAGTCGCAGGTGGCCGACTACGAAACCGCCGACGAGATTCCGGAACGTTTCCTGCGAACCCTGCAGGCAGCCAACACCGCCATGGCCGAGTATTTCGCGGCCACGCCCGATGCCTCGCAGGGGCCGCTGCAGCGCTTCTTCTTCGACGCACTGCACTTCGCCCGGCTGGCCGAGGCCTTCGGCGACCACTCGGTGTTCGAGCGCACGCTGGGGGCCACGCAGCAGGATCGGAGCCTGGCCATTCGCAATCTCGTGCCTGCGCCGTTCCTCGAAGCGCGCTTCGGCGATGCGGTGTCGGTCACCTGCTTCTCGGGCACGCTGTCGCCTTTCGCTTTCTACCGCGATGCGCTGGGGCTGCCGGAAGACACCGCGCTGCTCGATGTGGCCTCGCCCTTCGACAGCCATCAATTGCGCGTCGAAGTGGCGATGCATGTGTCGACGCGCTTTCGCGACCGCGCGGGGTCGCTGCGCAACGTGGCCGACATCATCGGCGCGCAGTTCGAGCGCCTGCCGGGCAACTACCTGGCCTTCTTCAGCAGCTTCGACTACCTCGAGAAAGCCTGCGCCGCGTTCTCGCAGCGACACCCCGGCGTACCCGTGTGGACGCAGACGCGCGGCATGCGCGAGGCCGACCGCCACGGCTTCATCGCACGATTCGAGGAGGGCGGGCAGGGCATCGGCTTCGCGGTGCTCGGCGGCGCGTTCGGCGAGGGCATCGACCTGCCAGGCAGCCGGCTGATCGGCGCCTTCGTCGCCAGCCTGGGCCTGCCGCAATACAACGAACTCAACGAGATCACGCGCGAGCGCATGCAGACGCGCTTCGGCAAGGGCTACGAGTACACCTATCTCTACCCCGGCCTGCAGAAGGTGGTGCAGGCAGCCGGCCGCGTGATCCGCACCGAGGAAGACCGCGGCGTGCTGCACCTGCTCGACGACCGCTTCGCGCGCGCCGAGATCCGCGAACTGCTGCCGCGCTGGTGGCATGTGCAACTGGCCGGGGGCAACGAAGATGCGCTCCGCTAGACGCATCGAACACGCAGGCCAGCCGGACCTGTTCGGTGAAGCGCCCGTGGCCGCCATCGAAGGCCTGCGCTACGAGCGCGACTTCCTGTCCGCCGAGGAAGAAGCCGACCTGCTGCACATCGTGCAGGGCCTGCCGCTCAAGGAGATGCGCTACAAGGAATACACGGCACGGCGGCGCGGCACCAGCTTCGGCGGCAGCTACGACTTCGAGAACAACCGCCTCAAGCCCGGCGCGCCGCTGCCTGAAGTATTGCATCCGCTGCGCGCGAAGGCGGCCGCATGGGCCGGCTTCGCGCCCGAGGAGCTCACTCACATGCTGATTGCCGAGTACCGTCCCGGCACGCCGCTGGGTTGGCATCGCGACGTGCCGGACTTCGAGGACATCATCGGCGTCTCGCTGCGCAGCGACGCGGTGATGCAGTTCAGGCCGTACGTGCCCGGCACACCGGCCTCAGGCCCCGCCACGCTCGAATTCCTGATCGAGCCGCGCTCCGTGTACCTGCTGCGCGGCCCGGCGCGCTGGGCATGGCAACATGCCATCGCACCGACCGAGGCCTTGCGCTATTCCATCACCTTGCGCACACGGAGAATTCGCGCCCCATGAACCGCACCACCTTCCTCAAGCTGCTTACGCAAAAACTCTTTCCTGTCCTGAAGGCCGAAGGCTTCGAGGGTTCGGGCCAGACGCTGCGGCGCATCGATGGGCCGCTGATCCATGTGTTCAACGTGCAGGGCGCGAGCGGGGGGAAGGCGTGCTACCTGAACCTCGGCGCGCATCTCGACTTCCTGCCGACCGAAGGCGGTGCCCAGGTGGCGCCCGATGCGCTGGAGGAATCGCATTGCGTGTTTCGCGACCGGATGGAGCCGCCGCCCGGCGCCGCTTTCGGATGGGCCTATGGCGCGACGAAAGAGCAGGCGGAAGAGAACGTCGAGTTCATCGTGAGCGAATGGGCGGGCCCGGGGCGCGCTTTCTTTGCACGGCATGGCAGCTACCCGCAAAGCTTCGAGCAGATGCTGCGCGAGACCGACCCGAACCAGATCCATGCGCGAACGGCTTTGCATCTCGCGCGGATCGCGGTGCACCTGGGCGATCGGGCACGAGCGCAGGCCCTGGTCGATGCCGGGCTGGCGCGCGCGCCGGAACGGGCCACGTCCTTGAAGGCGGACCTCGCGAAGGTCCTGACGGCCTAGCGCTCGGCTAGCTGCGCGCAGCAGCAGCTGAAACGCCCCACATGCGCGGCTTGCCTTCCCACACCGCAAACCCGCTGATGCGCTTGCGCACCGCCCAGGCGTCGAGGCCGTTGAACAGCATCACCATCGGCACCTGCTGGATCATCAGCGCATGGATCTGGTCGAAAAGGGCCTGGCGCTTCTTCGGGTCAGACTCGGCGAAGCTGTCGTCGATCAGCTTCAGCGCCTGCGGGTCTTCCCACACCTTGCGCGCCTGCTTGTCCTTCGGGCCCGAGAACTGTTCGTAGCTCAGCGCCGGGTCGAGGCGGGAGGAGTAGCTGAACGAGCTCATCTGGTAGTTGCCGCTGTTGTAGCGGTCGAGCTGTGTGGCCCATTCGAGCACCTCGATCTGCGCGTTGATGCCCACCGCCTGCATCATGGCCTGCGCCAGCACCGCCACCGTATAGCTGGGCACATGGGCGCGCTTGTTGGTCTGGATGGTGATCTTCTCGCCCTTGTAGCCGGCTTCGCGCAGCAGCTTGGCGGCCTGCGCGGGGTCGTAGTGCCAGCCCTTTTTCTGCGCGGCGCTGTAGAAGGCCGAGCCCTTGTGGATGGCCGAGTTGTTGACCGAGCCCAGCCCTTCGGAGGCGGCCGCCACGATCTGCTCGATGTCGAGCGAGGCCGCGATGGCCTGGCGCAGTTTCTGGTTCTTCAACTGCGGGTCGCGCGTCTGGATCAGCAGCACGTTCTTGATGGCCTCGGGCGGCGCCTGCACCACGAGGTTGCGGTCGTTCTTCAGCTCCTGCGCATCGCTCGACGTGATCTGGCCCGCATCGATGGCGCCCGACTTCAAGCCGGCCGCCGCGGTGGCCGCGTCGGGTACGACGAGGAACTTCACCGTGTCCACCAGCGGCGCCTTCAGGCCGGTGTAGCCGTCTGACTTGGTGGCGCCGGCCGGCGAGGTGTAGCCCTTGAAAGCCGTGACCGTGACGTATTCGCCGCGCTTCCACTCGCCGAACTTGAAGGGGCCGGTGCCCACGGGCTTGTCCCAGCTGCCGTCGGCCTTCACCGAGCTCTTGTGCAGGATGGCCGTCATGCCGCAGTCGGTGCGCGCGAGCGTGTCGAGGAACACGGCCGAGGGCTTGTTGATCTTCATCACGAAGGTGCTGTCGTCGGGCGTTGCGGTCTCGACCACCTTCAGGCCGTTGCGGCCGTCGTACTCGCTGGTGCAGCGCCAGTCGGTCTTCGGGTCCATGTAGCGCTTCCAGTTCCACGCCACATCGGCCGAGGTCATTGGTGCGTCGTTGTGGAACTTCACGCCCTTGCGCAGCTTGAAGGTGTAGGTCAGACCATCCTTCGACACGTCGACCGACTGCGCCAGCAGCGGGCCCACGCTGCCGTCCATGCGGTAGCCGACCAGCCCTTCGACGATGTTCAGCACCACGCCGTCGGTGGTGTTGTCGCGGTTCACGCCGGGGTTGGTGGAGCGGATGTCCGCGGGCTGGGCCACCGTGACGGTGGTCTGGGCGAAGGCGCCCGAGGCGGCTAGGCAGGCAGCGGCGATGGCAGCGTGGCGGAAGGTGAAGCGGGGCATGAAGGACTCCTGCGGTGCGATTGCAAAAAGAAAAATCAGGCGAAGGCCGGCGTTTCGGCGCCGAAGCGCCAGCGCAGCCGCACACCGCCGCCGGCGGTCGGCTCCAGCGCCGGGATGGCCGACAGCAGCTTGCGCGTGTAGTCCTGTTGCGGCGCGTCGAACACTGCATCGCGCGGGCCCTGTTCGACGATGCGGCCGTCCTGCATCACGATCACGCGGTCGGCGACCTGCTCGACCACGCCGAGGTCGTGGCTGATGAAAAGACACGAGAAGCCGTGGCGCTTCTGCAGCTCGGCGAACAGCTCCAGCACCTGCGCGCGCACCGTCACGTCGAGTGCCGACACCGGTTCGTCGGCAATCACGAAAGCCGGCCGTCGCACGATGGCGCGCGCGATCGCCACGCGCTGGCGCTGGCCGCCCGAGAGCTCGTGCGCATACCGCGACGCGAAGGACGTGCCCAGCCCGACCTCGTCTAGCACTTCCTGCACGCGGCGCGCCTTGTCGGCCGCTGACATGCCCTTGATGAGCCGCAGGCCTTCGCCCACCAGCTGGTCGATGGTCATGCGCGGATCGAGCGAGGCATACGGGTCCTGGAACACCATCTGGCACTGCAGCCGGTAGTCGGACCACCCCGCATCGGAGCGCAGGATGGGTCGGCCGCGGAACAGGATGTCGCCACCGCTGGGCTTGAGCAGCCCGGCGATGGTGCGGCCCAGCGTGGTCTTGCCCGAGCCCGAGCCGCCGACCACCGCGACCACCTCGCGCGGGCGCACCACCAGGTCGATGCCGTGCAGCGCGCGCTTGGGTACAGCCTTGGTGAACAGGCGGCGGTGGCCCGCGTAGTCGACCACCAGGTTGCGCACTTCGACGACCGGAGCCTCGTCGGCCACCTGCCGCGCGGGCAGGCGGCGCGGCATGGCCTGCAGCAGCTCGCGCGTGTATTCGTGCTTAGGCTGTTCGAGCATGTCGTCGGTGCGGCCGGTTTCCTTCACCTCGCCGTGCCGCATCACGACCATGCGTTGCGTGAAGCGCGCCACCATCGGCAGGTCGTGGCTGATCATCAGCACGGCCGTGTTGTGTTCGCGCGTAAGGCCCACCATGAGTTCCAGCACGTCGCGCTGCACCACGGCGTCGAGCGCGGTGGTCGGCTCATCGGCAATCAGCAGCGCGGGCTCCAGCAGCATCACCGAGGCCAGCATCATCCGCTGGCGCATGCCGCCCGAGAACTCGTGCGGCCATGCATCGAGGGCGCCCTTGGGCTCGCGGATGCCGACGCGCGCCAGCATGTCGAGAATGCGCGCCTGTCGCGCGGCCGCAGGCAGCTCGCGCCGGTGCAGCGCCAGCGCCTCGCCGAGCTGCTTGCCGATGGTCATCGACGGGTTCAGCGAAGTCATCGGCTCCTGGAACACCATGCCCACGCGCGCTCCACGCAGCTCGCGCAGCCGCGCCGGCTTGGCCAGCGCCAGGTCTTCGCCCTCGAACAGGATGCGCCCGGCCGTGCGCACCAGCGGCGGAGGCGTGAGGCCCATGATGGCGCGCGCCGCCTGAGTCTTGCCGCTGCCCGATTCGCCCACGATGCCGACCATCTCGCCCGGGGCGATGTCGAAGGACACGTTGCGCACGATCTCGCGCCCGCCCATGCCGACGGCGAGCGTCAGCCCTTCCACGCTGACCAGCGGGCCGTTTGTTGTGGTCGTCATTGCACGCCCTTCATGCGCGGATCGAGCCAGTCGCGCACCGCGTCGCCCAGCAGGTTGATGCCCAGCAGCGTCAGTGCGATGCACAGGCCCGGAAGAATCGAGAGGTAGCTGGCCTGCGCCATGAACGGGCGGGCCGAGGCGAGCATGTTGCCCCAGGTGGGCGCCGGCGGCGGCACGCCAAGGCCGAGGAACGACAGCGCGCTCTCGGCCAATATGACCCAGCCGAACATCGAAGTGGCCAGCACCGTCAGCGGCGCGGTGCAGTTGGGCAGCACGTGGCGCACCATGGTGTAGAGCTCGGAGTTGCCCAGCACGCGCGAGGATTCGATGAATTCCTTTTCGCGCAGCGACAGCACCGTGCCGCGCACGATGCGCGTCACCGATGGCGTGTAGGCCAGCCCGAGCGCCAGGATGATGCCGTACTGGTTCGCACCCACCACCGCGAGCAGGCCCAGCGCCAGCAGCAGGCCGGGGAAGGCCAGCAGTGCGTTGTTGAAGGCCATCACGATGCGGTCGGTCCAGCCACGCAGAAAGCCCGTCAGCACGCCGACGATGCTGCCCACCACGATCGAGAAGCCGACAGTCAACACTGCGATCCACACGCTGGTGGCGGCGCCGGCCATGAGGCGGGAGAGTTCGTCGCGGCCGAATTCGTCGGTGCCCAGCAGGAAGGCGCCGCCCGGCAGCTTCAGGCGCGAGCCGAAGTTGATGCGCAGCGGATCGTGCGGCGTCCACACGAGGCTGACGAGCGCCGCGGCCGCGATCAAACCGACGATGACGATGCCGATCAAGGCGTTGAGGGGAATGCGCTTCTTGCGTTTCATCGTGCTCATTCGACGGCGACTCTCGGGTCGAAGAAGGGGTAGCAAAGGTCGATGACGAGGTTCACCACCACGTAGATAACCGCCACGAACAGCAGGCAGCCCTGTATCACCGGGTAGTCGCGCGCGAAGATCGCATCGACCAGCAGCCGGCCCAGCCCGGGAATGGTGAACACTGTTTCCACCACCGCGATGCCGCCGAGCAGGTTGCCCAGCACCAGGCCGATGAGCGTCCACGTAGGCCCGAAGGCGTTCTTGAAGGCATGACGCATCAACACCGCGCGCTCCGACAGGCCCTTGGCGCGCGCATGCGTGATGTAGTCCAGCCGCAGCACTTCGAGCGTGCTGGCGCGCGCCATGCGCATGAGCACGCCGATCTCGTGCAGGAACAGCGTGAGCACCGGCAGCACCAGGTAGAGCAGGCCGTTCTTCCAGTCTTCGGCGATGCCCACGTAGCCCACCACCGGCAGCCAGCCCAGCTTCAGGCCGAACAGCAGCAGCAACAGCAGGCCCAGCCAGAAGGTCGGAATGGAGACCAGCAACGTGGCCGTGCCGACCAGCAGCAGGTCGGGCGCGCGGTTCTGCTTCCACGCGGCGATCATGCCGGCGGGCACCGCCACCATTGCGGCCAGCGCCACGGCCACCAGCACGATGCGGCCGCTGATGAGAAAGCGGTCGGTCACCAGCGAGAGCACGTCCTGCCCGCTGTTGATCGAGGTGCCCAGGTCGCCCTGCAGCACGTGGCCGAACCAGATGCCGAACTGCGCCGGCAGCGAGCGGTCGAGCCCGAGGCGGGCACGCAGCTCGGCCAGGCTGGCCGGCGTGGCGAGGTCGCCCAGCAGCAACTGCGCGGGGTCCCCGGGAATCAGCCGTATCAGCACGAATACCGACACCGCCACGATGAGAAGTGTGGGTATCGCCATGGCGATGCGGGACGCTGCGAAACGGAACATGAGCCGTCTTCCTTGTTATGCGGCGCGCGGCTCGCGCAGCGCATGCAGTGCGTCGGCGAAGAAGTCCTGCACGTGGCCCACGCAGGCCAGGCCGTTGTGCGGCACGTTGTCGAGCAGGTCGAAAGTGACCTTCACGCCCGCCGCCTCGAAGGAGCGGCGCAGCGTTTCCAGCCGCTCGGGCCGGGTGCGGCCGGCATCGTTGGCGCCGGGCATGTAGTACTTGCCGCCTTCGCGGTGCGTGATCTCCCAGGTCTCGATGTCGGCCTTGCCGGCAATCATGTGGACCGGCACGCGGCGCAGGGCTTCGAGGTTCATCGGCTTGCCGAAGCGGCCGGCAAAATCTTTCGTGCCCACCCACCAGCCTTGCTCGGGGTCGATCAGCGTGACCGAGCCGGGCGCGCCGATGGACACGGCCCACAGCCGCTCGGGGTGCAGCATTGCGAAGCGATTGGCGAACTGGCCGCCGCCCGAGTAGCCGAAGAGCGCGAACTGGCTGAAGTCGCAGCCGAACTTCTCTCCCACCTCGGCCACCATGTCGAGCAGGATGCGGTCGTAGTGGATGTCGGCCTCGATCAGGTGCTTGAAGCCGTCGCGATTGCCGTCGCCGCGCACGCCGGCCGGGAACAGCGGGCACAGCACGATGCAGTCGTTCCACTTGGCGAAGCCGCTGAAGGCCTCGCGGTAGTTGACGAAGCCGCGGCCGGTACCGTGCATCACCACCACCAGCTGCATCGGCCGCGCGCCGGGCTTGCCGATGTGCTCGGGCACGTAGGTGCAGTAAGAAAAGCGCGGGTCGCTGCGCGAGGCGTAGATGGTGCTGGGGCCCAGGTCGTAGATGGAGCGGGCGCGCTGGTCGGCCAGGGCGGTGGGGGCTTCGGTGGAAGTGTTCTGGGTCATGGGAGCGGGGCGATTAAAGCGTGTATTCCTGGAAATTGCGGGCCTCGTAAGGCTTGCGCGCGACCCACATCACGCGGTTGGCCGCGTCCATGAGCGTGGTGGCGACGGTGGCCGAGATGCTGCTGAAGTCGGCCGGCTTCGGGGTGCGCAGCACGCCGTCGGGCTTGCCGAATTCGTCGGCGAGCGCGGCCTTCACGTCGGTCCAGTCGATGCGGCCCTCCACGCGGCGCAGGGCGTTCTCCACGCGGTGCTGGCGGTAGATGCTGTCAGGGCGCTGCGGCAGGCCCGGGTCGCGCAGCTTGATGACGGCCGAGGGCGACATCCAGTGGTTGGCATGCACGAGCAGGTCGTTTTCGGGCAGCGTCCAGAAGATCTCGCCGGGCGAGGTCTCCAGGCTGATGCCCGAGCCATCGTTGCCGCTGGACTGCGCCAGGATCATGTTGTTGGCGCAGTAGCGCTTCGAGGCCCAGATGGTCTTCATTGCCTGCGCGAGGTTGGTGGCCTCCAGTACACGTCGGCGCAGCAGCACCAGCGGCACGCCGGCGCCTTTCTGGAAGTCTTCATGGCAGGTCAGCGAATTACCGGTGAGCGACACGCCGTTGCTGTTGAAGCCGTGCCGGGCCAGCGCGCCGGCTTCGGTGAAGGTGAGCATGTCGGGGCCACCTGCATTGCGGATGCGCAGCACGATGCCGGTGTCCACGCATTCCTGGCGCCAGTCCCAGTTGTGGGCGTGCATCAGGCGGCCGGTGGCCGAGCGCGCGGGCAGCACGACGAGGCCGGTGCAGTCGCCGTCTTCGGAGGGTGCCGCGTCGGCCGAAGCTTCGGCGGGGCGCTTCATGTCGGCATAGCCGAAGAGCATCTCGGTGCGGCAGTTGAGCATCACGATGTCTGCGAGCGGTACGCCCGCGCCTTCGGCGATGCCGCGCATCTCCTCGAGATAGCTCGCGTCGTAGGCCTCGATCAACGGCAGCATCGACTGCGCCAGGTGGCGGATGGTGGCGTCGTCCAGGCCGCGGCGGCCGAGCTGGGCGCGGTAGAGCGCCACGCCACCGGCCACGCGCTCGGGCACGGCGCGGCCGTGCTGCAGGCCGCGCGCATGCGGCGTGCCGGAAACATCGACGAGGGGAAAGTATTCAGGGGTGGTCATGAGGTGAAAGGGGCTGGTGTGTTCCTGTCATCGGCCTGCCGCCTGAAGGCGCTAGGGCAATGACCATGGCCCGCATTCTTTGGCAGGTACAGGAAAAAATAAATTTAAAAATTATTTAGAATTAGTAAATAAATTCTTTTCCTTTCAACGCGGCACGCAACACGCCATGAGCAGCATCCGCTTTCTTCGCACCTTCGTGGCCGCCGCCCGTGGCGGCTCCTTTGCCGCGGCTGCCGACCAGGTCGCGCTGACGCAGGCCGCCGTGGGCCAGCAGATGCGCGCGCTCGAAGCGGAAATGAAGAAGACGCTGTTCGACAAGACCGGCCGCACCATGGTGCTGAGCCCCGCGGGCCATCTGCTGCTGCCGCGCGCCGAAGAGCTGCTGGCGCAATACGAGTCGATGCGGCGCGACCTGCAAGACCAGCGGCAGATCGCCGGCACCATCAAGCTCGGCTCGCTGATCTCGGCCATGGGCTTGCTGTCGAGCACGCTGGCGCAGCTCAAGTCGCTGCATCCGAACCTCGAAGTCGAACTGCGCGTGCGCGAGCAGACTCAGCTGATGCAGGACGTGGTGAGCGGCGAGCTCGACGCGGCCGTGGTCGTCGAGCGGCAATGGCCCGAGGTGCCGGGCCTGCTGTGGACGCCGTGCTACGACGAGACGCTCACCGTCATCGCCAACTCGGGCATCGCCGCGCCCGACACGAGCATTGCGAGCCTGTTCGCCAGCCAGCCCTTCATCCGCTTCGACCGGCGCACGCCGACCGGCGCGCGCATCGACCGCATCCTGCGGCGGCTGCAGCTGGTGCCGAAAGAGTTCCTGGAGCTCAACTCGCTGCTGGCCATTGCGGAGCTCGTGCGCAAGAACGTGGGCTTCACCATGGCGCCGCTGCTGAAAAATTTCGACTGGGAAAGCGACCCCGCGCTGTGCGTGCTGCAGCTGCCCGGCCGGCCGATCGCGCGGCGGCTGGGCATGCTGGAGAACGGGCGGCGCAGCCACATCACCGGAGTGGTCCGCGAGGAGATGCTGGCCCACCTGCGCCGCATGAAGCCGGGCTCCTGACACGCACGACAGACAAGGCTGACGCGCAGCGCGTGCGTTCTCCGACCCACGGCGCGCCTCGCGCGCCCAGCATGAAGGCTTCTCATCGAGCAGGAGCAATGCCATGCCAAGAGGCGACAAGTCGTCCTACACGGACAAGCAGAAGCGACAGGCCGAGCACATCGAGGAAGGCTACGAACACCGCGGCGTGGGCAAGGCCGAAGCCGAGCGTCGCGCCTGGGCCACGGTGAATGCCGAGACCGGCGGCGGCAAGAAGTCGGGCTCCGGGCGCGGCAAGGTCGAGAACTATGCGCCGGCACGCAAGGGTGGGCGCATGGGTGGTGCTGCCGCCGCGCATCGCCCGGCGGCCGCACGCTCGGCTTCCGCGATGAAGGCCGCCGCCACGCGCAGGCGCAACACCGAAAAGCGCGGCTGACACGGAGCCGACGATGCACATCATTCTGGGAGCGACGGGCCACGTCGGCTCGGCCCTGGCGCAAGACCTGCTCGCGCGCAGCGAGCCGGTGACAGTGGTGACGCGCGATGCGCACAAGGCCGAAGCCCTGCGAACCAAGGGCGCGCACGTGGCCGTGGTCGACGTGTTCGACACGCATGCGCTGCACCGCGTGTTCAAGGGCGGCCATCGGTTGTTCGTGTTGAACCCGCCGGCAGCGCCCTCGACCGACACGGTGGCCGAAGAGCACAGGAGCCTGCGCGCCATTCTCTCGGCGCTCGAAGGCTGCAGGCTCGAGAAGATAGTCGCCGAGTCGACCTACGGCGCGCAGCCCGGTGAGGGCCTGGGCGACCTGGGCGTGCTGTACGACATGGAGCAAGCATTGCGCGCCGGCCCGACGCCGTTCAGCGCCATTCGCGCCGCCTACTACATGAGCAACTGGGACGCCTCGCTCAAGACCGCGCGTGAGGAAGGCAAGGTGTACAGCATGTACCCCGCCGACTTCAGGTTGCCGATGGTGGCGCCGCACGATCTCGGCCAGTTCGCCGCCAAGCTGATGCTGGGTCCGCCCGAGTCCTCGGGGCCGCATCACGTTGAGGGGCCGGAGCACTATTCGGCGGGCGACGTGGCGAGGGCTTTCTCGCAAGCGCTGGGGCGACCGGTGGAGGTGGTCGAGACGCCGCGAGAGCAATGGGAGAAGGCGTTCAAGTCGCTGGGCTTTTCCGACGCTGCCGCCAGGTCGTACGCGGCCATGACGCGCGTCACGCTGGACCAGCACTACGAACCGCCCGACAAGCCGGAGCGCGGCGCGATTTCATTGGGTGAGTACATCTCCGCGCTGGTGAAGAAGAGTCCGGACCGCTGAAACCCGCCAATATGCTGTCCGATATCCGGGTCTCAGGCCGCGAAGTCGCTAAAACCGGACATTCGTGACATGTTTCTGGCGGCAGCCGGACAACTTGCGTTTTCCCGCCATGGCGGCCCGGGCGCGAGAAGCCGTCTTGTTCGTTGACGTTGCTCCGAACGCGGCTTCTACGCCTGCAAACGGCGCTGATTCGTCCGTCATTTCGCAAGCCGTCCAGCGGTTTGCCGCACGGTGAACCCATCGATACGATCCCGCGCCTTGCCCTCACGAAAGGAATGCGCGGGTGCCTTCTACGACTGCTTCTTCCTCATCTCCCAATGCCGCTTTGCAGCAACGCAGCCGGCGCCATGTCTGGCATCCGTGCACGCAGAGCATTCGCCTCGAAGCGGTGCCGCCGTTGCCCATCGCGCGAGGCGAGGGGGTCTGGCTTTTCGACCATGAAGACCGCCGCTACCTCGACGCCACCAGCTCGTGGTGGGTCAACCTTTTCGGCCACGCACACCCCGCGCTCAATGCCGCGCTGAAAGACCAGCTCGACAAGCTGTCGCACGTGATGCTCGCGGGCTGCACGCATGCCCCGGCTGTGGAACTGGCCGAGCGCCTGTCCGCGCTGACGGGGCACGCGCTGGGCCATTGCTTCTATGCCTCCGATGGCGCTTCTGCGGTGGAGATCGCGCTGAAGATGAGCTTCCACGCCTGGCGCAATGCGGGCCGTGGCGGCAAGCAGCGCTTCGTCGCGCTGAAGCAGGGCTACCACGGCGAAACGCTCGGCGCCCTGCACGTGACCGACGTGCCGGTGTTCCGCGACGCCTACGCCCCCTTGCTCGCGAATGCGCACCTCGTTGCTTCACCTGATGCACGCAACGCCCGAACAGGCGAAGACGCGGCCGCCGTCGCCCGCCGCGCCGCAGCCGAACTCGAAGCTCTGCTGGCCGAACAGCACCACACCATCGCCGCCGTGATCGTCGAGCCGCTGGTGCAATGCGCCACCGGCATGGCGATGCACGACCCCGAATACCTGCGGCTCGTGCGCGCCTTGTGCGACCGCTACCAAGTTCACCTCATCGCCGACGAGATCGCGGTGGGCTGCGGCCGAACCGGCAGCTTCTTCGCGTGCGAGCAGGCCGGCATCTGGCCCGACTTCCTGTGTCTCTCGAAGGGCATCAGCGGCGGCTACCTGCCGCTGGCGCTGGTGATGACGCGTGACGCCATCTACGAAGGCTTTGTCGACGACGACGTGGCGCGCAGCTTTCTGCATTCGCATTCGTACACCGGCAACGCGCTGGCCTGCCGCGCGGCGGTGGCCACGCTGGACCTGTTCAAGAGAGAAGACGCGCTGCAGCGCAACCGCAGCCGGGCGGCGCGCCTGCTGCAGCGACTGCACGACGGGCTCGAGGGCCAGCCGGTCGATCACCCGCGGCAGCGGGGAATGATCACGGCCTTCGACGTGCGCGAGCCGGGCGCGCGCTTTGCCGAGCGCTTCCACATGGCGGCGCGTGCGCAGGGGCTGCTGATGCGGCCTATCGGCAACACCGTTTACCTCATGCCGCCATATGCGATCAACGACGGCGAGATCGACCAGCTGGTCGACGGCACGCTGGCCACGCTGAAAGCCGTCATGGCCACGAGTTCAAAGGAAGGAGCCCGCGATGTCGCGCTTGCTTGACCGCCTGCAGCGCGAGATCCACGCGCTCGACGCCCAGTCGCTGCGCCGCCGCCGGCAGATCGCCGAAACCGCCTGCGCACCCGAACAGACCCTGACGCTGGCCGGCGCGACCGCTCCGCGCACCATGCTCGGCTTCAGCAGCAACGACTATCTCGGCCTCGCCGCGCATCCCACATTGGCGAAGGCATGGGCCGAAGGCGCTGCGCTGTATGGCACCGGCAGCGGCGGTTCGCACCTGATCCTCGGCCACTCGCGCGCCCACGCACAGCTCGAAGAGCGGCTGGCCGGCTGGATGGCGCCTTTCATTCCCGAGGCGCAGAGCCTGTTCTTCTGCACCGGCTACATGGCCAACCTCGCGGTGCTGTCCGCGCTCGGCGGAGCGGAGGCCGTCATCTTCTCGGAGTCGCTCAACCATGCCTCGCTGATCGACGGCGCGCGGCTGGCCAAGGCGCGCGTCGAGCGCTATCCACATTGCGACGTGGCCGCGCTCGATGCGCAACTCGCCGCTTGCGACGCGCCGGTCAAGCTCATCGTGAGCGATGCCGTGTTCAGCATGGACGGCCACATCGCGCCGGTTGCCGAGCTGCTCGCACTGGCCGAGCGGCACGACGCCTGGCTGGTGATCGACGACGCGCACGGCTTCGGCGTGCTGGGCGACACGGGGCGCGGCGTGCCCGAAGCCATGGGCCTGCGCTCGGAGCGACTGGTTCTGGTGGGCACGTTGGGCAAGGCGGCTGGCGTGTCGGGCGCTTTCGTAGCGGCGCACCGTACCGTCATCGACTACCTGGTGCAGCGCGCGCGGCCGTACATCTTCACCACCGCCGCGCCGCCGGCCGTCGCACATGCGCTGCTCGCGAGCCTGACGCTGATCGAGGGCGAGGAGGGCGCGGAACGCCGTGCACAGTTGCTGGCCCGCATCGCGCAGTTGCGTCGCGGCCTGAAGGAAGTGCTGCTAGCAGATAGAAGCGCGTGGCTGCCGGAGTCACCCACCGCAATCCAGCCGCTGATCGTCGGCGACAACGCACGCGCGATGCGAGTCATGGCACAGCTCGATGCGCGCGGCCTGCGCGTCGGCGCGATCCGCCCGCCGACCGTGCCCGCCGGCACGGCGCGGTTGCGCATCGCGCTGTCGGCCAGCCACAGCGAGGCCGATGTCACGCGGCTGGTCGATGCGTTGGGCGAAGCCCTCGCGCAGCCTTTGAAGGAAGCCGCATGACGCGCCGGGCCTGGTTCGTGACCGGCACCGACACGGGCATCGGCAAGACGCTGGTCAGCAGCGCCATGCTGAGCCTGCTGGCCGGCTCTGGCCTGCGCGCGGTCGGCATGAAGCCGGTGGCCGCGGGGCTGGAAGACATGAATGGCGAATGGCGCAACGAAGACGTGGAGCAGTTGCACGCGGCCGGCAACGTCGATGCACCGCTGGCGCTGCGCTGCCCGTACCTGTTGCGCGCGCCGATGTCGCCGCACCTGGCGGCAAGGGAAGAGGATGTGCACATCGCGCTGCAGCCGATGCTCTCGGCCTTCGCGGAACTGTCGGCGCGTGCCGATGCGGTGGTGGTCGAAGGCGTGGGCGGCTTCTGCGTGCCTTTCGGCGACGACCTCGATAGTGCCGATCTCGCTGTGGCGCTGGGCCTGCCTGTGATCCTCGTGGTCGGGCTGCGGCTGGGTTGCCTCAACCATGCGCTGCTGAGCGCCGAGGCGATTCGCGCGCGAGGCCTCGTGCTGGCCGGCTGGGTGGCGAGCGTGGTCGATCCGTCGATGCTCGCGCCGCAGGCCAATCTGCAGACGCTGCGCGCGCGTCTCGGTGCGCCCTTGCTCGGCATCGTGCCGCACCTCGAACACCCCGATGCGGCCAGCGCTGCCCGCCACATCGACCTGCGCGCACTGCGTGCGACGGCGGCGCATGCCGCGCGTCGCGCTGCGTCGTCGGAGACGCTCTCAGCCGCGCTGGTTTGATTCCACCAGCCGCTTGCCGCGCACGCCGCCCTGGCGTTCCAGCATCCAGCCCGGGTACTCGGCCGGCAGCGCGCTCACCTTGTCCAGCGTGGCGAGTTCATCGGCCGTGAGCTTGATGGCCGTGGCGGCGATGTTGTCGTCCAACTGCTCGGCGCGCTTGGCGCCGATGATCACGCTGGTCACCACCTGCTGGTGCAGCAGCCAGGCCAGCGCGATCTGCGCGACCGACACCTTGCGCGCTTCGGCCAGCTGGCGCATCACGTCGATGCAGTCGTAGGCGCGCTCGACGTTCACCGGCGGAAAATCGAAGGTGGTGCGGCGGCTGCCTTTTTCCGCTTCGGTATTGCGGCCGAACTTGCCGCTCAGCAGGCCGCCCGCGAGCGGGCTCCAGACCATCAGCCCGACGTTCTCGCTGCGCAGCATCGGCGCCAGCTCGCGCTCCAGGTCGCGTCCGGCGATGGTGTAGTAGGCCTGCAGCGATTCGAAGCGCGCCAGCCGGTCGCGCTCGGCGATGCCCAGCGCCTTCGCGATCTGCCAGGCCGCCCAGTTCGACACGCCCACGTAGCGCACGTGGCCCTGGCGCACGAGGTTGTCCAGCGCGTGCACGGTTTCCTCGATGGGCGTGGCCGGGTCGAAACCATGGATCTGGTACAGGTCGATGTGGTCGAGCTGCAGGCGCTGCAGGCTGGCTTTCACGCCATCCATGATGTGAAAACGCGAGGCGCCGGCCGAGTTGACACCCTTGCTGCCGGTTTCGCCCAGAACCTTGGTGGCGAGCACGAAGCTGTCGCGCGGCGCCTTGAGGTTCTTCAGCGCCTGGCCGGTGATGATTTCTGACTGGCCGTCGGAGTACACGTCCGCCGTGTCGATGAAGTTGATGCCGGCGTCCATGGCCTTGCCGATCAGCCCTTCGGCCTCGGACTGCTGCAGGTTGCCGATCTGGCCCCAGATGCCGGAGGAGCCGCCGAAAGTCATGGTGCCGAGGCACAGCTCGGAAACGAAAAGGCCGGTGCGGCCGAATTTGCGGTATTGCATGGAGGAATCCTTTGCGGTGGAGGCGCCCGAGGGAGGCCGAAAGGGCCGGAAAGCCCGGGCGACTGCAAAAAGTATCCGGCTGCCGCCCCCGGCGTGGCGAGCGCGTTCCTGCAAAGTATTTGCCTGATTCTCCAGACCTCCCCGCCGGCAGGTGCGAATCCAAGGGAGGCGCGCTAAGCTACAAAACCGCTCAATCCTCCATGGTGGCCATTTCCTGGCCTCCCACCGCGACAAGGCCCCGAACATGTCCGACGAAACACCCGAAATCGCCGCCGTCATCGCCCAGCCGATGCCGCTGGAACCCGAACTCGACGAAGCCCGCAAGGAACTGGTGGCGCTGATCGAGCACATCACCCAGGGGCAGGACGGTACCGTCATCACCGCCGTGCCCGGCCTGCAGGTGTTCTGCATCAGCAAGCCCGAAGGTCCCAAGCACGGCTTTGCGTCGCCGGCGCTGGGCCTCATTGCACAAGGCTCCAAGCGGATCATCGTGGGCGACGACATCTACGTGTACGACCCCATGCACTACCTCGTCACCTCGGTCGACCTGCCGGTGTGCGGCCAGGTGTGCGTGACGAGCGAGAAGGAGCCGTACCTCGGCGTGCGGCTGGAGCTGGCCCTCGACGAAATCGGCGACCTCATCGGTGACGAGAAGCTGCCGGCCAAGGCCAACGCGCCGGCCTCGCGCGGCATGTACGTCAACCGCATCGCCATGCCGGTGCTTGAGCCGGTGCTGCGCCTGCTGCGTCTGCTCGACACGCCGGAAGACGTGCCGATCATGGCGCCGCTCATCAAGCGCGAGATCATGTACCGCCTGCTGGTGAACGGCGAAGGTGCGCGGCTGCGGCAGATCGCGCTGCAGGACAGCCACACCCAGCGCATCGCCAAGGCCATCAGCGCGCTGCGCGTCAACTACGCGCAGTCGTTGCGGGTGGAAGACATGGCGCGGGCGGTGCACATGAGCGTGTCGTCGTTTCACCATCACTTCAAGGCCGTTACCGCGATGAGCCCGCTGCAGTACCAGAAGCAGCTGCGCCTGCAGGAGGCGCGCCGCCAGATGCTGATTGCCGGCGCCGACGTGGCGAGCGCCGCGCACAACGTGGGCTATGAAAGCCCGTCGCAGTTCGCGCGCGAGTACGGCCGCATGTTCGGCGCGCCGCCGCTGCGCGACAAGCGCCGCTGGCTCGGCGAGGCGGGCAACGATGCGATGGGGGCGGAGTCGATGGAAGCGGCCTGAGCGTTCGCTTGCGGTGGGCCGGCCGCCTTGTAGCACTTGCTGCAATTTCTTGCGTCGTCCCGACCATGCAGGTTTTGCAAAATTTCGCTATTGTTTTGTTCGCTGCAGCAGCCCGTTCATGTGATCGGGAGAACCAAACAACACGGAGAAATGCATGCTTTGGGAAAAGAAGCTGGCGCAGTGGAGCGCCGCCGTTCGTGCACGCGCCAACCTGCCTGCGCGGCTCACCTTGTGGGACGGCCAGTCTTATGACTTCGGCACCTTCAGCGGGCCTTCGGTCACGCTGCACGTGAAGTCGCCCGCGGCGCTGTCGCTGATGCTGCAGCCCACGCTCGACAACCTGGGCGAGGCCTACGTCAAGAGCAAGATCGACATCGAAGGCAAGCTCAGCGACGTCATCGACATTGCCTACGGGCTGGCCAAGACATCGATGGACAAGCCCGGCGGCGCGCTGCGGCAAATGGCGCGCTACTTCGCGCACACCAGGTCGTCGGACAAGAAGTCCATCGAGTACCACTACGACGTTTCCAACGACTTCTACCGGCTGTGGCTCGACCCGAACATGGTCTACTCGTGCGCCTACTTCGAGAACGGCGACGAAGACCTCGCCACCGCGCAGCTGAAAAAGATCGACCACATCCTCACCAAGATCGAGCTGAAGCCGGGCCAGACCCTGCTCGACATCGGCTGCGGCTGGGGCGCGCTGGTGATTCGCGCGGCGCAGAAGTTCGGCGCGCGCTGCGTGGGCGTGACGCTGTCGCAGAACCAGTTCGACCTGGCGACCGAACGCGTGAAGGCCGCCGGCCTGCAGGACCGCATCGAGATCCGCCTGCAGGACTACCGCGACGTGACCGGCCAGTTCGACCGCATCACCAGCGTTGGCATGTTCGAGCACGTGGGCCGCAAGAACCTGCCCGCGTACTTCAAGCGCGTGCAGGAGCTGCTGGCCGACGACGGCGTGGTCATGAACCACGGCATCACCTCGTCCGACCCCGAGGGCGGTGGCGTGTCTTACGGCGGCGGCGACTTCATCGACCGCTACGTGTTCCCCAACGGCGAACTGCCGCACATCAGCCTGGCGCTGCAGGCCATGCAGCAGGGCGGCCTCGAAGCCTTCGACGTGGAGAACCTGCGCCGCCACTACGCGCAAACGCTGCGCTGCTGGAGCGATGCCTACGAAGCCAACAGCGAGAAGGCGCACGCGTTCGTCGACGAGGAGAAGTTCCGCATCTGGCGTATCTACCTCGCGGGTTGCGCCTATGCCTTCGAGAACGACGACGTGGCCATCTACCAGATCGTCGGGCGCAAGGCGGGCAGGTCGGCGAAGACGCTGCCCTGGTCGCGCCGCTACATCTACGACGGCACTTCGGCGTTGAATGCGGGCTGACTGATGGTTGCGGCGGCGTGCGGCCTGAGCCGCTTCAGTAGCCCAGAAGACCGTCCCAGATGGCGAGTTGCGCCAGCTTCGGCACAGTGCCGACGACCACATCCCCGCTGCTGCCTTCGCCCATGTGCACCGCATTCGCCAAGGGGCCCGTGTAGCGCGGCCACGCTGTGCCGGCGCCGAATGCCGTGGCCTGAGGCTCACGCGCGAAAGACACCAGCGCCGCTGCCATGCTTGCCGACAGCTGCGCTTCCGCGGTGCCGTTGCCGACCTTGTCCTTGTAGTAGTCCAGCCCGTAGGTGCCGAAGAGCAATGGCAGGTCGGCGCAGTGCGGCACGCCGTGTCCCGGCGCCTTGAGGGCGTGCGCGTAGGTGCCGAAGCGCACGTCCTTGCCTTCACTGGCGAGCCTGCCGGCGTAGTGCACCGAATGAACGCGAATGGCGTAGTCGCCATAGATCTCCACCATCAGGTCGCCGGCGCCCGTCGGCCGTCCCTCGTCGGCGGCAGCCTGGCGGTAGCTTGCAAGCACCTGGCTGCTCACCGTGGCCGAGTTGGTCAGCGATGTGATGTATGCCAGCAGCTGCGTGTCGTTTTGCGGCAGGGGCGCCGTCAGCGCCTTGCCGGTGGCGGGGTCGATCAGGTCGACGAAGAAGCTGCCTTCGGTCAGCGTGGTCGTGATGATCACGGGCAGGTCGGCCGGCCATGCGGCACGCGTCCAGTCCGCGAGGCAGAACTGCGCATCCACGACCGGAACGAACTTCGAACTGCGTCCGGTCGTGATGGTGGCTGGCAACGGCTGCGCGTTGAGCGCGATCTCCGCCGCGTGGAGCGTGGCGGCCGGCACGTCGCGCAGGCCCCGCGGCGTGGTGTTCAGGCGGGCGGCCAGCAGTTCGGTGTATGCCGCCGCGTCCTTCAGGCTGAAGCTGTTCGGTGCCGCGTTGCTGCCGGGGCTCAACAGCACGACCTTGCGCAGGAACTTCCGGGAGACGGGGTTCTGCGCAATGACCGCTGCGCTGGTGCCGCCGGCCGATTGCCCCATCAGGCAGATGTTGTCCGGGTCACCCCCGAAGGCGGCGGCGTTCTGGTGCACCCATTGCAGCGCGGCCATCTGGTCCTGCAGCTGCCAGTTGGCGACGCTGCCGGTGTCGGCATCGACAAGGTCCGGGTGCGAAAGGCCGCCCAGCGCACCCAGCCTGAAGTTGACCGTGACCACCACCACGCCGAGTGCCGCGAGCGCCGCGCCGTTCATCAGCGGCATGTTGGTGGCGCCGGTGCGCCAGGCGCCGCCGTGCAGCCACACGATCACCGGCGCCCTGGCGGCATCGGCAGGCGCCCACACGTTGACCGTCAGGCAGTCTTCGCTCTGCTGCGCCGGTACGGGGTAGATCCACGTGACGTACGGCGGCAGCGTCTGCAGGCTGGCAGCACCGAACTTGTCGGCATTCACTACGTCGGACGCGGGCTTGAACGGTTTCGGCGACTGGAAGCGCAGCGCGCCGATGGGCGCCTGGGCATACGGAATGCCGAGGTACGACGCAACGCTGCCGCTGACCTGTCCCTTGAACCGCCCCGAGGTGGTGTCGGCGACCGGCGCAGCGGCCTGTTGTCCGGTGCCTGTACCGTTGCCGGCAAAAGGTGTCGGGAAGCCGCCACCGCCACCGCCTCCGCCGCCGCAACCGGCCAGCGGCAGCGCGATCAACGCGCCGGTCGCCTGGATGAACCGTCGCCGGCTTTCGGGCCAGATCGGGAAAGAACTCTTCTTCTCGTGATGCGCCATCGTCGTCCTCGGGTGGCCGGTTCCACAGCGGACCCGACTTGCGGCCGATGCTAGGAGCGATGACCGTGCGATGACACCCGGGCTAATGCAACGCAGCTTTCTGAATATGCAGTTTCGAAACGACGCTATCTCACCGTTTTCGAATAGGGCTCGGTGGCCTCCACCAGCATCGCCAGAAACTGCCGCCCCGCCAGCGTGAGGTCGCGGCGCGAGGGATACAGCGCGTGGATCGAGATGGTCGGCGGCGCCCACCCCGGCGCCACCACGCGCAGGCGGCCCTGTTCCAGGTCTTTGGCACACAGGCTGACCGGCAGCCGCGCGATGCCGATGCCCGCGAGCGCCGCCTGGTGGATCTGCAGCAGGCTGTCGCTGGTGAAACGTGGATGCACGTTCAGCTCGACCTCGGCATCGCCGGGTCCGCGCAGCAGCCAGCGCGAGGGATGCGGGCCGAAGGTCCAGCCGATGGCGGGACAGTCGTCCAGCGCGGCAAGCGCTTGCGGCGTGGCCGGCTCGCCCAGCGATTCGAACAGCGTCGGCGTGGCTGCCAGCAGGTATGGAAAATCGCCGAGCTTGCGCGACACCATGCTCGAATCGGGCAGCGTGTCGATGCTCGGGCGAATCAGCAGGTCGGCCGCCTCGCTCCAAGGGGAAGGGCGCCCGTCTGTGGAGTCCAGCGTCAGCGTCACCTTCGGATGCCGCTTGACGAACTCCACGCACAGCCGCCCGACCAGGCCCGTGGCCATGGCGACGGGGCACGACACCCGCAGATGGCCCGACGGCTCGTTGAGCGTGTCCTGCGCCACGGCGAGCGCGTTGCGGGTTTCGGCGCGAATCGCCAGGCCGTGCTGGTACAGGCGTTCGCCGATCTCCGTCACCTTGAAGCGCCGGGAGCTGCGCACCAGCAGGCTCACGCCAAGGCGCTTTTCGAGGCCCGCGATGCGGCGGCTCAACCGGGACACGGGAATGTTGTGGCGCGTGCTCGCAGCGTTGAACCCGCCGGCTTCCACCACCAGCACGAGCGCGATCAGGTCGTCAACGACGCCATTGAGTTCATCCATTCGCAGCTTTCTGAAGCGCCGGGCGCCCGGATGACGCCGGCCGGCTGCACCGGACTGTAGCCAACGAACGGCGCCGAGAGCCCGAGCAGCGGACAGGGACTCGTGCCGTCTATAGCATGCACGGCTCATGACCTCCCCCAACAGAACAACAAACCGCCCGCTGGTCATCGCCTCCATCATGGCCTCCATGGCGATGGTGGCCATCGAAGCCACCATCGTCTCCACCGTGATGCCGCAGATCGCCTCTGAGCTGGGCGGCCTGCATCTCTACAGCTGGGTGTTCGCCTCCTTCCTGCTCGCACAGACCGCGATGACGGTGGTGTTCGGCAAGCTCTCCGACCTGTACGGCCGCAAGCCCATCATGTTCGTGGGCATCGCCGTCTTCGTCATCGGCTCGGTGCTGGCGGGCTTCTCGTGGTCGATGCCGGCCATGATCTGCTTCCGGCTGATCCAGGGCATTGGCGCGGGCGCCATCCAGCCTGTGTCGCTCACCATCGTGGGCGACCTCTATCCGGTGCGCGAGCGCGGCAAGGTGCAGGGCTGGCTCGCGAGCGTGTGGGCCGTGTCTGCAGTGGTCGGGCCGATCATCGGCGCGCTGATCGTGCAGAAGCTGTCGTGGGCCTGGATCTTCTGGGTCAACGTGCCCATCGGCCTGGCCGCGGCGGCGGGCTTCTGGTTCTTCTTGCACGAGGCGCCCACGGTGCGGCGCTCATCCATCGACATGGTGGGCGCGGTGCTGTTCACCATCGGCATTGCGGCGCTGATGATTGCGCTGACCGAGTTCGGCGTCGGCAATTCGGGCGTGGCGCTCGCGTGGGCCGGGTTGTTCGTCGTCACGCTCGCGCTGTTCATCGCACAGGAGCGCCGCGCGGCCGACCCCATGGTGTCGCTGCGCCTCTGGGGCGCGCGGATGATCGCCACCGTGAACGGCGCGGCCATGCTCGCCGGCATGGTGCTGATCGGCATCACGACCTTTTTGCCGATGTACGTGCAGGTGGTGCTCGAGCGTTCGTCGGTCACGGCCGGCCTCACGCTCACGATGGTGATGCTCGGCTGGCCCATCGGCGCGACGCTGACCTCGCGCACCTTCCACCGCATCGGGCTTTGGCGCATGGTGGTGGCCGGTGCGGCGCTGATTCCGCTGGGCACATCGACCTTCGCCTTGCTGGGCGCAGGCAGCTCGCCGGTGCTGCCCGCCGTGGGCTCTTTCATCATCGGCCTCGGCATGGGCGTGATGAGCCTGAGCTCGCTGATCCTGATCCAGGAGGGCGTGGAGCTTTCGCAGCGCGGCGTCGCCACCGCATCGAACGTGTTCTCGCGCAACCTCGGCAGTGCGCTGGGTGCAGCCTTCTTCGGTGCGGTCTTCAATTTCGGGCTGACGCGCGGGGACGGCACGATGATGTTCACCGACGACCAGTTGCGCCTGCTGCTGCAGGGCGTGCACGGCTCCGTCGCGGGGGATGCAGGCATCCGTCTGGCGCTGGGGGGCTCGCTGCATCTCACCTTCGTGGCGATGCTGGTCGTGAGCCTGGGTGTGATCGCGCTGGCATTGCTGCTGCCCAAGGAAGGGCTGGAGAGCCATGCAGTCGGGGCGGGGAAGCCGGCGCCGAAGTAGTCCGGCCCCGAACCGCCACCCACTCAGGAATGACAGACGAACCCGTCCTTGAGCAGCGTGATCTCGAACTGCAGGTTGCCCGCGCGCGCACCGCGCGCCTGTGCCAGCGTGCCGTCCGCGCGCCATTGGCGCAGCGCGGCGGCCAGGTAGTCGCGCGAAGCGGCGTCGCCTTGCGGCAGGCGGATGGCGGCGTCCGATGGCGGGCGAAGGCCGCTTGCCAGCGGCTTGTAGAAGCGCCATTCGTCGTTCTTCAACAGGCGTTCCAGCACTTCGGTGTCTTCGGCCAGCGCAGCGCATTCGCCCGCCATGAAGGCCGACACGGCATGCACGGAAGAGGGGTAGCTGCGCGGCTCAGCCCCGTATCGCAGCGACACTGCACCGGCATAGCCTGAGCCTTCGCCCACGCAGACCAGCGCGCCGCGTAGCGCCTGTGCATCCTGCACGCGCCCCTTGCGCAGCGCGACCACCAGGCCGCTGCCTGTGTCGTAGCTGCCGGGTGCAGCGTCGATGCCTTTCGGCGCGGTGGCAGACGGCACTCCTGCGATCAGCAGGTCGACGCGGCCATCGCGCAGCGCCGCGTCCTGCGCGGCAGCGTCCAGCCCTACCAGTTCCAGCGTCACGCCCAGCGAGCGGGCCAGCTCGCGCGCCAATGCGGCATCGAAGCCATCGGGTTCCGGCGGCGTCGGTGCTTCGGGAGGGGCAGGGCGCGGATAACGGCGTACGCCGACGATCAGCGTGCCGCGTTCGATGGCCCTGGCCAGCACCGGCCCCTTGGGCAGTTCGCTCAGGCGGCTCCCCGAAGCCCACGATGCGCCCAGGCCCGCCAGCGCGGCCGCCGCGACGAGCGAGGCGCCTGCCAGCGCGAGCCGGCGGGGGCGCGAAGCCACTGGGGAAGCAGCGTCACTCATTGAGACTCAACCCCCTGCGCCAGCGCAGCAACCGCCGCTCCAGCAGCGCAAGCAGGTAGTTGAGCACCAGCCCCAGCACCGCCAGCAGCAGGATGCCCGCATACATGGTCGGTATCTGGAAGGTCTCCTGAGAATTCAGCGTGAGAAAGCCCAGCCCCGAATGCGCGCCGATCATCTCGGCCGCCACCAGCGCTGTGATGCTGTACGCCCCCGCCAGCCGCACGCCGGTAAAGATCGACGGCAGCGACGCCGGCAGCACCACCTTGAAGAAGATGAAGCGCTGCGACGCGCCCATCGACAGCGCCGAGTTCACAAGCAGCCGGTCGACCTGCTTCACGCCGCTCACTGTGCTCAGCAGCACGGGCCAGAACGAGGCCCAGAAGATGATCGCCACCTTCGACAGCTCGCCGATGCCCAGGAACAGGATGAACACCGGAAACAGCGCGAAGGCCGACGTCTGGCGAAAGAGCTGCAGCACCGGATCGACGATGGCCGCCAGCCGCCTTGAACTGCCGATCAGCAGGCCCAGCACCACACCGGAGAAGCTCGCGAGCACCAGTCCCCACAGCGAGCGCTGCAGGCTCGCTGCCATGTGCTTCCAGAGCTGGCCGGTGTCGACGAGTTGGGCGATGCTCGCGATCACGGCGGAAGGCGGGCTCAGGTAGGCATCGCTCACGATGCCAAGGCGCGGCAGGGCCTCCCACAGCGCCAGGAAGATCACGATGCCGATGCCGCGTTCGGCCACCCGGCCGAGGCCGCGAGCGAACTTCTTGAAGAAGCTGCCCGGCTGGCGAGCTGCAGGCGCGTCGAGCACGGCGCTCATGACACGACCCCTTCGAGCGACCTGGGCCGCAGGCCGATCTGCACTTCGTCCTTCAGCACCTCCCACGCACGCTGGCGCAGCGCGGCGAACTCGGCCGAGTGACGAAGCTCCGCCGAGCGCGGCCGTGCAAGCGGAATGTCGATGATGTCCTTGATGCGGCCGGGCCGCTGCGTCATCACCGCCACGCGGTCCGACAGGTACACCGCTTCTTCCAGGCTGTGCGTGATGAACACGATGGTCTTGCGGTACTGCTCCCAGATGCGCAGCAGCTCGCCCTGGAGAATCTCGCGCGTCTGCGCATCGAGCGCGGCGAAGGGCTCGTCCATCAGCAGCACGTCGGGCTTGTAGGCGAGCGAACGTGCAATGGCCACGCGTTGCTTCATGCCGCCAGAAATCTCGTGCGGGTATCGGTCAGCAAAGCCATGCAGGCCGACCAGTTCGAGGTATTCGTGCGCGGTGCGGCGGCGCTCGGCCTTGCCGACACCGCGTATCTCGAGCCCGACCGCAATGTTGTCGAGCACCGAGAGCCAAGGAAACAGCGCATAGCCCTGGAACACCACACCCTGGTTGCGATTGATGCCCGCGAGCGGCTGGCCGTTGATGGCGATGCGCCCGCCGGTGCGCTCGGTCAGCCCGGCCAGGATGCCGAGAAAGGTCGACTTGCCGCAGCCCGACGGGCCGAGCACCGAGAGGAATTCACCCTCGCGCACGTCGAGGTCGAAGCCTTCGAGCACACGCACGCGCTCGCTCGCGCCGCGGGCTGCGTAGTCCATCCGCACATCGCGGGCAGAGATCTTGATGGTCATCGGCGCGCTCAGGCCTTCGTGCTGATCTTGTTGGCGAAGGGGTTGAACTCGTTCGTGTACACGTCCTTCACCGCCACCTTGCCGGCGGCGAGCTTGCCTTCGGACTGCAGGATGTCGATGTAGTACTGGATCGGCGGCTCGGTCACCACCAGGTCGTCGACGTAGGCATAGCGGTCGACGTTCTTCAGGTCCATGTTGATGCGCTTGGCCACCAGCTTGCGGGCTTCCTCGGTGTTGGCGTTGACCCAGTTGCCGGCCTTGGCCAGTGCAACGACCACGTCGCGCACCGCCTCGGGGTGCTGGCGGATGAACTGGCCGTGCGCGCTGTACGGCGCCATGCCGCCGAGGCCGCCGTCGAGGTCGAAGTCGCTCCACAGCCGCACCAGTTGCTCGGCGTTGTCGGCGCGGCCCGAGAAGGGCGCGTGGATGATCGCCAAGTCGGTGTTGCGCGTTACCAGCGTCTGCTCGGCCTGCTCGTCGGGAATGACGACGAAGTTGATCTTGTTCACGTCCACGCCGTGCTGGCGCAGGTACTTCTTGGTGACGAACTCGGCGCAGGCGCCGAAGCTGTTGAAGCCGATGGTCTTGCCTTCGAGGTCCTTCGGTTCGCGGATGCCCGAGTCCTTGCGTACGAAGTACTTCATGTGCGGCGCTTCCTGCAGCGTCTTGCCGCCTGCTGCCACCACCTTGAGGTCTGCGCCCGAGGCAATGGCCGAGATCACCAGCGGCACCATGCGGCTGCCGAAGTCGATCTCGCCCGTGCCCACCAGCGGAATGATCTGCGGTGCGGCGATCTTGCCCACGTACTCGGGGCGCGTGTTCGTGCCCTCGAAGTAGCCGAGCTCGTCGGCCAGGTAGATCAGGTCGAACGAGGGGTTGTTCGGATACTTGAACGCAACCTTCTCGCCGACCTTCTTCACCACGGCCGGAGCGCTGCCGGCCGATGCGGTCTTGCCTTCGTCGCGCGAGCAACCCGCCAGCAACAGGCCACCGAGGCCCCCGGCCGCGGTCAGCGAGGCGAAAGTCTTGAGCGCAAGGCGGCGCGAAGGGAGGGAAGAGGCTTCGATGGGCATGACGGCGCGCTCCGGCAGGGGAGCGGTCTGGGAGTTGGCGGAGCGCCGATGCTAGAAAGCGCCCCGCGCTGCGCCAACGAAGAAAACCGCCTATGTATATGCGGCGACGGATAAGCGCGACAGCGGCGTGGAAATGCTTGCCGCGCTGTGCCTGCGGGGGCATCCTCGACGGCTCTTTTCCTTTTCTCCATCCACCGTCAAGACAAGACACACCCATGACCTACCACGCCGACTCCAAGCGCTACGACGCCATTCCCTACCGCCGCGTCGGGCGCAGCGGGCTCGTGCTGCCCGCCATCTCGCTCGGGCTCTGGCACAACTTCGGGGACACCACCTCCATTGCCACGCAGCGCCAACTGCTGCGCACGGCCTTCGACCTGGGCATCAACCACTTCGACCTGGCCAACAACTACGGCCCGCCGTACGGCAGCGCGGAAACCAACTTCGGCCGGCTGCTGCGCGAGGACTTCAAGCCGTACCGCGACGAACTCATCATTTCGAGCAAGGCCGGCTGGGACATGTGGCCGGGTCCGTACGGACAGGGCGGCGGTTCGCGCAAATACGTGCTCGCGAGCCTCGACCAGAGCCTGCAGCGGCTGGGCGTGGACTACGTAGACATCTTCTATTCGCACCGCTTCGACCCGCACACGCCGCTGGAAGAAACCGCCTCCGCGCTGGCCCAGGCCGTGCAGCAGGGCAAGGCGCTGTACATCGGCATTTCGTCTTACTCGGCCGGCAAGACGCGCGAGATCGCCGCGCTGCTGCGCGAGTGGAAGGTGCCGCTCTTGATCCATCAGCCGGCCTACAACCTGTTCAACCGCTGGATCGAGAAAGACCTGCTGAACGCGACTGATGAACTGGGCGCCGGCGTCATCGCTTTCACGCCGCTCGCGCAGGGCCTGCTGACCGACAAGTATCTGAAGGGCATTCCGGCCGATGCTCGAATCAACCGGCCCGGCGGCGGCTCGCTCAAGCAGGAGCACCTGTCCGAAGCCAACGTTGAGCGTGCCCGCGCGCTCAACGAGATCGCCAAGCGCCGCGGCCAGACGCTGGCGCAGCTCGCGCTGACGTGGACGCTGCGCGACCCGCGCGTCAGCTCCGCGCTGATCGGCGCGAGCCGGCCCGAGCAGATCGTCGACAACGTTGCGGCGCTGTCGCATGCACCGTTGAGCACAGAGGAGCTGGCCGAGATCGACAAGTACGCGGTGGAAGGCGGCGTCAATCTCTGGGAGAAGCCATCGACCGATTTCGCCTGAAGCCCGGGATCGCGATTCGCGAACCGCATCAGGTAACTTGGAATCCGTCTTTGGAAAAGCAGTGGCACTGCGCAGAATCGGCCGAAGTTTTCTTTCGACCGTTGCCATGCCACTGCGCACCCACTACGTTTCTCCGGCGGCCCAGGCCCGCCATGTTCTCGCCCTGACAACCAAGACCTGGCGCATTCCGCCAAGCTCGGCACACGAAGTGGCGCGGCGTGCGCCGCATGGCTATGTGCCGGTGAGGGCGCTGCGGCGGTTGCATGCTGCGGCCGCTCTGGCCTTGCTGCCACATTCGTGGTGAACTCCGCACCAGGGCCCTGAACCTGGAGGCGAAGAAAGATGCTGATCGTTCTGGGTGGCCTGCCCGGCACCGGCAAGACCACCATCGCACGCGAGATAGCCGCGCTCGTGCCTTGCGTGTACCTGCGCATCGACACCATCGAGCAGGCACTGCGGTCGACTGATGCGCTGGCCGGCGAGGTCGGCCCGGCCGGCTACGTCGTGGCCTACGAACTGGCCCGCTCCAATCTTTCGCTCGGGCTGACGGTCGTGGCCGATTGCGTCAATCCCTTGCCCGTCACGCGAGAGGCCTGGCAGGCCGTTGCGGCGGATACCTCGTCGCGCATCGTCGAGGTCGAGATCGTGTGTTCGGACATCGCCGAGCATCGACGCCGCGTCGAGCAGCGAAGCATCGATGTGCCGGGCCTCGTGCCAACGACATGGGCGGCCGTGCAGCAGCGTGACTACGAACCGTGGACTACGCAACGTCTCGTCATTGACACGGCTTTCCTTGGCGCGCGAGAGGCTGCCGAGGTAATTCTTTCTCACACGCGCGACTGAGCACTCAGCAGATATCGATATAGAAATTCAGCGCAAACGGTGCGCACGATGCCCAAGAGAATTTGAAGCAATTCTTTCAAGGGCGCTTCCCGCCTCACACCGTGTCCTACTCGCTGTCCCTGCTCGACAAGAGCCTGATCCCCGAAGGCGCCGACGCCGCACAGGCGTTCCAGCACACCATCTCGCTCGCACAGAGCGCTGAGCGGCTGGGCTACCGCCGCTACTGGCTCGCCGAACATCACGGCAACAAGAACTACGCAGGCTCGGCGCCCGAGGTGCTGGCCGCGCACGTGCTTGCGAAGACTTCGCGCATCCGCGTGGGCACGGGTGGCGTCATGCTGCAGCACTACAGCCCATTCAAGGTGGCCGAGACTTTCCGCGTGCTGGCCTCGCTGGCACCGGGTCGTGTGGACCTGGGCATCGGCAAGGCGCCGGGCGGTCTGCCGCTGACGAGCAAGGCACTGCAGTGGCTGCACGATCCGGTGAAGAAGGGCGAAGACTTCGGCGTGCGCCTGGCCGAGCTCGATGCATTCCTGCACGACGGCATTGCCTCCGGCCATGCACTGGCCGGTGCGGTCGCCACGCCAAACCCGCCACAGCTGCCGCAGCGCGTGCTGCTCGGCGGCAGCCCCGAGAGCGCGGTGCTTGCCGCGCGCCTCGGCTGGCAGTTCGTCTATGCGGGGCACTTCAACGGCGACCCGGTGAATCTCGCGCAATCACTAGAGGCCTATCGCGCGGAGTCCGGGCGCGCACCGCTACTCGCGCTCTTTGCATTCGCGGCAGAGACGCACGAGAAGGCCGCGGAGCTTGTTGGCGCGCTGCGCAGCTTTCGCGTGCACCTGCCCACGGGCCAGAGCGTCAACCTGCCGAGCCTCGAAGCCGCCGCCGAGTTCGCGCGGCAGGCCGGCGTGAGCGACTACCGCACCGAAGAGCGCCGCCCTCATGTGGTCGCGGGCACCGGCGAAGAGGTGCGCGATGCGCTCGATGCGCTGAGCGAGCGCTACGGCATCGAGGAGTTCGTCATCGACATCCCGGTGGCCGGTTTCGCGGAGCGTCACGCATCTGTCGAACTGCTCGCCAAGGCGCACAAATCGACACCCGTGCCGGCCTGAGTCTTCCCTTTCCATTCCAGAAGAGACAAGAGAGCGATCGTCATGAGCAACAACATCAAGTTCGGCGTCATGCTGCAAGGGGCCGGCAGCCACATGAATTCGTGGAAGCATCCGGGCGGGCCTGCGGATGCCAGCGTGAATCTCGACTTCTTCGTGCGCACCGCACAGAAGGCCGAAGCGGCGGGCATCGCCTTCGCGTTCGTGGCGGACGGGCTCTACATCAACGAGAAATCTATCCCGCACTTTCTCAACCGCTTCGAGCCGATCTCGATCCTGTCAGCGCTCGCGACCGTGACCTCGAAGATCGGCCTCGCGGGCACTGTCTCCAGCTCGTACAGCGACCCGTTCACGGTGGCACGCCAGTTCGGCTCGCTCGACCTGATCAGCGGCGGGCGCGCGGGCTGGAACGTGGTGACCACGCCGCTCGAAGGCAGCGCCAAGAATTACAGCCGCGCGCACCCCGAGCATGCATTGCGCTACGAGATCGCCGACGAGTACCTGGCCGTCACGCAAGGCCTGTGGGACAGCTGGGACGACGACGCCTTCGTGCGCAACCGCGAGAGCGGCCAGTTCTTCGACCGCGAGAAGCTGCACCCGCTGGACCACAAGGGGCGCTTCTTCCAGGTGTCGGGCCCGCTGAACATCCAGCGCTCGCCGCAGGGGCAGCCGGTGATCTTCCAGGCTGGCTCGTCGGATGCGGGTATCGGGCTCGCGGGCAAGTATGCGGACGCGGTGTTCACCCATTCGCCTTCGCTGGAAGACACGCGCAGCTTCCTGAGGCAGGTGAAAGCCAGCGCGGTCGCACAGGGCCGGCAGGCCGACGACGTGAAGATCTTCCCCGGCATCGGCCCCGTGGTCGCGGCCACCGAGGCGGAGGCCGAGGCCAAGTACCGCGCCATCCGCGAGCTGCTGACGGTGGAAGAGGCACTGGCCTACCTCGGCCGCTTCTTCGATCACCACGACTTCAGCCAGTACCCGCTGGACGCGCCGTTCCCCGAGCTGGGTGAGATCGGCCGCAACAGCTTTCGCTCGACCACCGACCGCATCAAGGCCAATGCGAAGGCCAAGGGCCAGACCCTGCGCGAAGTGGCGCTCGAAGTGGCCACGCCGCGCACGCAGTTCGTGGGCACCGGCGAGCGCATTGCCGACGAGATCATCCGCTGGGTGGACGAGGGCGCGGCCGATGGCTTCATCCTCGGATTTCCGGTGCTGGGGCAGGGCCTCGACGACTTCATCGAGTTCGTGATTCCGGTGCTGGAGGCACGTGGGCGCTATCAGCGCGAACTGCCCGGCCACACGCTGCGTGACCACCTGGGCCTGCCGCGCAAGGCGAGCCGCTATGCGGCGCAGGAAGTTGCGCCCGCAGTGCAGAAGGCTGCCTGATGAGCGAACAGTTCCTCTACACCACGCCGCTCGACCCGCGCGCGAAGCCGCTCATCGAGGGCCTGGCCTTCGAGTACGACAGCCGCTACGGCGACGTGCTGCGTGAGCCGGGTGCGCCGCGCGAGATGGACCGCTATCCGCCCGAGGCGTTCGCGCCATCGCATGGCGGCAACTTCGTGCTGCTGCTGCGCGACGGCGTCGCCATCGGTGGCGGCGCGTTCATGCGCCACGACGAGCGCACAGCGGAACTCAAGCGTGTGTGGACGCACAGCGATCTGCGGCGGCAGGGCCTGGCCAGCAAGGTGCTCGCGGAACTGGAAGCACAGGTGCTGCGGCAGGGCTATGAGCGCATCTACCTGACGACCGGCTTTCGCCAGCCTGAGGCCGTGGGCCTGTATCTCGGCCATGGCTACACGGCGCTGTTCGATCCGCCCGTCGACCCGGAGACGCCGCGCAAGCTGCCGTTCGAGAAGTACTTGAACACGGGGCGCCATCGCGGTCGCCTTGCCGAGCAACAGGCCGGGGCGGTGCAGCGATGAATACGACCGTTCTCGATGCCGGCGCCGAGCCGCGAAGCCCCGTACCGGTTCGCGCGCCGCAACCGCAGCGCCCAGCACCTGCACCAGTGCCCGCGAAGGGCGACTACTCGCACTTTCGCGTCGTGCCGGCCAGATACCCCGCGCGAACGGCCGGCACGATCTTCGCGGTGCTGGTCATCGGCATCGTGCTGCATTCGACGCTGACCAACCCGCGCTGGGGCTGGGGCGTATTCGCGCAATGGTTCTTCGCCGAGCCTGTGCTGCAAGGCCTGGGCCGCACGTTGCTGCTGACGGCGCTGGGTGCGCTGCTGGGCTTTTTCTTCGGCACTGCCCTGGCGCTGGCGCGAGTGTCCCGCTCGCCGCTGCTGGCGCGGCTGGCCTGGGTGTTCACCTGGATCTTCCGGTCGATTCCGGTGATCGTGCTGCTGCTGATCATCAACAACCTGGGCTATCTCTACGAGACGGTGACGCTGGGCATTCCGGGCACCGACGTCACCTTCTTCTCGTACCCGACAACGCAACTGATCAGCCCGTTCGTGGCGGCGCTGCTGGGCCTCACGCTGAACCAGGCGGCCTTTGCCTCGGAGATCGTGCGCGGCGGCATCCTGTCGGTGGAGCAGGGGCAGCTCGAAGCGGCGGCGGCGCTGGGGCTGTCGCGCACACGGCAGTCCTTTCGCATCGTGCTGCCGCAGGCCATGCGGACCATTCTGCCCACGGCGTTCAACGACATCATCGGGCTGGCCAAGGGCACGTCGAACCTCTACATCCTGGCGCTGCCCGAGCTGTTCTACACGATCCAGATCATCTACCGGCGCAACCTGGAAGTGATTCCGCTGCTGATGGTGGCGACGGTGTGGTATCTCATCATCCTCACGGTGCTGTCGGTGGTGCAGCACTACGTCGAGCGGCATTTCTCGCGCGGGGCGCTGCGCAATCCGCCGAGTTCGTGGCTTGGCGGCGTGGTGCGCGGGCTGTGGCGCGCGAAGGTGCCGGCAGCGCGGCCTGTGGCCGAGGAGGCATCCGTTGCCGATGCCCCTGCACAGGTGCCGCGCTGGACCGATCCGCTCACGCAGGGCGGCGAGGTCACTATCCACGGCGTTTCGAAGAGCTTCGGTGCGCTCAAGGTGCTCGACGACGTGACGCTGACCGTGGGGCAGGGCAGCGTGACGGTCATCCTCGGCCAGTCGGGCTCGGGCAAGTCGACGCTGCTGCGCGCCATCAACCACCTGGAGCGCGTGGACGACGGCTTCATTGCCATCGACGGCGAGCTCATCGGCTACCGCCGCGACGAAGACACGCTCTACGAACTGCACGAGAAGGAGATTCTCAAGCGCCGCGTCGACGTGGGCATGGTGTTCCAGAACTTCAACCTGTTCCCGCACCTCACGGTGCTGGAGAACATCGTCGAGGCGCCGGTGTCGGTGCGCGGCCTGCCGCGTGCCGGGGCCGAGGCGCTGGCCTCCGAACTGCTGGTGCGTGTTGGCCTGAGCGACAAGACGCACGCCTATCCGAGACAGCTCTCCGGCGGCCAGCAGCAGCGCGTGGCGATTGCCCGTGCGCTGGCGCTCAGGCCGAAGGTGCTGCTGTTCGACGAGCCCACCTCGGCGCTCGACCCCGAGCTGGTCGGCGAAGTGCTGGCCGTCATCAAGGAGCTGGCGCGCTCGGGCACCACGCTGGTCATCGTCACGCACGAGATCGGCTTTGCCCGCGAGGTGGCCGACACCATCGTCTTCATGGAGCGCGGGCGGATTCTCGAAACCGGCTCGCCCGACAAGGTGTTCAACGCGCCGGAGCATCCGCGCACGGCCGAGTTCCTGGCCAAGGTTCTTTGACTTTTCCTTTCCTCTCTTCTTGCTGCATTGCCCTTCATGACCCATCGACGAAACATCCTGTCCGTTCTCCTGGCCGCGCTGCTGGTGCCGCTCGCCGCCTCGGCCCAGCCCGCCGCCGACCTGAGCCCCGAGCAGGCCGGCCGCCCGCGCGCGCAGAAGACCGACGAGGCCATCAAGCTCGCGAAGGATTTCAAGTTCCAGAAGGAGGGCGTGCTCGTCGTCGGCACGACCACCGGCCGCCTGCCGTTCGCCGCCTATGCGACAGACACGAAGACGCCGGTGGGCAACGCCCCCGACATCGCGCAGCTGGTGGCCGACAGCCTCGGTCGCAAGCTGGAGCTTGTGTCCACCGCCTGGGCCGACTGGCCGCTGGGCCTGCAGTCGGGCAAGTTCGACGTGGTGGTGTCCAACGTGACCGTCACGGAAGAGCGCAAGGAGAAGTTCGACTTCTCGACCTACCGCAACGATCAGATCGGCATCTACGTGAAGTCGGACAGCAAGCTCGGCGCGATCAAGGAGCCGAAGGACATCGCGGGCCTGAAGCTGATCGTTTCCGCCAGCACCAACCAGGAGCAGATTCTTCTGCGCTGGAACAAGCAGAACGTGGCGGCCGGGCTGAAGCCGGTGGAGATCCAGTACTACGACGACGATGTGGTGCAGCGCCTGGCCATCCAGTCGGGCCGCGCCGATGCCTACGTGGGCCCGAACGCCATCGCTGCCTACGAGGCGCGCGACGGCAAGACGAAGCTCGCGGGCGTGTTCTCGGGCGGCTGGCCGCAGACGGCCGAGATTGCCGTTACCTCGCGCAAGGGCTCGGGCCTTGCCGATGCGGTCACGCTGGCGCTGAACACGCAGATCAAGAACGGCAACTACGCCAAGGCGCTGTCGCGCTGGAACCTGGAGTCGGAGGCCATCGCAGCCTCGCGCACCAACCCGCCGGGCCTGCCGAAGAACTGATGATGGCCATGACTTTTCTCAAGCACGCCTGGATCGCCCGTGGCCTTGTCGCGCTCACGCTCGTGGCCGGCGTGGCCCATGCCGCCGACAAGTTCGACTTCAGCCCTGAGCAACGCGGCCGCCTGCGCACCGGCAAGGACGCCGAGGCCGTCAACGCGATTCCGCCGGGCTTCAAGTTCGTGAAGGAAGGCGTGCTGACGGTCGCGATCGCACCGTTCGCGCCACCCATATCGACCTACGCCACCGATGCGAAGACCGTCGTCGGCTTCGACCCCGACTTCGCGCTTCTCATCGCCGACGCATTGGGCCTCAAGCTCGACCTGCAGCCCATTGCCTGGGCCGACTGGCCGCTGGGCCTGAGCTCGGGCAAGTACGACGCCGTGATCTCCAACGTGGGCGTGACCGAGCAGCGCAAGGAGAAGTTCGACTTCTCGACCTATCGCCTCGGCCTGCACGGCTTCTATGTGCGCACCGACAGCGCCATCAAGTCGATCAGGGAGCCGAAGGACGTGGCGGGCCTGAAGCTGACGACCGGCGCCGGCACCAACCAGGAGCGCATCCTGCTCGAATGGAACCGGCAGAACGTTGCAGCAGGTTTGAAGCCCGTCGAGATCCAGTACTACGACGACGATGTGACGCGCACGCTGGCGGTGGTCACCAAGCGGGTCGACGCCAATTTCAATCCGAATGCGCCACAGGCTTACGAGGCGGCGAAGAACGGGCAGATCAGGCTGGTCGGCACGGTCAATGCGGGTTGGCCGCTGAAGTCGGACGTGGCCATTGCCACGCGCAAAGGCAGCGGCCTCGCGGCAGCGCTGACCACCGCGGCCAACAACCTGATCCGCAATGGCACCTATGCCAAGGCGCTCGCGCGCTGGAGCCTGGCCGAAGAGGCGTTGCCGAAGTCGGAGACCAACCCGCCCGGGTTGCCGAAGTTCGCGCCGTGAGCATTCGCCATCTCGCATTCCTGACGCCGGGCAACTACGCCGAGGCCGACCCTTTCGCGGGCATCGAGGCCGCGCTGAAGCTCTTCGAATTCGGCGAGAAGCAGGGCTTCAACAGGGCGTGGGTACGGCAGCGCCACCTGGAGCGCGGTGTGTCGTCGGCCGCGACCTTCCTGGCCGCCGCGACGCAGCGCACGCGCCGCATCGAACTGGGCGCGGCGGTGATCCAGATGGGGTACGAGAACCCGTTCCGCCTTGCCGAAGACTTGGCCACGGTCGATGTGCTGTCGCGCGGCAGGCTGCAGGTGGGCCTGAGCGCTGGCGCGCCGCTGCATGGAGCACTGCTCGGCAACCGCTTCTACGACGTGGCGGCGAACACCATCGACTTCACGCACAAGCGCGTGGGGCGGCTCAAGGCCAATCTGGAAGACACACTGCTTGGGGATGACCAGACTTTTGTCGAATCGGCCGGCGGACGTGTGCGGCCACGTGTGCAGCCCCATGCACCGGGCCTGATCGACCGGCTCTGGTATGGCGGCGGCTCGCTGCGCTCGGTCGAATGGGCGGGGCGCAACGGGTTCAACCTGCTGCTGGGCAATGTGCTCTCGGGCGAGACCACCGACGACTTTCTGCAGGCACAGCTGGGCTTGATCGAGCGCTATCGCGCCAGCGAGGCGGACGCGCGCAAGGGCAGGGTGGCGCTGGGCCGCGTGATCGTGCCGCTCGATGGCGCCGATGCCGCCACGCGCAAGCGCTACCGCGAATTCGCGGCAGGACGCGTTGAGCGCACGCTGGCACCGCAGGGTGAGCGGCGCACGCTGTTCGCGACCGACCTCGTGGGCACGTCCGATGAAATCCTGGAGCGCCTGCGGCACGACCCGGTGCTGCCGCATGTGAGCGAATTGCGCGTGGAGCTGCCCTACAACTTCAGCAGCGAGGACTACGAACAGATATTGACCGACCTGTCCGGCCGCATAGCGCCGGAGCTTGGTTGGCGATCGCTTTGATCTGGAGGAGGAAATGAGAGGAAGCAGGAGTTGAGTTCGAGGTGAGTCGGAGTCGGGTTGCGCTTTCTTGTGCAATTCGATGGACGGCTTTGGGCGGGCCCTTGGGCCCGCTTTTTTTCGCCTTGCGCCGAGCGGCTAAAGTGGCGCGCTTCTGCCTGTTACCCGCGTGTAGATCCTCAAGACATCCAACACCATGCCTTTCCGATTCATCCAGCGGCTTGCCGCACGTCTTGCCGGCTCGGCTTCCACATCCAATTCCCCGGCGGAAAGCCGGTTGGCGGTGAAGCCAGGCGACCTGCTTACCCAACGCGACGGACAGGTCTGGCGGGCCGTCTGGATCCTCGAAGTCGACCCATGGCCCGATGGAACGGCGGCCGCCCACTGCCTGAGCTACAAGCCGATGGACGCCAAGCCCACGGCCGATTCCCTGAAACAGGCGGAGGTGTCGATATGGCATGCCCCCATCGACGCAGGCAGCTTCGGTGAGGAGGGCTGGGAGCTGATCGGCAACCGGCAGCCCACCGAAGAAGAACTGATCGGCTTTGCCGAGTACCTGAGGCTCACGGACTTTCCGCGCTACCTCGAGGTGACCGGAAAGGACAGCAAGGAGATCGTCCGCGAGGCCAACGCGCATTACCTGCGCGGGAACGAACTCTGCGAGCAGGGCAGGAAACAGGAGGGCATTGCCGAGTACGACGCGGCGGTGGAGCTCTTTCCGCTGTTCTTCGAAGCCATCGACAACCAATGGGATGGACGCCCCCACCCGTACCGGCATCGATGTGCCAAAGTGGAAGTGTCAGCAACCACTTGAACTGAAAGGGGCGTCCACCAT